>NZ_JBVQPO010000002.1:0-458067 GCF_055710065.1 Ensifer sp. VA4 | reverse complement strand
TTGCGTTACCGTGATAAATCCCTTCGGGATTTACACTTGGCGCGGGGTGGAGCAGCCCGGTAGCTCGTCAGGCTCATAACCTGAAGGCCGCAGGTTCAAATCCTGCCCCCGCAACCACTGAGACTTGTAACCGCTTCCAGTCGGCTTCCTTCTCCTTGAGAATAGCCTGGAAGCGGCTCAGGTAGTAGGCTTTCCCCTTCATATCCCTGAACTCGCCGGCCTTCACACGGGTGCTGTAATCCCGTTGATAGTGCTCGCGCATTCTCATGCTGTAGTCCTGAAACGCTTCCATCGATGCAAGGATCGATGCCAACCGGCCATGAATGGTCAGGTCTGCGCGGCGATTGTCGGGGGAGGGCGCAATCACCACCTTCTGAACGAGGGAGCGGACAAACTGGCCGTAGCCCGCAAGCATGTCGTTGCCATCTCCGGCACCCTTCAGTGACGTCGTCATGGCATCCAGAACCGACTGGAACATTGACGGGTTCACAACGATCGGGTCGCCCGAATTACGCAGGCTAGCGCTATCGCTCTTCTTCCGTCTCAGTGAAATTGGCGTGGCTGCTTCCAGCTCGAGCGTCAGGTGCGTACGCTCCTTCTCTAAATCGTCGAGCATCTGGTCAAAGGCAGCGATCTTCATCTGGCCGGCAAGCATGCGCTGGGTCATCTGTTCGGCGATCAGTTTCTGTTTGGACGAGATTGCATTCAGTTTGGCCTCGATCGTCTCCGCGGCCCTGGCGCTCGCAGCCGCGGCCTTCTGAACCTGGCGATTGATTTCCTCCTGGAAGGAGGTCGTGCGCTCGGGCGTCAGCAGGTTGGTCGGAATGGCGTCTAGCACCCGCGCTTCCAGCTCCTGGCGGCTGATGGTCTTGGCATTGGTGCAGACGATTCCGCCGAGATCGTCGATCGGCAGTTTCTTCTGGCGGTTCGTGCAGCCGTAACGGTCCTTGGCCATAATGGCATAGGGGCCGCAGCAATGGTCGCATTCGAGCAGGCCGCTCAGCAGATACTGCGGCCGGTGAGCACGGTTGAGCCGGTTGGTCGTCGTGTGGCTGAAGCTTGCCTCGACCGCCAGCTGGCGCTGCTTGACCTTCGCCCACAGCTCGTCGGAAACAATCCGCAGCTCCGGCACCTCGCCGACCACCCACTCGCTCTTGTCATTCATCCGCGCTTCACGGTTCTCGGTGTCACCGCCGGAGCCGGACAGCATCTCCATCAGACTTTCGATGATGACCAGTTTGGCACGTATCTGCCTGTTTCCGGTGGCTCGCCGTTCCATCAATGGCTTCAGGCTCGATAACTGCTGATGGACCGCTTCAGCCTCGCGGGAGGTCCCGAGAAGAAGAGCATATGGTTGCTGCTGGCGGGACCGCAAAATGCCCCCGACGATCTGAAGCGCATAGTTTAGGTTGGCTCCGAATCTTTAATTCTGCCGCAACTCCGCAAGAAGTGCGACGACAAACTCCGTCGCTTTTGCAACTCGTTCTTCTGTCAACACCTCAGGTGTCGCGATCGGACGGCTTAGGAGCGATGCAAGCGCTGCGGGGACATTTCCTTTCGAGGGCTGATGACGCAGCAAGAGGTCGATTGATCGTTCGAGCCGCTTTTCCTCCTTTATGATCCGACCCAGACCATGAAGGATGACGGTCGATGCAGACCTATTCTCGAGGAAAACATGTTCTCTTGCGTCCAAATGCGCTTGAGCCGCCTTCAATATCTCATCCTGCAATTCGATCGGGCACCGACCGAAAGACCATGTGGCGGCAAGAAGAAGACTGTTATCGGGCAACGGACGGCGGCTCGTGACTGCGGATACGCAGACAGAGGAAACGAGCGCCAAAGCGCGATCCAGTGCGACGGCCATATTGGGTTCGAGCGCGTCGGGTGGATCGCCATCAAAGTCAAGCAGGCGCGCAGGCTTGAATCCGCTGCCGTTACCGACAGTATCGATGGCAACCTGTCTCGACAAGAACTCGCGTAGCTTGCCTGCGTCCTTCAATTCAAATTTCGAGATGAAAGGCCCGCCGCCACCGGTGCCGGCTATGGCGAGAGGAACCCGCTGCGGACGGCCCAGCGCAACGGCTACCGCGAGCGGGATTGGGAGACGCGTGCCGTAACCGTCGAGCTGCGCATTCCGAAGCTTAGGAAGGGCTCTTACTTTCCGGGCTTCCTGGAGCCGCGGCGCATGGCCGAGAAGGCGCTGACGGCGGTCATTCAGGAGGCCTACGTGCAGGGGATCTCGACCCGCTCGGTCGACGATCTGGTCAAGGCCATGGGCATGAGCGGCATCTCCAAGAGCCAGGTCAGCCGGCTGTGCGAAGAGATCGACGGCAAGGTCAAGGCCTTCCTCGAGCGGCCGATCGAGGGCGACTGGCCGTATCTGTGGATCGATGCCACCTACCTGAAGGTTCGCCGTGGCGGCCGCATCGTCTCCGTCGCCGTCATCATCGCCGTCGGTGTCAACAGCGACGGTCGCCGCGAGGTGCTGGGCATGGAGGTCGGCACCTCCGAGGCCGAGCCGATCTGGACCGAGTTTCTACGAAAGCTGACCCGCCGTGGCCTCAGAGGCGTCAAGCTGGTCGTCTCCGACGCCCACGAGGGCCTAAAGGCCGCCGTCACCAAGGTGCTCAACGCAACCTGGCAGCGCTGCCGGGTCCACTTCATGCGCAACGTTCTTGCCCACGCCGGCAAGAGCGGTCGGCGTGTCGTCTCCGCCTTCATCGCCACCGCCTTCGCCCAGGAGACGCCGGAAGCCGCAAGCGCCCAATGGCGCGCCGTCGCCGACCAGATCCGGCCGAAGGTCCCCAAGCTCGCCGCCATCATGGATGATGCAGAAGAAGACGTTCTCGCCTACATGACCTTCCCGAAGGAGCACCGCGCCAAGCTGCACAGCACCAACCCGATCGAGCGCCTCAACGGCGAAATCAAGCGCAGGACCGAGGTCGTCGGCATCTTCCCCAATGATGACGCCATCGCCTGCTATCGTCGTCCGCAGGCTGTTGTCCCCATCCGACTTTGAGGGGGGCGATCCGAAAGACCCCGCATTGTCGATGCTCTTGGAAATTTTCGACGCATTCGGATGGAAAGCTTCGCCCGAACAGCTTCGCAGCAAGCAAGACGAACTCCACAAACTCCGTCTTGGACGCGGCTGAGAAAGTTCGTCGGATGCCATTGCGATGGACGATTTCGGGATGAAGATTTTGTTCTTATCAGTTGGAAAAAATCCTACTGCATGATGAAGGCCATCTTGCGGGCGTTGGAGATATCGGTAGGTTGCCGCCATGACCTCAATGCGCACCCCCGCTCTGGCTTCGGATGTAATCGGCGTAGGCTCCTACACCGCGCACGAAGCTGCGCGCCTATTGAGGACGCCTGCCCTCAACGTAAATCGCTGGCTGCGGGGATACACCTATAAGCGCGGTGGTGAGGCTCGCCAGATGCCCCCGCTCTGGACGACGCAACACATCGCCATTGAGGACCACCTTGAGATCGGCTTCCGCGATTTGATCGAACTGCGCTTCGTCAAGGCGTTCCTCGATGCAGGCGTCGGTCTGTTCGCTATTCGCAACTGCCTCGATTATGCGAGGGAATGCGCGAATGATGAGCGTCCATTTTCTACCCGGCGTTTCCAGACGGACGGGCGCACTATTTTTCTCGAAAGTATCGAGCGCGCGGGGGATCAGCTCGGCGAGCCGAAACTGCTCGACCTCAAGAAAAAGCAGTATGTCTTCAAACAGGTCATCGAACGGACCTTTAAAGACCTCGACATCGAAGATGACGCCGTGGTCCGTTGGCGACCATTCCATGGCAAGAAGTCGATTGTGATCGATCCGGGCAGGGCCTTCGGCCAGCCCATCGCATATGATTTTGGAGTTCCGACAGTAGCTCTGGCCGAAGCGGTTGAGGCGGAAGGGTCGGTCGAGGATGTTGCGCGGATATTCGATGTGCCGGTGGCCGTCGTTCGCGATGCGCTGCAATTCGAGAGCGATCTGAAGAGAGCAGCTTGAAGGTTCTGGTAGATGAAAACCTTCCTCCCGCGCTCGCCCGTTCCTTGAACGCATTGTTTGCCGGGAAGCACGAGATCATTCACGTTCGGGAGCGGTATGGGCCGGGCGTCAAGGATATCCAATGGATTACAGAATTGAGCGCCGAGGGCCGATGGATCGTTATATCTGGTGATCGTCGGATCACTCGAAACAAAACCGAATACAATGCCTTCCGCAATTCACATTTGGTGGGGTTCTTCCTCTCGAAAGGGCTGTATAAATCCCCGCTCATCAAGCAGATGGAGCGCATCCTTGCCCTATGGCAGACGATTGAAACGCAATCGGCTCTCGTGCAGGGCGGAGCAATGTTCGAATTGCCCATGACCAGCACTCGTATCAAACAGATATGAACGGCGCGCACACGCAACCGGGCGGAAGCCGAGCGAGGAGGGGTAGGCAGGTTTTTATCCATTGAATCACCGGTCGGCAATCAGCAAGATCGGTGGTGCAAGGCAACCGTCAGCATTCGTGGAATAATGGCATCTTTTGTGATTATGCAACTCAAATTTGAAAGACGTTTTCGAGGCCGAAAGTCGAATGGCAGTTATCGCTCAACGCGATGCGACAGCTGCCGACGGGTTGCGGCCCCTATACAGCCATTACCCGAGTGTGCATTCTGTAGGTTGCTTATGATGAGCGCAGAAACTATTGCCGCAAATCAATACGGAACCTGATGCAGTACAAGTCTCTGTGTCCTCAGGGCCCCCCGCAACCAAAATTCCCTGCGATCCACAAAAGCCCCCCTGCGGGGATTCTTGCGTTTGACCCCGCCACAAAACCGCGTTCGCAGTCGCCCGGCAAGCAATCCCCACAGCACCCAGCACCGCAAAAACCGCCCTCACTTGATCCAGACCACAGACCAAGGCAAATAAAGCACCACCTGCAGCGTCCAGCGCAGATCAATCGGCCAGCTCGTCGTCGTTTTTCCGTCGACGGCTGCGGCCGGCCTTGCCGCATGCGCCGCGCAATGTGGCCGAAACACCATAAGTGCGCTGTGCGTCACGTCGTCCGATGACGCCGTTTCGAATATCCTGGCAAAGCTGCAGCTTGAACGGCGTCGAGTGCCCTCGATATGGTCCTCGGGACTTCATGAGCCTTCTCCGATTGAGGCCCACAGAGCGTATCAGTTTTTCCGTGTCCCGTGGCCCAGCCCGAGGGGTTCACTCCAAGGCCGTGTGCAAGATGTTGAGCGAATTTGATCTGCTTAACCCCAAACACCCAAACACGTTTGATTGCATCAAATGCGGCCACAACAGTGGGATCATCCCTACGAGCTTCCATGCATATGAAGCTCAATGTCGTCGAAATTTTCACCGCATCGGCGATGAAGAGCCCGTGGGCTTGTTGTTCATGGAGAGCGATCGACTCACGGCAGAGGCTCAAGCCAACGCCCGTGCGGACCATGGCGACCATCGACGCTTCCTGATCAACCTGGGAGACGATGTTCTGGCGCAGGCCAAGATCGGTGAACAGGCGTGCCAGCAGTCGGTTATGCACCGAAGCGGGTGGTGTACCGATCCAGGGCAGGGATGCTAGCTGTACCCAATCCGCACCGCGCACGAAGCTGGCAAGCGACGGCGGGGCGACGACGCGATAAGTCAGTTGTGCCAGTTCCCTGCCATAAAACAGTTTGGTGGTAGTTTCATCCGAAAGCTCGGCTACAGGATCGTAGTCCCTTGGGTCTCCGAGGAAGAATCCAGCATCCAGTTCATTCCGTCGAAGCCCTTCCGGTACATCTCCACTCATGCCATGGCGCAACGTCGTCTCGATGCCTGGCCCGCTTTCGATCAGCGCCTTCAGAAACGCACCCAAGCGTGTGAACTCCGGGTCGATGATGGTGCCGATCCGAAGTTTCCCCCGCACGCGCGTCGCCAGGTGCCCGGCCGTCTGCCCGAAATCCGTAAGTGCCGCCAACACCTGCTCCGCCTTGGCGGCAAGAAGAGCTCCCTCCTGCGTCAGCTCCAGACCCGTGGACGTCCGCCGGAACAAGGTGAGCCCGGTATCGGCGGCAAGGCGCTTCAATTGCAGCGTCACAGCAGGTTGGGTGATATGCAGTTGCTCCGCGGCGCGCGTGACGTTGCCTTCGCGCGCGACAGTAGCGAATGCCCTCAATGTTCTCAGGTCAATTGATTGAAGCATATTAGTTTCACTTATAATGCCTTATGCTATTTGTCATTGGATTTCTGCGTCACTCCTCCGCTATTCCTGAAAATAGAGATGAGGAGGAGGCTAAAATGCCACGGCAAATCGTCGAATCTTATGATTGTGCGGTGTTGAATCGCAGCAGGCGGGCAAGCCGATGACCAGCCGCGCTTCTTACCCCGTCGACGATAGTTTTGACTATATCATCGTCGGTGGAGGCTCCGCAGGCTGCCTGCTCGCCAATCGCCTCAGCCGCGATCCCGCGATGCGCGTGCTGCTGCTAGAAGCTGGCCGCAAGGACGACTATCACTGGATTCACATCCCCGTCGGCTATCTCTATTGCATCGGTAATCCGCGCACCGACTGGCTGTACAAGACCGAACCGGATGCCGGGCTGAACGGCCGGTCGCTGCGCTATCCGCGCGGCAAGACTCTGGGTGGCTGCTCCTCGATCAACGGCATGATCTATATGCGCGGCCAGGCGCGCGACTTCGACGGCTGGGCGACGGCGACCGGCGATGCCGCCTGGTCCTGGCAGAATTGCCTGCCCGATTTCAAGGCGCATGAGGACCATTACCGGCTCGACAACGGCGCGGACCCGAAGACCGGCGGCAACAGCCGGTTCTCCGACATGCACGGTCACGGTGGCGAATGGCGGATAGAGAAGCAGCGGCTCAAATGGGACATCCTCGAATCCTTCGCCGAGGCCGCCGTCGAGGCCGGTATTCCGCGCTCCGACGATTTCAACAGCGGCGACAATGAGGGTGTCGGCTATTTCGAGGTCAACCAACGCTCCGGCTGGCGCTGGAATACCTCCAAGGCTTTCTTGCGCCCGGCGAAACACCGCCCGAACCTGACGATTTGGACGCAATCCCACGTCGAAAGGCTGATTCTGGAAACCGAGGGTTCCGGTCACAAGCGTTGCGTTGGCGTTATGCTTCAGCGGCAAGGACGCAGTGCGCAGGTTCGTGCGCGCAGTGAGGTCATCCTTTCCGCCGGCGCGATCGGTTCGCCGCAGATCCTGCAATTGTCGGGCATCGGGCCGGGCGCTCTCTTGAAGCGCCAAGGCGTCGAGGTCGCGCACGACTTGCCGGGCGTCGGGGAAAATCTTCAGGACCATCTGCAAATCCGCGCGGTCTTCAAGGTCGGCAATGCCAAGACGCTGAACACGCTCGCCAACAGCCTGTTCGGCAAGGCGATGATCGGGCTCGAATATATGCTGAAGCGCAGCGGCCCCATGAGCATGTCGCCCTCGCAGCTCGGTGCCTTCACCCGTTCAGATGACAGCCAGGCCCATGCTAACCTGGAGTATCACGTCCAGCCGCTCAGCCTCGACGCCTTCGGCGAGCCGTTGCACAACATTCCCGCCTTCACCGCAAGCGTCTGCAACCTCAATCCGACCAGCGTCGGAAGCGTGCGCATTCGCTCCGGCAAGGCGTCGGATGCCCCGGCGATCGCGCCGAACTATCTCAGCACCGAAGAGGACCGCCGTATTGCTGCCGAGAGTCTCCGGCAGGTGCGCAAGATCGTGTCGCAGCCGGCGCTCGCGAAATACCAGCCGCGGGAGTGGAAACCCGGCTTGCAGTTTCAGAGCGACGAGGAGCTCGCCCGGCTCGCGGGCGATATCGCCAACACCATCTTTCATCCCGTCGGGACGACGAAGATGGGCCGTGACGATGATCCGATGGCGGTGGTGGACAGCCGTCTTCGGGTGCACGGCATCGATGGCCTGCGCGTCGTCGACGCAGGCATCATGCCGAAGATCACCAGCGGCAACACGAACGCACCGACGCTGATGATCGCCGAAAAGGCGGCCGGCTGGATCATTGCCGATGCACGCGTATAGGAAATCCTTGGGAGGACAGTCGAAATGACATCGATCGCGCGCTCCGCGCTTCCGCTTTCCGGCGTTCGGGTGGTTGATTTCGGGCAATATATTGCCGGCCCGGCTGTTGCCATGATCCTTGGCGATCTTGGCGCGACGGTCGTGCATGTCGATCCGCCCGGCGGCCCGCTTTGGGATAATCCCGCCAATGCCATCCTCAACCGCAACAAGCTGATCATCACCCTCGACCTCAAGACAGCGGAGGGGGTGGAACAGGCAAAGGCGTTGGTCGCCGAGGCCGATATTGTTGTTGAGAATTTCCGCCCCGGCGTGCTCGCCCGGCTTGGAATCGATTTTGCAGCGCTCCGCAAGGCGCGGCCGGAGCTGATCACCCTGTCGATCCCCGGTTTTGCCTCCGACGATCAGCTTCGCCGTGACTGGAGGGCCTTCGAGGCGGTAATTGCGGCGTCCTCCGGCGTCTTCACGGATATGGGCCTCAATCGCGTGCTCATGGGCATCAACCCGTCTTTCTCGCCGCTGCCGCTCTCTTCCGCCTACGGCACAATGCTTGCGGCGTCGGCAACGGTGCTGGCGCTTCAGGCGCGCGAGCGCACCGGGCACGGCGACCACATCGAAGTGCCGCTGGCAAGTGCCGTCATGGAGGGCCTCTCCTACAATTCGATCCTGATCGATGATTATCCGCTGCGTTACCAGACCCAGCGCGAGCGGGAGATCGAGCGGCGGCGCGGCGAGGGCCTGCCGATGGATATGTCCTATGACGACCTCCAGGAGTTCCTCGATCCCTTCTATCGCAGCTATATGTGCGCCGACGGGCGGATGTTCTACGTCGTCTGCCCCAGCCACAAGAACCATGCGAAGCGCTGCCTGCAAGCCCTCGGCCTCTACGATGAGCTGGTGGCCGAGGGACTGCGCGAGGAGGAAGACACCTATCTTCCGGTCTCTCAATGGTCGTCGGACGTTTCGCTTGGCGTCTATCCGCTCCCGAAATTCTGGGCCGACAAGATCGCGGCCCGCATGAAGGAGGTCTTCCTGACGAAGACGGCGGCCGAATGGGAACGCATCTTCGGGGAAGGGCTGTTTCCGGGTGCGCCACAGCGCTGGCTAAAGGAATGGATCGCCGACGATCACGCCAAGGCTGCCGGCCTCATGATCGAGGTGGACGATCCGACCCTCGGCCGCATGATCCAGCCCGGGCCGATGGCGTGGCTGCAAGAGAGCGCGGACGCCATGTTAACGCCGCACCCTCGGCGCTGGGGAACGGTCAAGGATGCGCTGGCGATGTTTGCAGATATGGAGCGTCCTTCCTTGCCGGCCCCTCCGACCGACGCCCCCGGTGGCTGGCTGGATGGCGTCAGGGTACTTGATCTCTGCAATGTGATTGCCGGCCCGCATTCGGTCGCCTATCTCGCCCGCTTCGGCGCGGAGGTCATCAAGATCGATCCGGCCAAGCCGCTCTATGATTGCTGGAACACCGTGATCTTCGGCATGTCGCACATGCGCGGCAAGCAGTCCGTGCTCCTGAACATCGGTTCGCCCGATGGCCGCGTTGTCTTCGAGGAACTGGTGCGCTCCGTCGACGTCGTGGTCTGGAATGCCACCGACCGTCAGGTCAAGGCGATGGGGCTCGATGCCGGAAACCTGGAGGCGCTCAATCCGCAGGCGATCTTCTGTCAGCTCGATTGTTTCGGCGGCGTGCGCACCGGCCCGCGCACCGACTATCTCGGCTATGATGACCTCGTGCAATCGGCGACCGGCATCATGCTGCGTTTCGGCGGCTCGATGGAAACGCCGGAGGAACATGCCCATGTCGGCACTATCGATGTCATGTGCGGCTTCGGTGCGGCGGTCGGCATTGCCGCTGCTCTCTACCAGAAATCCAGAACCGGGATCGTCGGTCGCCCGCGCACGTCGCTGTCGGCGCTGACCGGCCTCGCGCAGATACCGTTCTGCTACGACTATGCGGGGCGTGGTCCCTTCGATGAGCCGTCCGGACGCGAAACCAAGGGTTATCATGCCCTGTCGCGGCTCTACGAAACGGCAGGCGGCGATCACCTTCTTTTGTGCGCCTCGGAAGCCGATCTTCCGCGCTTCGGCAAGGTTGAAGGTCTGAGAGGGATTGTTGAGATGGTCGCGTCCGATCGCGAGGCCTATCTCGCAGGGGCTTTCCTGACCGCGCCGGCGGAAACCTGGCAGCAGCGCCTGCAGGAAGCCGATATTGGCGTATCGCTCTGTGAGAACATCGAAACGATCCGCAGCCGCAATGCCCGCGTTGCCGACGGCACGCCCGGGATCGACCGGGGCAGCTATTCCTTCTCGATCTTCCGGAACCATCCGAGCGGGCACACGGTCACACAGCTCGATCCCTTCGCCGTCCGTCCGGCCGTCGGCAAGGTCACGGCTGTCGCGCCGGCGGAGAAGTACGGGGCGTCCACGCGCGCCGTTCTCCGGTCCCTGAACTACACCGACGTCGAGATCGACCGGCTGATCGCCTCCGGTACGATCAGCGAGACCTGGAGTGCTGAGTATCTGCCAAGCTAGCAGGAAACGGCGGCTTCGGGTTCTGAGGAGGATACCGGAGCCGCCGGCGGCCCGCTGAGGTACGCGATGGCGTCGACGGGCTTGAAACTTCAACATCGCGCATAGGGAGGAAATGCCATGAAAGAACTCTTCGCCTCGACATGCCTTGCAGCAGCGATGCTGACCTTTGGCAATTCGGCGCAGGCAGCGGATTGCGGCGACGTCACCATCGCTAGCATGAACTGGCAGAGCGCCGAAGTGCTCGCCAGTCTGGACAAATTTATCCTGACCGAGGGTTATGGTTGCAACGCCGAAATCATACAGGGCGATACGGTCCCGACGATCACGTCGATGACCGAAAAGGGCCAGCCCGACATCGCGCCGGAAGGGTGGGTCGATCTTCTGCCTGATGTCGTCAACGCCGGCGTTGCGAACGGAAAGCTCGTCGTTGCATCGACCGTCCTGACCGACGGCGCGGTGCAAGGCTGGTGGATTCCGAAGTACCTCGCCGACGCTCATCCGGACATCAAGACGATCGATGACGTCCTCAAGCATCCGGAACTGTTCCCGGACCCCGAAGACAAATCGAAGGGTGCGATCCACAATGGCCCGCAGGGCTGGGGCGGTACGGTCGTGAGCAGCCAACTCTACAAGGCCTACGGCGCTGAGGCGGCGAACTTCACGCTGGTCGATACCGGTTCGGCCGCCGGTCTCGACGGCTCGATTGCCAAGGCTTACGAGCGCAAGGAGGGCTGGGTTGGCTACTACTGGGCCCCGACCGCGCTTCTCGGCAAGTACGAGATGGTCAAGGTCGAGCATGGCGTACCCTACGATGCGGCCGAGTGGAAGCGCTGCAACACGGTTGCGGATTGCCCGGACTCAAAGAAGAATGACTGGCCGAAGGATACGGTCCAGACGCTCGTGACCAAGGCGTTCTCCGAGCGCGCCGGCGTGGACGTCATGGGCTACCTCAACAAGCGCGCCTGGAGCAACGACACGGTCAACAAGCTGATGGCCTGGATGACCGACAACCAGGCAAGCGGCGACGACGGCGCAAAGCACTTCCTCGAAGAGAACGAGGCCATGTGGAAGGCGTGGGTATCGCCGGAAGCTGCCGAGAAGATCAAGGCAGCACTCTGATCCCGTTCAAGACGTTGCTGGCGCGCCCCGGTGGAACATGCTGCGCCGGCAACGAACAGCGCGTCAAAGGATGCGCTTACCGTTATCGAGGAGGATGGATTTTGGATTGGTTATTCAGCTTTCCCCACATGGACGATGCGTCTTTACGCGATCTCAAGAAGGTGATCGACGAGGGGTTTCGCGGTTTCACGCGTGCCTATGGCGACGGTCTTGAAGCAATTTTCGAGCCGCTACAGCACTTTCTGATCTGGTCGGAACGCTTCATGACGAAGACGCCTTGGCCGATTATCCTCCTGTTGATCGCTGCTGTCGCCTGGTTCGCCAGCCGTAATTGGAAGATCGTCGCGGGAACGGTCGTGACGCTGCTGCTCATTGGTTATTTCGATATGTGGGACGACACGATGAAGACGGTCTCGATGATCTTCGTCTGCACGGTGCTGTCGATCGTCGTCGGTATTCCCATCGGCATCGCCATGTCCCGCTCGGACAGAGTCCAGAACGTCATCAACCCGATCCTCGACGTCATGCAGACCATGCCGAGCTTCGTCTACCTGATCCCCGTCGTCATGCTGCTTGGCATCGGCAAGGTTCCCGGCCTGATCGCGGTGGTGATCTACGCCATCCCGCCGATGATCCGCCTGACGAATCTCGGCATTCGCTTGGTCGACAAGGACGTGCTGGAGGCAGCCGATGCCTTCGGTTGCTCGAACTGGCAGAAGCTGAAGAACGTGCAGATGCCGCTTGCGCTCCCCACCATCATGGCGGGCATCAACCAGACGATCATGATGGCGCTCGCCATGGTGGTCATCGCCTCGATGATCGGCGTTCAGGGCCTTGGACAGCCGGTGCTGAAGGCGATCTCCAACCAGTACTTCACGCTCGGGATCTTCAACGGTCTCGCCATCGTCGGCATCGCCATCATCTTCGACCGCGTCAGCCAAGCTTTCGGCGCGCGCCTTCAAAAGCACCGGGAGGTGGTTCATGGGTAACAAAAAAATTGGTGGCTTCGGCATCGAAATCAAAAAGCTCTACAAAATCTTCGGTCCAAATGGTGCGGATTGCGTCAAACTTGTCGAGCAAGGTGTCACGAAGACGGAATTGAACGCAAAGCATGGCCATGTCCTTGGTTTGAGAGATATCAACATCTCAATGCCGGCTGGCGGCATTCAGGTGATCATGGGACTTTCGGGATCGGGAAAGTCCACGCTCATCCGCCACATTAATCGCCTTATCGACCCGACGTCCGGTGAGGTTATCATCGGCGACGAGGATGTGGTCAAGATGGATGCCGTGCAGTTGCGTGAGTTCCGTCGGCATCAGACCGCCATGGTGTTCCAGAAGTTTGCGCTTCTCCCCCACCGCACCGTTCTCGAAAACACCCTCTATGGCCTGGAGATACAAGGGGCACCTCGTAACCGGCAGGTCGACTGCGCCATGCGGTGGATCGAACGTGTCGGACTCAAGGGTTTCGAGAGCAAATATCCCAATCAGTTGTCGGGCGGTATGCAACAGCGTGTCGGTCTTGCCCGTGCGCTGGCGAACGATGCGCCGATCCTGCTTATGGACGAGGCGTTTTCCGCGCTGGACCCGCTCATTCGCGTCGACATGCAGACCGTGCTCCTCGACCTGCAGAAGGAGATCAAAAAGACAATCGTGTTCATTACCCATGACCTAGACGAGGCGCTGAGGCTCGGGGACCGCATCGCGATATTGCGGGATGGGGAAGTCGTGCAGCAGGGCACCGGGCAGGACATCGTGATGAACCCGGCCGACGATTACATCGCCAGCTTCGTCCGGGAAGTGAACCGCGCGCGCGTCATCAAAGTCGAGACAGTCGCCACCCCGCTGAATGCTTCGGCCCGTGAGTTGAAGATTTCGGTGCCGGCCGGCGCGAAGTTGGAGGAAGCGGCAAGAGCGATGACGCTGGCCGGGGCAAGCGAGATCGCCGTTGTCGATGGCGACGGTCAGGCCATAGGTGTGCTGACGCTTCCCCAGGCGGTTGACGCCATGGTCAATGCGCAAGTGGCGTGCTCAACGTCCGACGCTAAGAAAGTCGCGTAGGCGAAATAGGGAAATCCAGGAATGGGAATCTCAGATGTTTGACGCCGTCCTGATCGAAAAGTCTGACAGTGGGCAGGAAGCCGGTCTTTCCAGGATCGATACCTCGCAACTTCCCCAAGGCGACGTGCTGGTGGAGGTCGCGTGGTCGACCCTGAACTACAAGGATGCTCTGGCGATTACCGGGGCCTCCCGGTGGTGCGCAGTTTTCCGATGGTGCCGGGGATCGATTTTGCGGGCGTCGTCGTCGAAAGTTCCCATTCCGCCTTTGAGCCGGGCGACCGGGTGGTGCTGAACGGCTGGGGTGTTGGGGAAAGGCATTGGGGTGGCCTGGCAGCAAGGGCGCGTGTAAGTGGAGACTGGCTGGTGCCTTTGCCGGAAGGGATCAGCCTTCGGAACGCCATGGCGATAGGGACCGCTGGCTACACGGCAATGCTGTGTGTCATGGCGCTGGAGCGCACCGGTGTGATGCCCGACAGCGGAGAAGTGGTGGTAACCGGCGCGGCCGGTGGTGTCGGCAGCATTGCAACCATGTTTTTGGCCGCGCGCGGCTACCGCGTTGCTGCCGTTACAGGGCGGATGACCGAAGCGGATTATCTCACCAGCCTCGGTGCCACGACCATCATCGACCGGGCGGAGTTCACGCAGGTCGGCCGACCTTTGGCCAAGGAGCGTTGGGCGGGAGCCATCGACGTGGCAGGCGGAGTAGTCCTGGCCAATGTACTGGCTTCGATGCGCTATCGCGGTGTCGTAGCCGCATGTGGACTGGCGGGCGGGATGGAACTGACCACGACGGTCGCGCCTTTCATCTTGCGTGGTGTGACGCTGGTAGGGATCGATAGCGTTATGTGTCCAAAATCCGAGAGGCTGATCGTCTGGCAACGACTCGCGCACGAAGTCGATATGGCAAGACTTGAGGCAATGACGACGGAAGTCCAGCTCTCCAATGTGGTCGCATTGGCCCCGCGATTCCTTGAGGGTGAGGTGCGAGGCCGCATTTTAGTGCCGGTCAATCCGCAGATTGATTGATATCGCTTCATATTTCACTGTCGGCGTGGGATAACGCTGGCAGTTCCAAAAGAGAACTTACGCCTGAGAGGCCTGCAAGCGCAGGATTGTTACAAGTCTCCGTGCGATCAGGCCCCCGCAACCAAATTCTCCCAAATCCATCAAAGCGCTCCGGGGAAACTCAGAGCCCCTTTTGCCGTCTCTGGGACATAAGCGCCCAACGCAAACGCCAGCCCCCGAGCCCGCCCCGCCCCCGTTGCCTCGGCAGTTGCCACGCTCTCCAAATCTAGAAGTCTCGAACAGCGAGCGTCTCGTCTCACCCCCAACTGGACAATCCCGAAAAAATCGAAACTATCGCTGCAATGACAAATCAGCGACCGGCGGCAAGGCCGGATGCAGCTGATGGCGGGGGAGCGAGAATGAACTACCGGGAGACCCCAAGCGTAGGGAGCAATCGCTCTTTCCATATGCTGTTTTTCGTGTGTGCCGTCTTGGCGATCCTCGGCAGCCTGCTCGCCGGGGCGGACGGTTCCGCCTGGCGCTGGTTGCACTACCTGACGAAGCCGACGGCAACGCTGTTGCTGCTCGTCGCTGTCCTGCGCAACGCTCGCCGCTCGTCCAGCGCCTATGCCATGGCGATCGTGATAGGTCTCGCCTTTGCTGCCGCCGGCGACGTCTTTCTCATGTTGCCGGGCGACTATTTTCTCGCCGGCCTCGTCTGTTTTCTGCTGACCCATTGCGCCTACATCTATGCGCTCACACGCGATGCCAGATTTGCCGCCCATCCTGGGGTGTTTGGCTTCTTCGCCTTGATTGCTCTTCTCGTCGTCGGCGGCTTGTGGACGTCGCTGCCGTCGGCGATGCGCGTCCCGGTCATCATCTACGCCCTGGCGCTTGGTGCGATGGCCGCCCAGGCCGTCTCCCGCGCCCGGCAGCTTTCGGCAACGCCACAGCAAAGTGGCGCCCGCCAGGCCGCTATCGGTGGCCTGTTGTTCCTGGTCAGCGACACGGTACTCGCCTATGGCCGCTTCCGATGGGACATTCCCTTCAATGCCCTCTGGGTGCTCGGCACCTATTATGCGGCGCAGTGGTTCTTCGCTCGCTCGACTGAAATCCGATGACAATCACACCCGATACCCCTTCAGATCTCGCCGCCACCTTCGACCGCTTGCGGCGCGCGTGGCTGCAGGCGCGCCCGCCCGTCGAGCAGCGCCGCGAGGATCTGAGCCGGCTCAGGAACCGCCTGAGCACCCGGATGGATGAGATGTGCAATGCGATCGACGCGGATTTCGGCCATCGCGCCCGGCATGAGACGATGCTTGGCGAAGGCGGCGTGGTGCTTTCCGAGATCGACCACACACTGGCGAAGCTCAAGCACTGGGTCCGGCCGGAGAGGCGAAAGGCAGGATGGAAACTCTGGCCGGCCAAGGCGGAAGTGCGCTTCGTGCCGCTCGGTGTCGTCGGCATCATCTCGCCGTGGAACTACCCGGTCAACCTGGCGCTTGCCCCCCTCGTGGCAGCAATCGCTGCCGGCAATCATGTCTTCCTGAAACCCTCGGAGCATACACCGCACACGGCCGAGTTTCTGCGATCGCTACTTGCCGAGGTGTTTCCGGAAAAGCGAGTTGCGGTCGCGATCGGCGGCCCCGAGCTCTCCGCCGCCTTCTCGACCCTGCCGTTCGATCATCTGTTCTTCACCGGCTCGACCGCCGTCGGGCGCAAGGTGATGGCGGCGGCCGCGCAGAACCTGACGCCGGTAACGCTGGAGCTCGGCGGCAAGTCGCCGGCGATCATCGGCGAGACAGCCGACCTCGCGAAAGCCGCCGCGCGTGTCGTAACCGGCAAGTTCTTCAATGCCGGCCAGACCTGCATCTCGCCCGACTACGTCCTCATTCATGAGAGCAGGCGCGACGCCTTCGTGGATCTGCTGAAGCAGGAAGTCGCGGCGCGTTATCCTGCAAAGCGAAAGCTCGAAGATTATACGTCCATCATCAATGCCGCTCAGTACGAGCGCCTGCAGTGCCTGATTGCCGATGCTGCGGCGCGCGGCCATGAGGTGGTCCCGCTTCTCGATGCGATTGAAGACAGCAGCGCCCGGCCGCGCCTTCTCCAGCCGACGCTCGTCATCGATCCGGATCGCGACAGCCCTGTCATGGGCGAGGAGATCTTCGGGCCGATCCTGCCGATGGTCAGCTACAGTTCGATCGAGGACGCGATCGGCTATGTGCTTGGCCATCATCGCCCGCTGGCGCTCTATTGCTTCAGCCGCAGCGAGGCGGAAATCGAGGCCATTCTTTCGCGTGTCGTTGCAGGCGGCGTCTGCGTCAACGACACGCTCTATCAGTTCGGCTGCAACGACCTGCCCTTCGGCGGCGTTGGTGCCAGCGGCATGGGCCACTACCACGGCCGCGACGGGTTCCTGACCTTCTCCAAGGCGATGCCGATCTTGAGAAAATATGATCCGGCGCCGAGTGATCTGGTGAAGCCGCCCTATCGGGGCATCGCCGACTGGGTCATCCGTTTCCTGTCGCGATAGGCGACCAAAAATTCTGCATCCACACTGCAATTTCGACTTGTAGCTCTAGTTGCTAGAGGTCGTAGCCTTGCTTCAGGATTTGCAAGGAGCAGGTTATGGCGAGCACTATTCGGGAAGCCCGTTATCGCGTCGAAGGCATGGATTGCGCGTCCTGCGCGACCAAGATCGACACGGCGGTGCGCAGGCTGTCGGGCGTCGAGGACGTCTCGGTTTCCGTGTCGGCGGGCACGATGTCGGTAAGATTCGCCGACGAGAACGATCTCGCAACGTCGATCGTGAGCAAGGTCGGAAAGCTCGGTTATCGCCTGCACCCGATCAACGCCGGCCAGATGCTGGAACGGAAAGCGGGGCACCTGTGCTCCGGCCACGACCACGGCGATCATGGTCACCATCATGATCATGGGCATGATCACCAACACCTATACGATCATCATCATGACGGTCACGCCGGGCCGAAGAGTGAAAACACCGCGGCGACCGCCATGGGGTTTCATGGCCAAGACCATAGCCCAACCAGTGGTGCCTGGTGGAAATCGGGCAAGGGCAGGCTGACGATCGCCAGTGGCCTGGCGCTGATCGCCGCCTATGCTGTCGGCAAGCTGGCCCCGGTCACAGAACCCTGGATCTTCACTCTGGCCATGCTCGTCGGCCTGCTACCGATCGCGCGCCGCGCCTTTGCGGCTGCCACCATGGGCACGCCGTTCTCGATCGAGATGCTGATGACGATTGCTGCCATCGGCGCGGTCTTCATCGGCGCGACCGAGGAAGCCGCCATGGTCGTGCTGCTGTTCCTGATCGGTGAGCTTCTGGAGGGCGTGGCGGCCGGAAAGGCGCGCGCCAGCATCCAGTTGCTGACGGCGCTCGTTCCGAAATCTGCCTTCGTCGAGCGCGACGGCCGGCTTGACGAAGTTCCTGCCGAGGCGCTCGCCGTCGGCGCCGCCATTCTCGTACGCCCCGGCGATCGCATTCCGGCAGATGGCGTGGTGCTTTCCGGTGAAAGCGCCGTCGACGAGGCGCCGGTGACCGGCGAGAGCACGCCGGTGCGTAAGGAAGTGAATGACATCGTCGTTGCGGGCACCGTCAATGGTTCCGGGGCGCTGCGCGTCCGGGTGACGGCCGCCGCGGCGGACAACACCATTGCACGCATCGTTCGCCTGGTGGAGGAAGCGCAGGAAAGCAAGGCGCCGACCGAGCGCTTCATCGACCGTTTCTCGCGTTATTATACGCCGGGTGTCGTCGTGGTCGCGGCGCTCGTCGCCGTGCTGCCGCCGCTTCTCTGGGGTGGCTCCTGGGATGAGTGGATCTACAAGGGCCTCGCCATCCTGCTCATCGGTTGCCCCTGTGCGCTGGTGATCTCGACGCCGGCCGCAATCGCCGCCAGCCTATCGGCGGGCGCCCGGCGCGGGCTGCTGATGAAGGGCGGCGCGGTGCTGGAAAACGTCGGCAAGATAACCGCCGCCGCCTTCGACAAGACCGGGACCCTCACTGAAGGCAAGCCGAAAGTAACGGACATCCTCGGCTTCGGCCGGTCGGAGAAAGAGGTTCTGCGTCTGGCGGCCGCGCTGGAGCAGGGATCGAACCATCCGCTCGCCCGCGCCATCCTGGAGCGAAGCACGGCCGACGGCCCTGTCGTCCCCAACATCGCGACCGTGAATGCGGTCGGCGGCAAGGGTCTTGAAGGGACCGTTGACGGCATCGCGCTGTTCTTCGGCTCGCCCAAGGCCGCCGCCGAGCGGAGTCCGATGACCGCCGAAGAGAAGGCGCGCGTCGCAGCTCTCAACGATGAAGGCAAGACGGTTTCGGTGCTGGTGGCCGGTGGCGTGATCGCAGGCGCCATCGCCATGCGCGACGAGCCGCGGCCGGATGCGGCTGCGGGTGTGAAGGCATTGACCGATGCCGGCCTTCGCGTCGTCATGCTGACCGGCGACAACCGGCGCACGGCGGAGGCGATCGGCCGCCAGTTCGGCATGGAGGTTCGGGCCGAACTGCTGCCAGAGGACAAGCAACGCATCATTCGTGAACTGAAGGCCGGAGGCTTCAACGTTGCCAAGATTGGCGACGGCATCAACGATGCGCCGGCGCTGGCTGCCGCCGATATCGGCATTGCCATGGGCGGCGGCACGGACGTCGCGCTGGAAACGGCGGATGCGGCGGTGTTGCATGGCCGGGTCGGCGACGTGGCGTCGATGATCAGGCTTTCCCGCTCGACGATGCGCAACATCGTTGAGAACATCACGATCGCGCTGGGCCTGAAGGCCGTCTTCCTGGTGACGACGATCATTGGCGTCACCGGTCTTTGGCCCGCCATCCTGGCCGACACCGGCGCCACGGTGCTCGTCACCATGAATGCGCTGCGGCTGCTCCGGCCCGTGCGAGCCGCTTGAACGACCCCAAAGTCCTCAAAAGCATGTCGCGCAAAAGTGTGCGGCGGTTTTGCGAGAACGGCATGGGAACATCAAAAGAGGACCGGCGGCACCCGTTGTCGCCGGTTTTTCGCGTCCAAGTGCCTGTGAATATTCACGCTGGACTCTGACCAGCGATCTGATGAGAGTATAAGGAGATCACGGTTGAGGGCTTTCGCCCCGAAAAATCGATGATAAACTTAGACCAAATGGTAAAAAAATCGCCGGCACGGTTTCTGGGAAGAATGCCGAAGCGGGCCAGTTTGGGGATCGCAAGGCCAATATGGACAATATTGCCATCGAACTGCGTGGGATCGACAAGAGTTTCGGCCCGGTCCACGCCAACAAGAACATCAATCTAAAGGTCCGCAAAGGGACGATCCACGGCATCATTGGCGAAAACGGTGCGGGAAAATCGACCCTGATGTCGATCCTCTATGGCTTCTACCAAGCCGATAGTGGTGAAATCCTCGTCGACGGCAAGCCCGTCGCCATCCGTGACCCGAATGCGGCGATCGCCGCCGGCATCGGCATGGTCCACCAGCACTTCATGCTGGTCGAGAACTTCACGGTGCTGGAAAACGTCATGCTCGGCGCCGAGGACAGCCAGATCCTCAACAAGGGCATTGCCAAGGCGCGCGTCGAGCTGAAGCGGCTGGAGCGCGAATACGCGCTGGAGGTCAATCCGGACGCGCTCATCGAGGAATTGCCGGTTGGTTTGCAGCAGCGTGTCGAAATCCTGAAGGCGCTCTATCGCCGTGCCGATATCCTGATCCTCGACGAGCCGACCGGTGTGCTGACGCCGGCCGAGGCCGACCACCTCTTCCGCGTTCTCGAACAGCTGAAGAGCCAGGGAAAGACCATTATCCTCATTACCCACAAGCTGCGCGAGATCATGGCGATCACCGACGAAGTGTCGGTCATGCGCCGCGGCGAGATGGTGGCGACGCGGACCACGGCCGAGACTTCGGTGGAGGAACTCGCCGAGCTCATGGTCGGGCGCCGCGTGTTGCTGCGCGTCGAGAAGGGTGAGGCGAAGCCCGGCGAGGTCAAGCTCGCAGTCGAGGGGCTTACCGTCAAGGATGGCCGCGGCGTCACCATGGTCGACAACGTTTCGTTCAATCTCCGGGCCGGCGAGATTGTCGGCATCGCCGGCGTCGCCGGCAACGGCCAGTCGGAACTGTTGGAAGCGATCGCCGGGATCCGCCGTGCCGTGTCCGGCTCCGTGCACCTGAATGGCAAGCCAATCGACGTCACCGGCCATGCCGACCCGGCGGAACTGCGCGATCGCGGCCTCGCCCATGTGCCGGAAGACCGCCACCATGTCGGCCTCGTCCTGAAGTTCGAGGAGTGCGAAAACGCCATCCTCGGCTACCATCATGACAAGCGCTACCTCAACGGCGTCTTCCTGAACATCGATGCTATCCGCGAGGATGCCGAGAAGCGCATCGCCGAATACGATATACGCCCGCCGAATCCGCGGCTGAAGACCGCGAATTTCTCCGGCGGCAACCAGCAGAAGATCGTGTTGGCGCGCGAAATGGAGCGCGGGCCCGATGTGCTGATCATCGGCCAGCCGACCCGCGGCGTCGACGTCGGCGCCATCGAATTCATCCATAAACGGATTATCGAGATGCGCGATCAGGGCAAGGCTGTCCTGCTGGTCTCCGTCGAACTCGATGAAATCCGCGCGCTTTCGGACCGTATCCTGGTCATGTTCGCCGGCCGCGTCGTTGGCGAGCGCGATCCGGATGCCACCGAGGGCGAACTCGGCCTGTTGATGGCCGGTGTCGAAGGCCGCAAGGAGGCCGCAGAATGAGCACCCCTTATGCAAAGCTCCCGGGCTGGGTCGAATATGGCCTCATCCCGCTGATCAATCTCGCGGTCGCCTTCCTCGTTGCCGGCCTGGTCGTGTTGCTCGTCGGCGAAAATCCGCTGGAGGCCGCCTATCACCTGATCAACGGCGCCTTCGGCCGCGGCGAATATCTCGGCTTTACGCTCTACTACGCGACGACCTTCATCTTCACTGGCCTTGCGGTCGCCGTCGCCTTCCATGCCGGCCTCTTCAACATCGGCGGCGAGGGCCAAGCCTACGTCGGTGGTATCGGCGTTGCGCTCGCCTGCCTCTGGCTCGACCAGACGATGCCCTGGTACGTCGTCTTCCCACTGGCGATCCTCGGTTCGGCTTTCTTCGGCGCGGCCTGGGCATTCCTTCCCGGTTGGCTGCAGGCCAAACGCGGCAGCCATATCGTCATCACCACCATCATGTTCAACTTCATCGCCTCGAGCCTGATGGTCTATCTGCTGACGCGTGTCCTGAAGCCGCTCGGTTCGATGGCGCCGCAGACGCGGACCTTCGCCGAAGGCGGGCAATTGCCGAAGCTGGACTGGCTGCTTGCGATCTTCGGGCTGGACGTCGGTACGGCGCCGTTCAACGTCTCGTTCCTGCTGGCGCTGGTTGCGGCCCTCTGCGTCTGGCTCCTGATCTGGCGCACCAAGCTCGGCTATGAAATGCGCACCATGGGCCACAGCCCCTCGGCAGCGCGCTACGCCGGCATGAGCGAAAGCCGCATCACCGTGATCACCATGATGATCTCGGGCGGCCTCGCGGGCATGATGGCGCTGAACCCGATCATGGGTGAACAAGCACGCATGCAGCTCGATTTCGTCCAAGGGGCAGGCTTCGTCGGCATCGCCGTGGCGTTGATGGGCCGCTCGCATCCGGCAGGCATCATCCCGGCCGCCGTCCTCTTCGGCATGCTCTATCAGGGTGGAGCCGAGATATCTTTCGAAATGCCGTCGATTTCCCGTGACATGATCGTCATCATCCAGGGCCTGGTCATTCTCTTTGCCGGCGCACTCGAAAACATGTTCCGGCCGGCGATCACCCGACTGTTCGCGATGCAGAGCCGCCGTGCGGCCGTCGTGGCACAGACCAAGGGAGCTTGAAGCCATGGATTTCTTCCACGTCATCGTGGTGCTCCTCGAGTCCACCATCCGCGTTTCCGTCCCGCTGATCTTTGCAGCGCTTGCCGGGCTTTTCACCGAACGTGCCGGCGTCTTCGACATCGGCCTCGAAGGCAAGATGCTCGGCGCGGCCTTTGCGGCCGGCGCTGTCGCCGCCGTCACCCAGTCCGTGTGGATGGGCTTGCTGGCGGCCATTCTGATCTCGATTGCCCTGTCGCTGGTCCACGGCTACGCCTCGATCACCCAGCGCGGCAACCAGATCGTCTCCGGTGTCGCGATCAACTTCATCGTGGCCGGTTCGACCGTCATCCTCGGCGAAGCCTGGTTCCGCCAGGGCGGCCGCACCCCGGCGCTTGGCGAAGGCTCCCGCTTCCAGACGATCACCTTCCCCTTTGCCGACAGCGTCAGGGAGATCCCGATCCTGGGTCCGATCTATTCGGACCTGCTTTCCGGGCATTTCCTCCTGACCTATGTCGCCTTCGCCATGGTGCCGATCAGCTGGTGGATCCTCTACCGCACCCGCTTCGGTCTCCGCTTGCGCGCAGTCGGCGAAAACCCCGGCGCGGTCGATACGGCCGGTATCTCGGTTATCTGGCTGCGTTATCGCGCCGTCATCTGCTGCGGCATCCTTTGCGGTTTTGCCGGCGCCTATCTGTCGCTGGCGATGACCGCCGGCTTCGTCAAGGGCATGACCGCCGGCAAGGGTTACATCGCGCTTGCAGCACTGATCTTCGCCAAATGGCGGCCGTTCAACATCATGCTGGCCTGCCTGCTCTTCGGCTTCCTCGATGCGCTGGCGATCCGTCTCCAGGGCAATCCGCTGCCGTTGATCGGCCAGGTGCCGGTGCAACTGATGCAGGCGCTGCCCTATATCCTCACCGTGATCCTGCTGGCCGGGTTTATCGGCAAGGCAATCCCGCCGAAGGCTGGCGGCGTCCCCTATGTCAAGGAGCGCTAGAACCATGGAAAACGAACTGTTCGAGGCGGCCCGCGAGGCGATGGCCAAGGCGCATGCGCCCTACTCGAAGTTCCCTGTCGGCGCGGCGATCCGCGCCGAGGACGGCAAGATCTATACCGGCGCCAACATCGAGAACCTGTCGTTTCCCGAGGGATGGTGCGCTGAGACCACCGCTATCAGCCATATGGTCATGGCGGGCCAGCGCAAGATCCTGGAAGTGGCCGTCGTTGCCGAGAAGCTGGCGCTCTGCCCGCCCTGCGGCGGCTGCCGCCAGCGGCTCGCGGAATTCTCCGGCGCCAGCACGCGCATTTTCCTGTGCGACGAGACCGGCGTGAAAAAGACCCTGGCGCTGTCGGATCTGCTGCCGCACAGCTTCGAGACCGAGATCCTCGGATGACTGCGGCCGCTGAATTGCTGAAGGCCCGGCTCGCGGGCTTTTCGCCGCGCTATGGCATCGTGCTCGGCTCCGGGCTCGGCTCGCTGGTCGATTCCGTGGAGGAAACGTTACGGCTCTCCTATGCCGAGATCCCCGGCTTTCCGGTCAGCGGCGTCTCCGGCCATGCCGGCGAACTCGTCGCCGGAACGCTCTCGGGCGTTCCCGTCATCATGCTTTCCGGCCGGGTTCACTATTACGAGCAGGGCGATGCCAACGCGATGCGCCTGCCGCTGGAGACGCTGAAGGAACTCGGCATCGAATGCCTGGTTCTCACCAATTCCGCCGGCTCGCTGCGCGAAGACCTACCGCCGGGCTCGGTGATGCGGATTTCCGATCACATCAACTATTCGGGCTTCAATCCGCTGATCGGCGTCGAGAGCGACGATCGCTTCGTCGGCATGACCAATGCCTATGATGCCGAGCTTGCCGCGAGAATGCAGAAGAGCGCCGAGCGCCTGGGCATTCCGCTCAGCGGCGGCGTTTACATGTGGTTCTCCGGTCCGAGCTTCGAGACGCCGGCCGAAATTCGCATGGCGCGCATCCTTGGTGCCGATGCCGTCGGCATGTCCACCGTTCCGGAAGTCATTCTCGCCCGCTTCTTCGGCTTGAGGGTCATCGCCGCCTCGGTGATCACCAATTTCGGCGCCGGCATGACCGGGGGCGAGATCAGCCACCACGAGACCAAGGACATGGCGCCGGTCGGCGGCAAGCGGCTTGCCGCGATCCTCGCTGACATGATTGCCGCCGATACGGTGCGCGGGTGACGATGCTTCCGCAGGAAACCATCAGGCGCAAGCGTAACGGTGAACGCCTCGCTCCGGCCGAGATTGCCGACTTTGTCCGCGGCCTCTCGGATGGCTCGATCTCCGAAGGGCAGGTGGCTGCTTTCGCCATGGCTGTCTGGTTCTCCGGCATGGGCCGCGAGGAGACCGTGGCCTTGACGCTCGCGATGCGCGACTCCGGCGAGACGCTCGACTGGAGTGCGATTGGTCGCCCAATCGCAGACAAGCATTCGACCGGGGGTGTCGGCGACAATGTTTCGCTGATGCTCGCGCCCATCGTCGCTGCCTGCGGTCTTGCCGTGCCTATGATTTCGGGACGCGGCCTGGGGCACACCGGCGGCACGCTCGACAAGCTCGAATCGATACCCGGCTACAACATCCAGCCGTCGGCGGCAGTGTTCCGTAAGACGGTCGACGAGATCGGCTGTGCGATCATTGGCCAAACGGCGAACCTCGCCCCGGCCGACAAGCGCCTCTATGCGATCCGCGACGTCACGGCAACCGTCGACTCCGTGCCGCTGATCACGGCCTCGATCCTTTCCAAGAAGCTCGCCGCCGGTCTCCAGTCGCTGGTGCTCGACGTCAAACTCGGCAACGGCTCCTTCATGAGCGATGCGCAAGAGGCCGAAGTTCTGGCGCGCTCGCTGGTGGACGTTGCCAACGGCGCCGGCGTTCGCACGTCTGCGCTCTTGACCGACATGAACGAGCCGCTGGCCGATGCCGCCGGAAATGCGCTCGAGATCGACAATTGCCTGGCCTTCCTGCGCGGCGAGAAGACCGGGACGCGGCTTGAAACGGTCGTCCTGGCTTTTGCCGCCGAAATGCTGGTGGCAGGGGGCCTCGCCGACAATCCGGAACAGGGCGAGGCACTGGCGCGCAAAGCGCTTGGCAGCGGAGCGGCGCTCGAACGCTTCGGGAAAATGGTGCACGCCCTTGGCGGGCCGGTGGATTTTGTCGAGCGCTCGGTGGACTATCTGGGGCGGGCGCCGGTCATCTTGCCGGTCGAAGCGAAGCGGTCCGGTTACCTTACGGCCTGCGAGACGCGCGAGCTCGGCGTGGCCGTCATCGCGCTTGGCGGTGGGCGATCGCATCCGGATGACAGGATCGACCATCGGGTCGGCTTCGACGCGCTGAAGCCGCTCGGAACGCGGATCGAGAAGGGCGAGCTGATCGCATTCGTGCATGGGGCAGGCCAGGATGCGGCAGAGGTCGCCCGCCGTCGTCTGCACGAGCTCTACACGATCGACGATATCGAGCCGGTGAAACGTTCGCCGATCCTGGCGAAGATCACCTGACGAGATGTAAGGCGCCGTCCTCGACGCGGAAGGATGACAGCCGGCTCAGGAACGTCATGCCGATAAGCGTGCCGGAGAGTGCCTTGTCCGGCAGGACAAGCGCCTGGACGTCGCGTACGGATATGCCGCCGATTTCGATCCGGTTCAGCACCGCCGGGGCCGCTTCGACGACACCATTGGCGGTGTTGATGCGAGCGGTGAAAGAGAGTGTGCCTGGCGAAATGCCGAGGCGGCGTGCGGTCGAAACGTTGATGGCGATCGCGCTGGCGCCGGTGTCGACCAGCCCGCGCTCGCTCCGGCCATTGATACGGAACGTGCCGAAGAAATGGCCGGCGCCATCGGCATCGAGCACCACGCTCCGCCCCGCCGCGTATTTTGCTGTGGTCGCCGGCGGGGCCGGTTCTTCGGCAGCCGTCCTGTCACCGCCTTGTGTCAGGGCGGTCGTCGCGAGATGCGGTACCACCATTGCTGCAAGTGCGGCCACACCGGCCAAGGCGAGCAGGCGAACGAGCATGGACATCACTCCCCATGGCAGCGGATGCAGCACACTCAAGGTGCTGCGGCAACCCGTGGCGCGCCCGTGCGCGCCACGGGGCAGTAGACCGGATGACGCCTAAGACGACATAAAAAAAGCCACCGGAGACCGGCGGCTTTCTCATGCAACTGCAATCCTGGTTAAGGATCAGGAAATCACTTGGTGCCGTACATGCGGTCGCCCGCATCGCCGAGACCCGGCATGATGTAGCCGAGTTCGTTCAAATGGCTGTCGATCGACGCCGTAAAGATCGGCACATCGGGATGCGCGCCCTGGAAGTTGCGGATGCCTTCGGGAGCCGCGAGCAGGCACAGGAAGCGGATGTTCTTGGCGCCGCGCTCCTTCAGTTTGTCGATCGCCGCGATCGAGGAATTGCCGGTGGCAAGCATCGGGTCTACGACGATGACGAGGCGTTCGGACAGGCTTTCCGGCGCCTTGAAGAAATACTCCACTGCTTCCAGTGTCTCATGGTCGCGGTAGACGCCGATGTGGGAGACGCGGGCCGAAGGCACGAGTTCGAGCATGCCTTCCAGGAGCCCGTTCCCGGCGCGCAGGATCGAGGCGAAGACGAGCTTCTTGCCCTCGAGGACCGGTGAGTCCATTTCCTGCAGCGGCGTTTCGATGCGCTCCATCGTCAGCTCGAGGTCACGCGTCACCTCGTAGCAGAGCAGCGTCGAGATCTCCCGGAGCAGCCGGCGGAAACCGGCGGTCGAGGTCTCCTTCTTGCGCATGATGGTCAGCTTGTGTTGCACAAGCGGATGATCGATCACTGTAACGCCGTTCATGGCTCACCTTTCCGGATTTTTGTATCCGTCCTTTTTCCATGGAAAGCGTCGTCGCCGCAAGGGTATTGGCCGGCCGGAGAACGTCATCCCCAGTCGACGAATTCCTGTCGGTGCGCGCCCGTACGGCATGCCTTCTCAAATCGACCCAAGGAGACATGCAGAAAATCAAGATTCTAGAGCGACCTTGGTGTGTTCGTCCGAGCGCTCGGCCCTCTAGATCCGCGCGAGCAGCCGCTGACGTGTCGGCTCGTCGACGAAGGCAGCCTCGATTGCCGTGCGGGTCATGCCGTTGATCTCCTCGTCGGAAAAGCCCATGACCGCAGAGGCGATGTCGTATTCCTGCGCGAGCGACGTATGGAAGAATGGCGGATCGTCCGAGTTGAGCGTCACGCGCACGCCGGCTTCGTGAAGCGCCCGCAGCGGATGCGACGCGAAGTCCGGAAAGACCTGCAGCGAGATGTTGGAACCGGGACAGACTTCGAGCACCACGCCGGCGTCGGCGAGGCGCCGCACGAGCTCCATGTCCTCGATCGCCCGGACACCGTGGCTGATGCGTGATGGGCGTACGTGCTCGAGTGCGTCGCGAACGCTGAAGGCGCCGGAAAGTTCGCCGGCATGGATCGTCAGCCCGAGACCCGCGTCACGTACGATATCGAAGGCGCGGGCGAAATCGCCAACCTTGTGCATGCGTTCTTCGCCGGCCAGATTGAAGCCGGTGACGAGCGCATTTTCGCGCCTGGCCGCGAATTCGGCTGTCTTGATGACCGACTCCGGGCCGAGGTGGCGAATGCCTGTTATCAGCATGCGCGATTCGATACCGGTCTTCTGCCGGGCGGCTTCCATGCCGGCGGCGAGGCCTTCGAGATAGGCATGGGCGCCGAGGCCGATCGTGTTGCCGTGGTCGGGCGAAACGATGATCTCGCTATAGATCGTGCCCGCTTCGGCAAGCTCGGTCAGATAGGCTTCGGCGAGCAGCGCATAGTCTTCCTCGGTCCGGAACAGCGAGGCGATGGCGTCGTAGCACTTCACGAAGCTGGTGAAGTCTTCCCAGACATAGGCCTTGTCGCGGATGATTGCGCGGGCGTCGATGCCGTATTTTTCGGCCTGGGCGAGCGCCAGCTCGGGCGGTGTTGCGCCTTCGATGTGGCAATGCAGTTCCGCCTTCTTCAGATGTGCGGTCAAATGAGGCTTCTCCCATGATGGCCCGGCGCGATGCCGAGATGTTTGGCGACGCTCTCGCCAATATGCGCGAAGGTGTTGGCAACGCCGAGGGAGCGGCTGCGCAGCGACGGTCCGAACATCAGCACTGGCACCCGCTCGCGCGTGTGGTCGGTGCCGCGCCAGGTCGGGTCGCAGCCGTGATCGGCGGTCAGGATGACGATATCGGTCGGTTGCAGGCGGCGGTCGAGATCCGGCAGGCGCGCATCGAACGCCTCGAGCGCGGCTGCATAGCCGGCGACATCGCGGCGATGGCCGTAGAGCATGTCGAAATCGACGAAATTGGTGAACACCAGGCTGCCGTCCTCGGCCTCATCGATGGCCGCGAGGCTCGCGTCGAAGAGCGCCATGTTGCCGTCGGCCTTTGTCAGCTTGGTCACGCCCTGATGCGCGAAGATGTCGCCGATCTTGCCGATCGCGTGAACCGTGCGCCCGGCTTCCGTCAACCGGTCGAGGACCGTGGGCTCCGGCGGCAGAACAGAATAATCGCGCCGGTTGCCGGTGCGGGTGAAGGTCTGCGGGCTCGTGCCGACGAAGGGGCGCGCAATCACCCGGCCGATATTGTAGTCGTCGAGTAGACGCCGGACGGTCTGGCAAAGCTCGAGCAGGCGGTCGAGCCCGAAGCTCTGCTCATGCGCAGCGATCTGGAAGACCGAGTCCGAAGAGGTGTAGCAGATCGGCTTGCCGCTGCGCATATGCTCCTCGCCGTGGCGGGCGATGATGTCGGTGCCGGAAGCATGGCAATTGCCGAGGATGCCGGGAACGTTGCCTTCGCGACAGATGGCTTCGACGAGTTCGGCCGGAAAGGCGTCGCCTTCGGCCGAAAAGTAACCCCAGTCGAACATGACCGGCGTGCCGGCGATTTCCCAGTGCCCGGAAGGCGTGTCCTTGCCGCGTGAAACCTCGCTCGCGGCACCAAAGGCGCCGTAGACGCGGTTGGGCACCGGCATGCCCCGAGGAATGGTGCCATTGGCAAGCTTTGCCGCATGTACGAGGCCAAGGGCGGACATGTTCGGCAGGCTGAGCGGGCCTTCGCGCAGACCGGACCGGTCGGCAGCGCCGACGGCGCAGAACTCGGCGATATGTCCGAGCGTGTTGGCGCCGAGGTCACCATAGGCCTCGGCATCCGGCGCGCCGCCTATGCCGAAGGAATCGAGAACGAAAAGAAATGCACGCGCCATGATGCACCTGACAGCGGAAGCGCTGGCATCGCGCTCCGATAGCTTCTGGAAGGGCGCGACGACACCTAAAGGCATGCCGCGCAATCCCGAAGGGATAACGCTGCACACGACGCAATGCAATTGCGCCGGATCAGTGCCCGATCAGCAGTCAGTGCATTTTATCGATTGAGCCAGGCGCGAGTGGAAGTAGGCCGTCTTGGAGAGGTCTATCGTTTTGGACGTGGCCTGAAGGCTCGGAGCGTAGAGCATCAACTCATGCGGAACGGTGAGCTCCGTCCGAATGACAAAGGACTTGTTGGCCGTGAATTGGCCGGGCAGGGTGACTGTCGAATTCACGGTGTAGGGAACCCCGCCGGCCTGATCGCGCGACCAAATGACGGTTCCTTCGTTGGTGCCCGAGACCTCGATGCCGGTGATCTTCAGCGTGTAGTTCGCGTTTCCATAGGGCTCGAGAATGCTCTTTGCGACATTCGACACGTTGGTGAGGAAGGCTTTGTTGACTTCCGACTGTTGTGCGACGACGTCGGCGACGGCGCTTGCGGCGCGTGCGGTCTTGCCTGCAACCGTAAAGCCGACCGAAAGCTCGAACGCGCCGAGATAGGTCATGATCAGCAAGGGTGCGACAATCGCGAATTCAACGGCTCCCACGCCGCGCCTATCCCGCCGCAGCGCGTGAAACATGCCGTAAACCGCCTGGAGACGCCGGATCTTTTGCTCCGCAACCTGCTTCATGGTAAGCCTCACTCGCTCTCGTTTCGGAACGTGGCCGTTGCCACCATGAGATAATCCCTCGGCATGCTCGCGCCGGCGGGCCGCAAGTTGGTGACGAACGGCCTGACGAGGTCTGTGATCACGCTCCATCGGTAGTAGGCACGCACCACGTTGAAGGTACCCGGGCCGCCGGGGGCAAATTTGAAGTCACCCGTATCAATATCTGTCGAGCCCGCCTTGCGCGGAATGTGCACAGGAAAATTGGTGAGGTCTGAAACCGCCCGGACGTCGAGGTAGAACTGCGAGGGCTGGGTTGCTTCGGTGGCGGAGCATTTCATCAGGACCGAAATTTCATCGCAGAAGGCCTGGCGGAACTGCGCCTGCGTCATGTCCGTGACCTTGCCCTGCTCGAAGGTGATCTGGCCCGTGCGGACCTTGCGTGCCATCGTCTCCGTTGCGTTCGCCAGCAGCTGGTCGCCGTAGAAGGCGGCAAAGGTTTCGAGTGAGGCGAAAATCACGAGAAAGAAGGGCAAAGCGAGGATGGCGAACTCGATACTCGTCGTGCCTTTGCGGTTGCGGACGAAGCGGCGCAGAATGCCTTTTCGCCTGATATCAGGCCCACTCGGGCGCTCGATTGCCTGCTCGATGCTCATTGTGCCGTTCCATCACGTTACGCCAGACGGGCGGCAGATTATGGAGCAACGGTTGATATTTCGTTCCTGCAGATCATGTGCATTTTAACGAATCGCGGGTCAAAACCCATATAATTCAGTTGGTGCTACCTGTGGTTTTACGTTCGGCGTGTCGTTCGCAATTTGGCGTACAGGAGAGCACGGTGCGCGACGTCTGCTTGTAGATACGCACGGTGTTTCCTTCGTCGATCGACACCAGAATCCGCTCATCGACAATGGCGTTTCCGTCCTGGTCGAGGATGACCAGATTGGTGGTGCCAAAATTGCGGCCGGTGATGACGATGGTTCGGGCGTCGGCAACCGTGGCGTCCGCCACTTCGGCATTACCGATGATGACCTTGCTGACCGGGCGATCGAGCTTGAGCACGCGCGCGTGATCCATGTAGACGCGCATCATGTCGCCTTCGGTCGCGACGGCAACCGCTGGGGCGAGCGCGGCGATCGCGAATGCTAAGATGGCGGCTCGGCTGGTCGCGAAAGGCAGGGTCATGACGGGTCCTTGGGATGGTGCTCACCCTACACTCACCCATCTTGGTGAATGAACCGTTAAGTCCGCCATTTCGGGGCTTTGCGGATGCTGCGTCGTTTTCTGTTCGTTTACCCAAAAATCAGGGACGCTTCGTTAACTTTTCGGTAACCGCCTTCCTTAAGTCGATGGCAATGCGCCAGGACTAGTTTGAGGCCATCCGATCAACGGCAACAGTTGGCGGAAGTGCTGAACAACAAATGTGAAGTAGGAGAATCATCATGAAGAAGATTTTTGCCCGTCTGATGAAGGACGAGTCCGGCGCGACTGCCATTGAATACGGCCTGATCGCCGCCCTGATTTCCGTTGCCCTGATCGCCGGTGCAACCTCGCTCGGCAGTACGCTCAATACCACGTTCAACAGCCTTGGCTCGAAGCTTTCGAGCAGCACGGCCGGCAAGCTCTAGTCGGCTTGATAGCTTAAGGCGAAGGGGGTTCCATGAAGACCATTGTCTTCCGCTTGGTACGAGACGAGTCCGGTGCGACTGCCATCGAATACGGCCTTATCGCAGCTCTCATCTCGGTTGCGTTGATTGCCGGTGCGAGCACGCTCGGCAACGCGCTTGACTCCACGTTCAACGGCCTCGGATCGAAGATTTCGACGAGCACCGCCGGTAAGCTCTGACGATCCGGCTTCGGCAAGGATCGACGATGGAGCCGCCGCAGAGGCGGCTCTATTGCTATCTGGTCCTTGCGGCGGGTTGAAGATTGCATGCCTACGTTCGGAAGACAGGAACATGACTGAAGCCGCCATCTTCGTGATCTTTCCCTTCTGTCTGGGATTTGCAGCGTTTTCGGACCTGCTGACCATGACGATTCCCAATCGCGTTTCGGCGATTCTACTGGGCTCGTTCTTCGTCGTCGCGCCATTCGCGGGGCTCGGTTTCAGCGAGATCGGACAGCATCTTGCCGCAGCCCTCGCTGTCTTTGCCGTGTGCTTCTGCCTGTTCGCCACGAATGTGATGGGTGGCGGTGACGCCAAGCTCCTGACCGCCAGCGCCATCTGGTTTGGAATCACGCCGTCGTTGACCGCTTTTCTGCTCTATGTCTCGATTTTCGGAGGCTTGCTGACGCTTGCCATCCTCATGCTGCGTCGGCAGGAAAATGCGATACTTGCGAGTGGCATTCCCGTTCCGCAACTCTTGCTGACGGCCAAGAAAATTCCCTACGGGGTCGCGATCGCGCTCGGTGGCTTTGCCGCCTACCCGGCTTCGCCGCTTATGGAGGCGGCCTTTGCGCGTCTTTCCTAACACGAGCGTGTAGGGCGTCATCCTTCGTTAACCGCGCCCATAAGTAATCCGTTAACCATAATTACACCAATTCCTGATCAATCTGACCCTGGCATTTCTTTGGGGCTCGGAAACGATCATGAAACCGGTTCGCATCATCATACTGGCGGTGGCCGTGCTATCGGCCGCGATGGCTGGTCTATTGGCGATGAAACTGACGCGCGCACCTGCGCCGATGGCCGCCGAGCCCCTGATCGAGAGGGCGCCGACCGTCAACGTCCTGGTTGCCAGCAAGAGCCTGCCCGTCGGATCGCGCCTTGGCGGCGATTCCATCCAGTGGATGGCCTGGCCGAAGGACGGTGTGGTTGACGGCCTGATCACCGACGAAAATCAACCATCGGCAATCGACGACCTCACGGGGGCCGTCGTCCGCCTGCCGATCTTCAACGGCGAGCCGGTCCGCCACGAAAAGGTCGCAGATTCGTCCAGCCGCATCATGTCGTCGCTGTTGCCGGCTGGCAAACGCGCCGTCGCGACGGAAATCACCGTCGCCACCGGTGCCGGCGGCTTCATCCTTCCGAATGACCGTGTCGACGTCATCATGGTCCGCAAGGGCGATGGCGAACTCTATCTGACCGAAACCGTGCTCAGCAATGTGCGTGTCCTGGCAATCGACCAGCAGGTCGAGGAGAAGGACGACGGCACGAAAGCCGTCGTCGGTACCACGGCCACCCTGGAGCTGACGCCCGACCAGTCGAAGGTAATGACGGTCGCGCAGCAAATGGCCGAGCGCATTTCATTGGCACTCCGAAGCGTCGCCGACGCACAGGAATCCGACACCGACGCCGCAGATTACCTGCTGAGCGGTGACGGCCAGCCGAGCATCCAGGTCATCAAGTCCGGGTCCATCGTCAAGAGCGACGGCACAGCCGGCCAGACGCAGCAGTAACCAGGTTAGAACGGGGCACAAGGTGAAACAGAGCGGAAACAAATTTCGGGCGTCTGTCGCAGCCGGTTTATCGTTCTGCCTGGCGTTTTCCGGCATGTACCTGCCGACGCCGTCGGTGGCACTCGCCGCCGCTTCCTCGGTCGTACGGATCGTTGAGAGTGGTCCTGGCGTCAAGAAGAAGGTCAGCCTCGGCCTGAACAAGGCCGTCGTCGTCGACCTCCCCGCCGACGCGCACGATATTCTCGTGGCAGATCCTTCGCTGGCCGATGCCGTGACCCGTACGTCGCGGCGTATCTACCTCTTCGGCAAGTCCGTTGGCCAGACCAACATCTTCGTCTTTGGCCCCAATGGCGAGGAGATCGTCAGCCTCGACATCGAAGTCGAGCGCGATATCGCCAACCTTCAGTCGAATTTGCGTCGCTTCATTCCGGACGCCGATATCAATGTCGAGATCATCTCGGACAACATCGTGCTCACCGGAACGGTGCGAACGCCGCTCGATTCTACCCGCGCCGTCGATCTCGCCAAAGCCTTCCTCCAGGGCGGTGAGGCGACCACGCGCAATATCACCGCCCAGGGCAACAATGGTGACGCCGATATCTTCGCCGAAGATCGGCAGGTCTCGCAGATCGTCAATCTCCTGACGATCGACGGCGACGACCAGGTCAACCTCAAGGTCACCGTTGCCGAAGTCAGCCGTCAAGTCTTGAAACAGCTCGGTTTCAACGGCCGCATTGGCGATGGCGAGAGCGGCATCGGTTTCCGCAACCCGGCCAACCTCGGCGACGCGGTTGGCGTCGGTGCGAATGCGTTGATCAGAGGGACCATCGGCGGAACGACGATCGCGAGCTACATCAATGCGATGGAGCAGGCGGGCGTGATGCGGACGCTGGCCGAGCCGAGTCTGACGGCGATTTCCGGACAGGAAGCAAAGTTCTATGTTGGCGGTGAATTCCGCCTGCCCGGAACCCAAGAAGTCACGACGGACGAGAAAACCGGGGAAGACAAGGTCACGCGCGAAGTCAACGATGTTGAATATGGCATCCGCTTGAACTTCAAGCCCGTCGTTCTTGGGCCTGGACGCATCAGCCTTCAGATCGAGACGAACGTCTCGGAGCCGACCTATGAGGGATCTGCTGTCACCGGCAACGGCAAGACAAGCATTCCCGGCAATACCTTTCTCGGCATCCGCAGGCGCGAGGCATCGACCAGCGTCGAACTGCCTTCCGGCGGCTCGATCGTGATTGCCGGCCTGGTTCAGGACAATATTCGCCAGGCGATGTCGGGCCTGCCGGGGGCAGCGAAGATCCCGATCCTCGGAACGCTCTTCCGCAGCAAGGATTTCGTGCGCAACGAGACCGAGCTCGTCATCATCGCGACACCCTATCTGGTCCGCCCGGTCGCAAGAAGCGCGATCTCCCGGCCTGACGACAACTTCAATCCGGCCAACGATCTCGACAGCTACTTCCTTGGCCGTGTGAACCGCATCTACGGGCGGCCGGAGGCCGCGGCTCCGGCGGGGCGCTATCACGGCAATGTCGGCTTCATCTACAAATAGGTCGGTCATGACGCTTCGAACCGGTTCCCACAAGACACCTGAAAGGCCGAATGCCATGCCCCTGAGCACATCCAGCGCCGTCATGCGATGCACGGGCCGCGTGGCCATGCTGGCCATCGCCGGCATCTTCCTTGCGAGCTGCGGGACGAAGGACAATCTCGCCACCGGCTCGATTCCGGACGACTATCGCACGCGGCATCCGATCGTGCTTGCCGAAGGCGAACGCGCCATCGATATCCCGATCGCGTCGGGCGACCGCCGCCTGACCCAGGGAACGCGCGATGTCATAGCCGGTTTCGCTTCCGACTATCACAATTCGGCAAGCGGCGTCGTGCAGATCATGATGCCGCGCGGCGCGGCCAACAGCCATGCTGCGCAGGCGATGCGCAGGGAGATCCGCAGCGTTCTGGTTGCCGCCGGGGTCCCGGCCAAACGCCTCCTCGAGACGAGCTATGACGCCGGACCCTATGGCGACGCGGCACCGATCCGCTTGAGCTACGTTGCGATTACCGCCCAGACGGCGCCTTGCGGCACCTGGCCGGAGGACCTGAACCTCAACACGATGGAAAACAAGAACTATTACAATTTCGGTTGCGCCTCGCAATCGAACCTGGCCGCCCAGATCGCCAACCCGACAGACTTGCTCGGTCCGCGCCAGACATCGCCGATCGATGCGGAACAGCGCGGTCAGGTCATCAAGGACTGGCGTGGAACCGAAAAGAGCGACGGCCCGGTCGTCATCTTCAACTGATAGCGGCGGGATGAGGAAATGAGCACGATCGACTATAAGATCGAGACCGGTGGCGAGGGGGACGATCCCTTCTTCGACCAGGTGCGTACGGGCGATCTGGAACAGGTCCGTCCGCTGCCGCGGATTTCGATCCACGCCTTCTGCGAAACCAATGCAATGCAGCGGCTGATGGAGCGTTGCGGGCAGGACCGGCGCATGACGAAGGTCAGCCTGCGCATCAACAGCGGCAGCATCGACGCGGCCGCAAACATGTTCGCGACCGTATCCACTCCCAATCTCATCATCCTCGAGACATCGACCGAACCGCGGTCGCTTCTGGCGGAACTCGCGCCGCTTGCGGAGGTCTGCGACCCGAGCACCAAGGTGATCCTCGTCGGCAAGCACAACGATATCGGGCTCTATCGCGAACTCATCCGCAACGGCATTTCCGAATACATGGTCGCACCGGTGTCCATGCCGGATATTCTCACCGCCGTTTCAGCGATCTTCGTCGACCCGGATGCCGAGCCGCTCGGCCGAAGCATCGCCTTCATCGGTGCAAAGGGCGGCTGCGGTTCGTCGGTGATCGCGCACAATTGCGCCTGGGGCATCTCCAGCCTCTTCTCGACCGAGACCATTCTCGCCGATCTCGACCTTCCCTATGGCACGGCCAACATCGATTTCGACCAGGATCCGCCGCAGGGCATTGCCGAAGCGGTGTTTGCGCCGGAGCGCCTGGACGAGGTGTTCCTTGACCGGCTGCTGACCAAATGCTCCGACCACCTGTCGCTGCTGGCTGCCCCCTCCATGCTGGACCGCGCCTATGATTTCGAGACCGGTGCGTTCCACCCGATCCTCGAGATCCTGCAGCGCAGCGCGCCCGTTTCCGTTCTAGATGTTCCGCATCTGTGGACGGACTGGACCCGCGCCGTGCTCGCGGAAGCCGACGAAGTGGTGATCACCGCGACCCCCGATCTCGCCAGCCTTCGCAATACCAAGAACCTGCTCGATGCAATGAAGAAGTTGCGTCCAAATGACAAGCCGCCCCACCTGGTTCTGAACCAGGTCGGGATGCCGAAGCGTCCGGAGATTACGGCGAGCGAGTTCTGCGATTCGCTGGAAACCGAAGCGGTCGCCATTATCCCCTTTGACGCGGCGCTCTTCGGCAACGCTTCGAACAGCGGGCGGATGATCGCGGAAATCGACAAGAAGGCGCCGGCAGCCGAAACGTTCTCACAGCTCGCACATCTCTTGACCGGCCGGGTAACGATGAAAAAGGCCCGGCGCGGCGGACTTGGCAAGGTGCTTGCCGCGCTCGGTAGGAAATAGACAGGACGTAGGATCACGCAAATGTTTGGCAAACGCGGAAACGAAGGCTTCGGCAAAAGCGGTACCCCGGGTCCCGCCGTTCCTCCGCCCGTGGCTGTTGCGCAACCGGCGGCGACCGAACGGCCCGCCGTCCCGGTTCTCGGCGAGCCGACTTCCGCGATCCCGAAGATCCAGCCTGCCGCCGCGTCGCCGGCCCGTCGTCGCACCGCGCGAACGGAAGATTATTACGATACGAAGTCGCAGGTATTTTCGGCGCTGATCGACACGATCGATCTGTCGCAGCTCGCCAAGCTGGATACCGAAAGCGCGCGCGAGGAAATTCGCGACATCGTCAACGACATCATCACGATCAAGAATTTCGCGATGTCGATCTCCGAGCAGGAAGAGCTGCTCGACGATATCTGTAACGACGTGCTGGGATATGGCCCGCTCGAACCGCTGCTTGCCCGCGACGACATAGCCGACATCATGGTCAACGGCGCGGGGCAGACCTTCATCGAAGTCGGCGGCAAGGTACAGGAATCGGAAATCCGCTTCCGCGACAACGCCCAGCTCCTGTCGATCTGCCAGCGTATCGTCGGCCAGGTCGGTCGCCGCGTCGACGAATCGAGCCCCATCTGCGACGCCCGCCTGCCGGACGGATCGCGCGTCAACGTCATCGCCCCGCCGCTTGCGATCGACGGCACGGCCCTGACGATCCGAAAGTTCAAGAAGGACAAGCTGACGCTGGAGCAGCTCGTCCGCTTCGGATCGGTAACGCCGGAAGGCGCCACCCTGCTGCAGATCATCGGTCGCGTCCGCTGCAACATTGTCATCTCTGGCGGTACGGGCTCGGGCAAGACGACACTTCTCAACTGCCTCACGCGCTACATCGATGCCGACGAGCGGGTGATCACCTGCGAGGATACGGCGGAACTGCAACTGCAACAGCCGCATGTCGTGCGCCTGGAAACACGCCCGCCGAACATCGAAGGCGAAGGCGAGATCACCATGCGCGATCTCATCAAGAACTGCCTGCGCATGCGGCCGGAACGCATCATCGTCGGCGAAGTGCGTGGCCCCGAGGTCTTCGATCTGCTTCAGGCGATGAACACCGGCCATGACGGCTCGATGGGAACGATCCATGCCAACACGCCACGTGAATGCTTGAGCCGCATGGAATCGATGATCGCCCTGGGCGGTTACAGCCTGCCAGCCAAGACCGTGCGCGAGATCATTGCCGGATCGGTGGACGTGATCATCCAGGCGTCGCGTTTGCGCGACGGCTCCCGCCGAATTACCCACATAACCGAAGTCGTGGGCATGGAAGGCGACGTGATCATCACACAGGACCTGATGCGCTACGAGATCGAAGGCGAGGATGCCAACGGACGCATTATTGGCCGCCATACCTCAACCGGTATCGGCCGGCCGCATTTCTGGGAGCGCGCCCGCTACTTCAACGAGGACAAGCGCCTGGCCGCCACCCTTGACGCGATGGACAAGAACTAGGAGCTGCGATGTTTGGCATAGACATCACCGTTCTGGCACTGGCCGCTCTCGTCGCCATATCGGCGGCGGCGCTTGCCTACGGCTTGCTGTTCTCGCGTATCGAAAGCGAAAAGAAGGCGGAAAGCCGCGTGCGCAAGGTCAGCGCGGCGGAAACGGACCGCGCGAAGGTTAAGGCGGCACGAGACCGTGTCAGCGAATTGTCGAAGCGGCGCAAATCCGTGCAGGATTCGCTGAAGGAACTCGAGAAGAAGCAGCAGGAACGCTCGGCCAAATCATCGCCTTCGATGAAGGTGCGGCTGACCCAGGCGGACCTCTCGATGTCCTTGGGACGCTTCTATCTGTTCAGCGCGCTTTTCGGCGTCTTCGCCTTTCTCGTCGCCGTGATCATGGGAGCCGGACCCGCAATCGGCCTGGGAATCGCCCTGATCGCAGGCCTTGGCCTGCCTCGCTGGTTTGTCGGCTTCCTCATCAAGCGACGCTGCAAGAAGTTCCTGGAGGAGTTTCCGAACGCGCTCGAGATCATGGTCCGCTCGATCAAATCCGGCCTTCCGCTCAATGACGCGCTCCGCCTCATCGCCGCCGATGGGCAGGAGCCGGTCAAGACAGAGTTCCGCCGTGTGGTCGAATCGCAGCAGGTCGGATTGAGCGTCACCGAAGCCTGTGCCCGCATGATCAACAGCATTCCTCTGCCCGAGGTGAACTTCTTCGCCATCGTCATCGCCATTCAGGCGCAGGCGGGCGGCAACCTTTCCGAAGCCCTCGGCAACCTGTCGAGGGTTCTGCGCGATCGCAGGAAGATGAGGGCGAAGGTCAGCGCAATGTCGATGGAGGCCAAGGCGTCGGCCTGCATCATCGGTGCCCTGCCGTTCATCGTCTCGTTCTTGGTCTACGTGACCTCGCCCGCATACATGATGGTGCTGTTCACCGACCCGCGCGGTCACCTCATCATCGGCGCTGGCCTCGTCTGGATGAGCATCGGCATCATGGTGATGCGCAATATGATCAATTTCGATATCTGAGGCGCATCGATGAGCATGGACCTGATCAAGACGCTGACCGATCCGAACGTCGTCATCGCCGTTCTGGTTTCGCTTGCCGTGCTCGCGACATTTTACTCGCTGATCGTGCCGTTCTTCGAACGGGGCGATCTCGGAAAGCGGATGAAGTCGGTTGCGAGCGAGCGGGAGCAAATCCGCGCACGCGAACGGGCGCGGCTCGCCGAAGCACAGAGCGGCAGGGCGAGCCTGCGTGGCCAGAACAACGCCTCCATTCGCCAGATCGTCGAAAGGCTCAATCTGCGCACTGCGCTCGTGGACGACAACACGGTCAACCGTTTGAAAATGGCCGGCTTCCGCTCGCAGAATGCCCTCAATACTTTTCTCTTCGCGCGCTTCTGCCTGCCTTTCCTGTTTCTGCTCATCGCCCTCGTCTACATTTTCGTGCTCGGAAATTTCGTCGAGAAGCCGCTGATGGTGCGTCTCTTCTTCGCGATCGGTTTCGCCTATCTGGGCTTCTACGCGCCGAACATTGTCGTCGCCAACGCCGTCTCCAAGCGCCAGCATTCGATCCGTCGCGCCTGGCCGGACGCGCTGGACCTTCTCCTGATCTGCGTCGAATCGGGCGTGTCGATGGAACTGGCGATGCGTCGTGTCGCAGACGAAATCGCGGCCCAGTCGCAGCCTTTGGCAGAGGAACTGGTGCTCACGACCGCAGAACTTTCCTTCCTGCCTGACCGTCGCGCGGCGCTCGAAAACCTCGGCCTTCGCACCGGCCTCGAAGAGGTCAAGTCGGTGGTCCAGGCACTCATCCAGGCGGACCGCTACGGCACGCCGATCGCCCAGGCGCTGCGTGTTCTTGCGCAGGAAAGCCGCGATCAGCGCATGACGGCGGCTGAAAAGAAAGCGGCGGCGCTACCGCCGAAACTGACGGTGCCGATGATCCTCTTCTTCTTGCCGGTCCTGGTTGCCGTCATCCTCGGACCCGCCGGTATCCAGGTCGCCGACAAGTTCTGACGCGCGTCGCCGGCCTTCAGATTCGACCTTGTGCTTGCGCGACATGTTTTGGAGGGTAGCCGGTGGCACTCGAACCTGTCCCGGCATTGCACCAGATCGCCGCCGTAGGCGGCAACCGGGCGCAGTAATCCGCATAGCTTGATACACCTGTCCGGGCAGCGCCTGCGCGCGCGACCGTGGGGATTTGCGCTCGTCGTTAGTTGGCGGCCTTCGCCTCGTCAGCCTTGGCCAGTTGCTTCCACGCTCCCTGCTGGGAGAGCATCGAGCGCAGATAGGCGACGTTCGCTTCCGCCTGTTCGCTGGAAAGCTCTTGCCGGGCGATGGTCTCGGCCTCTTGAAAACGGCCCTGAAGCCCGACTGCCAGCGCCAGGTTCTGCCGCACACTGCTGTCGGCGCCGGGCTGGCCTGCTGCCGACTTGAGATAGGTTTCCGCGGTGCGAAGATCCTTGGTCAGAAGGTAGGACATGCCAAGGTTGGAGAGCACGGACGGTTCATTCGGCTTGAGGTCGAGCGCTTCGCGATAGCGCGCGCGCGCCTCCTGCGGGCGTCCGAGCTGGTCGAGGATCGCGCCCTCGGCCGATTTCAGCTTCCAGTCCGGACGGTCTGGGGTCTGGGCCCGGCTGATCGTCGCCAGCGCCTGGTCGAGCTGGCCGGCCGCGGCCTGCGCCTTGCCATAGGCGCCGAGCACTTCCCGGTCCGATGGATTGTTGATCGCGACCTGCTGCATGACGGCGAGGGCCTGCTCGTTGCGGCCGGTCATGCGCAGAAGGTTGGCGTAGTTGAGCCCAGCTTCGCGATCCCTCGGGTTCTTTTCATAGGCCTGGCCGATGCTTTCGGCCGCCGCCGAAAGCTCCGTCGCGGTCATCGACTGCACCGGCTTCGACGTGCGCGATATCGAGCCCGTCGTCAGTTCCTTCTTCGGCTGACTGGCGCAGCCCGCCAGCGTGAGCGCCACCAGCACAATCGCCGCGCCCTGGAAGAGATGAGCGGCTTTCAAGCGTGAAGTCGTACGTTTGGCCATGAGTGTCCCCAGCATGCATTCGCGCACCTGAACTTCAGACAACACCGGCGCAACTTTCACTCCAGCAATAATCTGTTAACCCTAACAGAGCGTTAATGGCGCGATTCCATCTCTGTCAGCCGAGGACTTTCATGGCTCCCTATCAGTTCATCGAGCGGCCGTCGCCGTTCAACACCAGCGCCGGCAAGACCCTGCCGATCTTCGCGGTCACGCCGGCGCACATCGAGACGGGGACGATCGATCCGATCGCTTTGGACTGGGCGCGCAAGGCTGGCTTTACCGCCGAATCCGGCGCGGTGCTGTTGATCCCGTCGTCCGACGGCCATCTCGGCGGCGCGCTTTTCGGTCTCGGCAGCAACCCGTCGGAGGCGCCGTTCCTGGCCGGCAAGCTCGCGCGGGCGCTGCCGGCGGGCAAGTGGCACATCGAAACGGCCCCGCTTACCGCCAACCGCCTGGCGCTCGGCTACGGCCTCGGCTCCTACCGCTTTGAACGCTACAAATCCGCCAAGGTGGAGCCGCCGACGCTGCTCATCCCCGCTGACGCCGACGCGACCGACATCAAGCGGCAGCTTGCCGGCGTATTCCTGGCGCGCGACCTCATCAACACGCCGACCAACGACATGGGACCGGAAGCGCTCGAGGCGGCATTCCGCGCGCTGGCGACCCACTACAAGGCTGATGTCTCGGTCATATCAGGCGAAGCGCTGCTGACGCAGAACTTCCCGCTGGTCCATACCGTTGGTCGCGCCAGCGCCGAGGCGCCCCGCCTTCTCGAGTTGCGCTGGGGCAAGAAGGGTCACAGGAAGATAACGCTGGTCGGCAAGGGCGTCTGCTTTGATACCGGCGGCCTCGACATCAAGCCGTCCGCCTCCATGCTCCTGATGAAGAAGGACATGGGCGGTGCCGCCAATGTGCTCGGCCTGGCGCTGATGATCATGGACGCCAAGCTCAAGGTCGATCTGCGCGTCATCGTGCCCGTGGTCGAAAACTCGATCTCCGCCAATGCCTTCCGCCCCGGTGACATCTACCGCAGCCGCAAGGGACTGACGGTGCAGATCGACAACACCGATGCCGAGGGCCGGCTGATCTTGGCCGATGCGCTCGCCTATGCCGACGAGGCAAAGACCGACCTGCTCGTCGACATGGCAACGCTCACCGGCGCCGCCCGCGTCGCGCTCGGCCCGGACCTGCCGCCTTTCTTCACCGACGATGCCGATCTCGCCCACGATCTCTCCGAAGCGAGCCTCGAGGTGGACGATCCGATATGGCGCATGCCGCTCTACAACGGCTACGACAAGGATGTCTCGGCGCGGATCGCAGATCTCACCAATGCGCCGGCGGGCGGCATGGCCGGTTCGATCACCGCGGCGCTCTTCCTCCGGCGCTTCGTCACCAACACCAAGAGCTGGGTGCATTTCGACATCTTTGGATGGGCGCAGACCGAGCGGCCGCATTCGCCGGTCGGCGGCGAGGCACAGGCCATCCGGGCGCTCTATCATCACATCCAGAAGATGGCGAAATAGTCGGGCCTATTCGGCCTGCAAAAAGAAACGCTTGCGTAACGATCCGCCGCTATCGTGGCGGGTCAGTCCCATGCGCAGGAGCCGCCATTGCCGATTGAGCTTACGCCTTCCCAGGCCCTCGGGCTTTGGCATGCGGTGTCGCTCGCCCAGGTCCGGGTCGACAGCCGCGACCTGACCTTGCGGCAGCTGGCGATCCTCCTGCACATCTACCTCGTGCCGCCGCCGCACACCGTGCGCGGTCTGGCGGCGACGCTGGGCGTCACCAAGCCGGTTATCACCCGCGCGCTCGATACCATGGGGGCGCTTGGTCTTGTCGATCGCGTCCGCGATGATCGTGATCGCCGCAACGTCGTCATCAAAAGGACAGTCGAGGGTGCCATCTATCTTGAAAAATTCGGTGACCTGATCATTGATCAGGGCCGCAAACAGCCCAAGTGAGTAGATATGTCGACACTCCCCGATCGCCGCTTGAATGCCTATCGACCCGACCTCGCAGAGAGCCGTCTTCGCGGTGTCGTGCAAGCCGAACGCTATGTCGAGGGAAGCGTTGCCCGCGTCTCGGTTCCCGTTGCGCCCCTGCGGGCGAAGCCCGAACTCACCTGCGGCACCGACACAGAGCTGCTGCTTGGCGAATCGGTTCGAGTGCTCGACACCAACGCGAGCTGGTGCTGGGTGAAGGCCGATCTCGACGGCTATGTCGGCTACCTGCCGGAATATTGCCTCGCGCCGGTGGTCAAGAGCCCGACACATATCGTCTCAGTGCCGCGCACCTTCGTCTATACCGGCCATGATCTGCGCCTTCCGACGGTTTATCCGCTGTCGATGGGCAGTCGCTTGACGGTTGTCGATGAGCGCGAAACCCGGGGAACGCGCTACTTCCTGCTCGATGGCGGCCAGGCGGTCATCGCCAATCACTGCATCGAGGTCGGCAGTGTCGTGCCGGGAGACTATGTCTCCGTTGCTGTCCGTTTCATCGAAACGCCGTATCTCTGGGGCGGTCGCTCAGGCTTCGGCATCGATTGCTCCGGCCTTGTGCAACTGTCGATGATGATGGTCGGCAGGCTCGCGCCGCGCGATTCGGACATGCAGGCGACGGGCCTGGGAGCGCCGATTGCGCGCGATGAGCTCAAGCGCGGCGACCTCGTCTTCTGGAAAGGGCACGTCGCGCTGATGGAGGACGACCAAACCCTGATCCATGCCAACGGCCACACGATGACCGTTGCGCGCGAGGGGTTGGAAGCCTCGATCGAACGTATTGGTTGGCTCTATGACCAGCCGACGGGCTATCGCCGTCCCTGATCGCGCGTTATGGGAGGAACAAGGAGACTACTGCTTGCTTCCTCCTCGCCTGCTCTCAATCAATAGCCGGCTACTTTATCGACCACATGTTCGAGCGGCTGCCCGCTCTCGAAGCGGGCGATCTGCTGCTCGACATGACGGAACAGCGCCTTGACGTCGGAGGATGCCGCCACATGCGGCGTCACATAGACGTTCGGCATGGTCCAGAAGCGGCTGTCGCGGACAAGCGGTTCCTCTTCGAAGACATCGAGCGAGGCGCCGCCGAGCACGCCACTGTCGAGTGCCTTCAGGATATCGGCTTCGACCTGGCTGCCGCCGCGGCCGGCATTGATGAAGACAGGTGCACCGAACGGGCCGTTGCGGCTGAGTTTGGCAAACAGGCGCAGATTGAAGATACCCCGCGTATCCGGGGTTAGCGGCAGCAGGCCGACGAGGAAATCCGTGCGCGCCAGGAAGGTGTCGAGTTCGCTGCCGCCGTAGGTCTCGATGCCCGCGACAGACCTCTTGGTTCGCGACCACCCCACCACCTTGAAGCCCATGAGCGAGAGCTTACGGGCGGCGTCCTGGCCGAGGACGCCCATGCCCATGATGCCGACCGTGATGTCGGCGGCTTCCGGCTGGGTCAGATCGCGCCACTCGCGCTTCGCCGCCAGCGCCTCGTAGGCGCGGTGCTGGCGCAGATGCATGAGGCACTGCATGACGACCCATTCGCTCATGCGCGTTGTCAGTGTTTGATCCACAAAGCGTACGAGCGGCACCTCGGGAAGGCCGGGAAGCGTCAGCACGTGATCGACGCCGGCGCCGCCGGAGAAGACCACCTTGAGGTCTGGCGCCCGTTCGAAGAGATCCGGTGCCGATTTCCACACCACTGCATAGTCGATACCCGAGAGGTCGCGACTGTGGTGCACAATGTCGGCGCGATTGATCACCTCGCGATCGGGAAAGGCGCCGCGAAGGGCCTCCTCGACCTCTTCCGGAATGAACTTCAGATCGACGATGACGGGGCTCTTTGCAGTCATTGCGGGCACTCTACTGGCGGATCGCGGTGAGATTGACGGCTTCGATGTCGAACGCGGCCGCCATCAGCGCCTTGGTATAGTCCTCGGTCGGCGCGCTGAAGATGCGTTCGGCCGGCCCCTGTTCCACCACCTTGCCCATGCGCATCACGATCATCTCGTTCGCCAGTGCCCGCACGACTTTCAGGTCGTGGCTGATGAACAGATAGGCGAGGTCGTGTTTGCTCTGCAGGTCGCGCAGCAGATCGACCACCTGCGCCTGCACGCTCATGTCGAGGGCCGAGGTCGGTTCGTCGAGCATGACGAATTGCGGCTTGAGCACCATGGCACGGGCGATGGCGATGCGCTGGCGTTGCCCGCCGGAAAATTCGTGCGGGTAGCGCCAGCGGGTCGCAGGATCGAGGCCGACCTCTTCGAGTGCGGCGGCGACACGCGCATCGCGCTCGTTTTCGGAAAGGGACCGCTCGTGAATCTTCAGGCCCTCGGCAATGATGTCGGCCACTGACATGCGCGGGCTGAGCGAGCCATAGGGATCCTGGAAGACGATCTGCATCCGGTTTCGCAGCGGCCGCATCTCGTTGAAGCTGTAACGGTCGATGTCCTTGCCGACGAAGGCGATGCGTCCCTTGGACGAGATCAGCCGCGTCAGCGCCAGCCCGAGGGTCGTCTTGCCGGAGCCGGATTCGCCGACGACGCCGAGCGTCTGACCGGCACGCAGCTTGAGGTCTATACCGTCGACCGCCTTCACATGGTCGACCACCTTGCGCAGGAAGCCGGTCTTGATCGGGAACCAGACCTTCATGTCGGAGGCTTCCATCACGATCGGCTTGGAGGCGTCGGAGGGCGGCGGGTTGCCCTTCGGTTCCGACGCAAGCAGGTGGCGGGTATAGGCGTGTTGCGGGCTGGCGAAGATCTCGGCGGTCGGCCCGGTCTCGACGATCTTGCCCTTGGTCATCACGCAGACCCGGTCGGCGATCTTGCGCACGATGCCGAGGTCGTGGGTGATGAACAGCATCGACATGCCGTGTTCGTCCTTGAGCTTCTTCAGAAGCTCGAGGATCTGTGCCTGGACCGTCACGTCGAGCGCCGTCGTCGGTTCGTCGGCAATCAGCAGTTCCGGCCGGTTGGCGAGCGCCATCGCGATCATGACGCGCTGGCGCTGGCCACCGGAGAGCTCGTGCGGATAGGCGCTGAGGCGCTTCTCCGGCTCGCGGATGCCGACCTGGTTCAGGAGTTCGAGAATGCGGGTGCGCGCGGCGGCTCCTTCGAGCCCTTGGTGCAGTTCGAGGATCTCGCCGATCTGCCGCTCGATCGAATGCAGCGGATTGAGCGAGGTCATCGGTTCCTGGAAGATCATGGTGATGTCGTTGCCGCGCACGTTGCGCAGCTCCGCGTCATTGGCCTTCAGGAGGTCCTTGCCGTTGAAGAGGATCTCGCCGCTCGGATGGCTGGCCGAAGGGTAGGGCAGCAGCTTCAGGATCGAATTGGCCGAGACCGACTTGCCGGAACCGGATTCGCCGACGAGCGCAACGGTCTCGCCGCGCTGGATGTCGAAGGAAATGTGCTCGACGGCAAGCGACGTGTTGCCGCCTTGATGAAAGGCGACCGAGAGATCGCGAACGGAAAGAAGGGGATCTGTCATCGTCGCGCTCACCGGAACGTCTTTCTCGGGTCGAAGGCGTCGCGCGTTGCCTCGCCGACGAAAATCAGCAGCGACAGCATGATCGACATGACGCAGAAGGCCGTCAGTCCCAACCAGGGCGCCTGGAGGTTGGACTTGCCCTGGGCGATCATTTCGCCGAGCGAAGGCGAGCCCGGCGGCATGCCGAAGCCCAGGAAGTCGAGCGAGGTCAGCGTCGTGATCGATCCGGAAAGGATGAAGGGCAGGAAGGTCAGCGTCGCGACCATGGCGTTCGGCAGCAGGTGGCGAAACATGATCGTGGCGTTGCCGACGCCGAGCGCACGGGCTGCGTTTACGTATTCGAAATTGCGTGCCCGGAGGAACTCGGCGCGCACGACGCCGACGAAGCCGACCCAGGAAAACAAGAGCATGATGCCGAGCAGCACGAAGAAGCCGGGCGGCAGGATCGCGGCGATGATCAACAGGATGTAGAGCACCGGCATTGACGACCAGATCTCGATGAAGCGTTGCATCAGGAGATCGGTCCAGCCGCCGAAATAGCCCTGGACGGCGCCCGCCGTAACGCCGATCACCGCCGAGGCAATGGTCAGCGTCAGGCCGAAAAGCACCGAGATGCGGAAGCCGTAGATCATCCGCGCCATGACGTCGCGCGCCTGGTCGTCGGTGCCGAGCCAATTGAGATTGCCGGCGACGCAGTTGCGGTCGTTCACACCTTCCGGATAGGCGGAGCAGCGCTCCTCCTTGCTCATCAGCCAGAAGGGCGCCGTCGGCGCCGAATGCGGGATGTTGGAATTGACCGTCTGGTAGGAATAGCGGATCGGCGGCCAGATCATCCAGCCGTTGGCCTCGATCTCGTCGCGAATGAAGTCGGAGCGGTAGTCGGTTTCCGCAAGGAAGCCGCCGAACTTCTCTTCAGGGTAGCTGATGACCACGGGAAACAGCAGTTCGCCCTTGTAGGAGGCAACGATCGGCCTGTCGTTGGCGATGAGCTCGGCACAGAGGCTGAGCCCGAAGAGCACGAGAAAGATCCAGAGCGACCAGTAGCCGCGCCGGTTCGCCTTGAAATTCTGCCAACGCCGCTGGTTGACGGGGGACAGCCAGCCGCGCGGCGGCACGGCCGCGGGGGCAGTCGGAGAGGTCGTTACGCTTGCCATCAGACATCCCTCCGCTCGAAGTCGATGCGCGGATCGACCCAGGTGTAGATGAGGTCCGAGAGCAGGCTGACGAGCAGGCCCATCAGCGAGAAGATGAAGAGCGTCGCGAAGACGATCGGATAGTCGCGCTTGACGACCGAGTCATAGCCGAGGCGGCCGAGACCATCGAGCGAGAAGATGTATTCGATCAGCAGCGAGCCGGTGAAGAAGGCCGAGATGAAGGCACCGGGAAAGCCGGCGATGATGATCAGCATGGCGTTGCGGAACACGTGGCCGTAGAGCACCTGGCGATCGTTGAGCCCCTTGGCCCGCGCCGTCGTCACATATTGCTTCTTGATCTCGTCGATGAAGGAATTCTTGGTGAGCAGCGTCGTGGTCGCAAACGCCGAAAGGAGCAGCGTGATCAGCGGCAGCGTCATGTGCCAGATATAGTCGAGCGGCTTCTGCCACCAGGGCAATTGCCAGAAATTGTCCGAGACGATGCCGCGCAGCGGGAACCAATCGAAAAACGACCCGCCAGCGAACACGACGATCAGCAGGATGCCGAACAGGAAGCTCGGCACGGCATAGCCGATGATGATGACGCCGGAGGTCCAGACATCGAAGGTGGAGCCGTCGGTGACCGCCTTCTTGATGCCGAGCGGGATGGAGATCGCGTAGGAAAACAGGAGAATCCAGAGGCCGAGCGAGATCGAGACCGGCATCTTCTCCTTGATGAGATCGATGACCGAAGTATTGCGGAAGAAGCTCTCGCCGAAATCGAAGCGGATATAGTTCCACATCATCGTGACGAAGCGTTCGAGCGGCGGCTTGTCGAAGCCGAACTGCTTTTCGAGTTTGGCGATGAATTCCGGATCAAGACCCTGGGCGCCGCGATAGCGGCCGCTTTCCTCGCCGCCGCGCTGCAGCAGGTCGCCGCCATTGCCGCTCAGTCGATCCGAGCCGCTGGCATTGGTAAGTTCAGAGATCACCTGCTCGACCGGGCCGCCCGGCGCGAACTGAACGACGATGAAGGAGATCGCCATGATCCCGAACAGCGTCGGGATCATCAGGAGCAGGCGGCGCAGGATATAGGCACCCATCAGGCCAGCCTTTCGATCGACGTGTGGGCGGTGGCCCGGACCCGCGAAGCGTCGGCATGCCGTCTATGATGTCTCAATCCTTGCGTCTCCTTGCGGCTGTCGGGCCCGGATCGGGGCTCGTGCTTGTTTCAGTGATTCGTTTTTTTGCATTTGGAATCGAGACGCCGCTGGAGTGCAAGGACTTCATTTGGCAGCGGCGGTTTTCGACCACCAGATATCGGGGAAGCCGATCCCATAGGTCGGCAGTTCTGCGGGCCGCTCGAACTTGTCCCAGTAGGCGATCGTCATGTCCTTCTTGTAGTAGAGCGGCACGACGAAATTGTGCGCGAGCAGGACGCGGTCGAGTGCTTTCGTCGCCGCCACGAGTGCCTTGCGATCCTTGGCGAAGATCACCTTCTCGATCAGCGCATCGACGCCGGCATCGGCGATCCCGGCGTAATTTCGCGAGCCGGGCTCCTTGGCGGCCCTCGATCCCCATTGGTCGAGCTGCTCGTTTCCGGGGCTGAGGGTCTCGCCCCACACGATCCAGGTCATGTCGTAGTCGAAGGCGCGCGTGCGGTTGGTGTATTGCGACGGGTCGACGGTGCGCACGCGCGCGTCGATGCCGATCTTCTTGAGGTTCTGCGCATAGGGCAGTGCGACGCGCTCGAGCGTGGCGCTGCTCAAGAGGATCTCGAACGAGAACGGCCTTCCCGATTTTGCCTCGACCATCCGGTTGCCCTTCAGCTCGTAGCCGGCCTCCTTGAGCAGGGCGATCGCCTGGCGCAGGTTGTCGCGCCCCGCCTGCGGCGTGCCTCCTACGGGATTCTTGTAGGGTGTCGTGAAGACTTCCGGCGGCACCTTGTCCTTCACTTCGTTGAGGATGGAGAGCTCGTCCCCTTCCGGCAGGCCCGAAGAGGCGAGCTCCGTGTTCCAGAAGTAGCTGTCGACCCGCGTATATTGGTTATAGAAGACCGTGCGGTTCATCTCTTCGAAGTCGAAGGCATAGTTCAGCGCCTGGCGCACCCTTTCGTCGTTGAAGGGCGCACGCCGCATGTTGGGCACGAGGGCCTGCATGATGCCGGTGGCCCTCAGCGGATTGGGCAGGCTCTCGCGCTTGATGCGGCCGTCCTTGACCGCCGGGAAGTCGTAGCCGGTAGCCCAGCGGCTCGCCTGGTTTTCCTGCCAATAGTCGCTGTTGCCCGAACGAAACGCCTCGAACTCGACATCGCGGTCACCGAAGAACGTATAACTGATCGAGCCGAAATTGTTGTGTCCGACATTGACGTTGAGCGACTTGCCCCAATAGTCGTCCCTGAGCTCGTAGCGGATCGTCGCACCGGCTGAAAAGGATGCGATCTTGTAGGGGCCGGAGCCCATCACCGGTTCCAGCGTCGTCTTGTTGATGTCGCGCGGCTTGCCATCCGGCCCTTGCCCCTCCCACCAGTGCTTCGGGAGGATGAGGAACTGGCCCAGAATATGCGGCAGTTCGTGGTTGTTCTTCTCGTCGAAATGGAAGGTGACGTCGCGTTCTCCGGTCTTTTCGGCCGACTTCACGTGCTTGTAGTAGTTCGAATAGAGCGGATTGAGTTCCTTGGTCTTGTCGAAGCTAAAGATGACGTCTTCCGGCGTCACCGGCTTTCCGTCCGCCCATTTCGCTTCCTGCCGCAGGCGGAAGGTGGCGGACGAGATGTCAGCGGGATAGGAGACGCCCTCGGCAAGCAGGCCATAGGCCGTCGAGATTTCGTCGTCTGCGGATTTCATCAAGGTGTCGAAGACCAGCGCCAAACCGACGGCGACCTCCCCTCTGTCGAGGATCGGATTGAAGGTGTCGTAGGTGCCGGTGTTCGAGAGCCTGACGTCGCCGCCCTTCGGTGCGTTCGGATTGACATAGTCGTAATGCGGGAAGTTGGGCTTGTATTTGAGTTCGCCGACGAGCGACAGCCCATGATGCCAGTCGGGGTGTTCGGCTTTGGCTGCAGGAGGAAGGAGAAGAAGCGCCGCAGCCAGCAGTGACGTTGCGAGGCCAGGTTTCATGGTCCTGCAGAAGTTTGGCATCCAGCCGGTACCCCCTTATATTTCAATCTTCTTTTTTGAGAGCATAGGCGAAATCCCGGCAATTGACAGGCACTGCCGCAAATCAGGCGAAATTTTTGAGTCACATCCCGGTGATTCACGACCGCGTGAGTCGCAAGGCTCAGGCAAAGACCGGGCTCTAGGATAGGGGTTCGTAGGACATCGCAGGCTGCGCGTCGGCGCGGATGTCCGCGGGACAAACGGGACGAATTTTGATGATTGCTCCATTTCGACGCTGCGGTTCGGCGCTTCTGGCGCTGCTGCTGGGCACAAGCCTTCTGGTTGCCGACAATGCGGTTGCGGATGAAACGCCGGCCAAGGCGCTGTTCGGCGCCAAGGCCCTGCCGGCCGAAATGGCTGCCAATCCCTATGGGTTCTACGCCAAGGGTTGCCTTGCCGGCGGGGTCGCGATCCCGACCGACGGGCCCACCTGGCAGGCGATGCGGCTGTCGCGCAACCGCCGTTGGGGCCACCCGCAGATGATCGCGCTGATTGAGCAGTTTTCGCATGATGCGGCCGAAAAGGTCGGCTGGCCGGGCCTGTTGCTCGGCGACATCTCCCAGCCGCGCGGCGGCCCGATGCTGTCGGGGCATGCGTCCCACCAGATCGGCCTTGACGCCGATATTTGGCTGACGCCGATGCCTCAGCGCACGCTCACCTATCGCGAGCGCGAGGATATTTCGGCAACATCGATGCTGCAGAAGAACAAGTTCTTGACGATCGATCGTTCGGTCTGGACGCCGAAACATGCGCAATTGATCATGCTGGCTGCGAGCTACCCGCAGGTCGAGCGCGTCTTCGTCAATCCGGCGATCAAGAAGAAACTTTGCGATACCTGGACCGGCGACCGTTCGGCGCTCGGCAAGGTCCGGCCGATCTACGGCCACGACTATCATTTCCACATCCGCATCAAATGCCCCGAGGGCGCCACGAGCTGCAAGGACCAGGCGGCCGTGCCGGCCGGCGACGGCTGCGACAAGTCGCTGGCCTGGTGGTTTACCGACGAGCCCTGGGCGAAGCCTGCGAAGAAGCCGGGCGAAAAACCCGTGAAGCCGAAGGTGACGACGCTTGCCGACCTGCCGAAGGCCTGTGCGCTGGTGCTGAACGGCCCCGCGCCGGCCTCGGAAGAGGCCGCCACCTTTGGCACGGCCTATCGCGCGGCTGCGCCGGCTCCGGCGGCTGAGGAGGGTATCGAACAGGTGATCGGCGCTGCCGCGGGCGATGTGCCGCCGGCCGATGTTCCGGTGCCGCTGGCCCGTCCGCCCCTGCAATAGATCCTGGACGCATGAGCGGAGTGGGAAGGCTTCAATCTTTCCATTGCCGCAGCGTTCATGTATAGGGCGATCAAATCGATTTAAAGATTGATACGAGGCCCGACATGGCGGATCGGAAATGCATTGCCCTGATCGCTCACGATCAGAAGAAGGACGATCTAGCTGCTTTTGCCAAGACGCATGAGGCGGTTTTGTCCCAATGGCGCATCGTTGCGACAGGCACGACAGGCGGCCGTGTCCTCGATGTCTGCCCGGGGCTCGATATCACGCGACTGAAAAGCGGTCCGCTCGGCGGTGACCAGCAGATCGGCGCGATGATTGCCACCGGCGAGGTGCAATTGCTGATCTTCTTCGTCGATCCCCTCACGGCGATGCCGCATGACGTGGACGTCAAGGCGCTGATGCGTCTTGCAATCGTCTACGACATTCCGATGGCTCTTAACCGGGCGACGGCCGAACAGTTGCTCGACTTCAATCCAAAGCCATGAACGTGATCGCTTCTGATGAGTTGGGCGGATGCGGGCGGAAAATCGCACACTTTCCCTTATCCCGCTCTAACTGATAGACAACGCTATATACCTGCCACGACCGATCAGGATGGATCTTGCGATGCCCGGCACCAGTGAAAACGTCTTCCCCTTTCCGATCCTGATCGGCGATATCGGTGGCACCAATGCCCGCTTTGCCTTGCTCGTCGATGCCTTTGCCGAGCCGAAACAACTGCCGCCGATCAAGACCGGTGATTTCGAAACGATCGAGGAGGCGATGCAGAAGAGCATCCTCGACAAGACCTCGGTCCAGCCGCGTTCGGCTATTTTGGCTGTGGCCGGTCCCATCCGGGGCGACGAAATTCCGCTCACCAATGCTGGCTGGGTGATCAGGCCGAAGGACATGCTTTCGAGTCTTGGCCTCGAAGACGTGCTGATCATCAACGATTTCGAGGCACAGGCGCTCGCGGTCGCCGCGCCGGCGGATGAGGATCTCGTGCAGATCGGCGGCGGCAGCGTCCGCCCGCTGACGTCGCGCGTCGTTCTCGGCCCGGGCACGGGCCTCGGCGTCGGCGGACTGGTCTTTGCCCAGCACACCTGGATCCCGGTACCGGGCGAAGGCGGCCATGTCGACATCGGCCCGCGCAGCGAACGCGACTTCCAGATCTGGCCCTTCCTCGAGCCGATCGAAGGGCGCATGGCCGGCGAGCAGATCCTTTGCGGCCGCGGCATCATGAATCTCTATCGCGCCGTCTGTGCCGCCGATGGTATCGATCCGGTGCTCGCCGAACCGGCGGAAGTGACGACGCAGGCGCTTGCCGAGAGCGACAGGGCGGCCATCGAGACGATTTCGTTGTTCTGCACCTATCTCGGCCGCGTTGCCGGCGACATGGCGCTGATTTTCATGGCCCGCGGCGGCGTGTTTCTGGCCGGCGGCATTTCGCAGAAGATCCTGCCGGCGCTCATGAAATCACCGTTCCGTGCCGCCTTTGAAGACAAGGCGCCGCACTCGGCGCTGATGAAGACGATCCCGACGTTTGCCGTCATCCATCCGATGGCAGCCCTCTCGGGTCTTGCCGTTTTTGCCCGCACGCCGTGGGATTTCGGTGTTGCAACGGAGGGACGCCGCTGGAGAAGCTAAGCAGTCGGCGCGCGCAAAGACTCGCCAAAGCGACACCAAAGCACTATAGAGCCCCGGGAAAGGTCGGGCCGGAAACCGGCTCGCCACATTGGGTCCAGGGAAGACGGGCTTTTTGAGCGCCAGCAATAGAAAACAGCACGCGGTCGATTCCGATACGATCAGCGGAATCCTGAAACGGGTCATTGCGGAAAACGGTCGCGACCACATTCGCGGCTATGTCTTCGCCATTGCCTGTCTGGCCGTCGTTGCTGCGACAACCGGCTTCACGGCTTCGATCATGGAAACCGTGATCAACGAGGCCTTCGCCAACAGGCGGGCCGACATCGTCCTGCTCGTTTGCGGCGCGATCCTTGCGGCCTTCGTGTTGCGTGGCTTCGCCACCTATGGCCAGGCCGTTGCCCTGTCGAAGATCGGCAACAACATCGTCGCGCGTTACCAGCGCCGGCTCTACGCCCACCTGATGGCGCTGAGCGTCGGCTATTTCAACGAGACGCGGTCGGCACAGCTTGCGGCCCAGATCAGCCAGAACGTCAGCGGCATCCGCGACGTGCTCAATCTGACGGTCACGTCGATCGCCCGCGACCTTCTGACGCTGATCGGTCTCATCGGCGTCATGTTCGCCAAGGACTGGCTGCTGTCGATCATCGTCTTCGTCGCCGCGCCGCCATTGCTGCTCGGCCTGCGCTACGTCTCGAAGCGCCTGCGCTCGGCGACGCGCGAATCGATCGAGGTCAACAGCCGCGTTCTCGGCGCGATGCAGGAAACGATCCAGGGCATCACCATCGTCAAGGCCTTCACCATGGAAGGCGAATTGCGCGGCAAGGTCGAGGCCATCATCGATCGGGCCGAGAACCGGGCGAACCGCATTGCGCGCTTAAGCGAGCGCACGGCGCCGATGACCGAGACCTTCGCCGGCCTTGCGATTTCCGCCGTTCTCGCCTATTCCGCCTTCCGCGCGATCTATGCCGACGTGCCGCCCGGCGCCTTCTTCGCCTTCGTCGTGGCCCTCCTGATGGCTTACGATCCGGCCCGCCGCCTGGCGCGGCTGCAGGTCTCGCTGGAGCGTGCCGCCGTCAATGCCCGCATGGTCTATGAAATCCTCGACACCGTGCCGCATCAGCGCGACAAGCCCGATGCCAAGGAGCTGGCCTTCAGCGGCGCCGCCGTGGAGCTGCGCGACGTCCGCTTCCAATACGCCAATGGCGACGAGGTTCTGAAAGGCGTCAGCTTCGTCGCCGAAGGCGGCAAGACGACGGCGCTCGTCGGCCCCTCCGGCGCCGGCAAGTCGACGGTCATCAGCCTCATCCCGCGCTTCTATGATCCGACTTCTGGCCAGATCCTGATCGATGGACAGGACATTGCCGACGTCACCAAGCAGTCGCTGCGCAAGGGCATCGCCTATGTCTCGCAGCAACCCTATCTCTTCGAAGGATCGATCCGCGACAACATCCGCTACGGCCGCATCGACGCGACCGACGCGGAGATCGAGGAGGCCGCACGGCTTGCCTATGCGCATGATTTCATTCTGACGCAGCCGCAGGGTTACGACACCCCTGTCGGCGAGAACGGCATGACGCTTTCCGGCGGCCAGCGCCAGCGCCTGTCGATCGCCCGCGCGCTCGTGCGCAACGCCCCGATCCTGCTGCTCGACGAGGCCACCTCGGCGCTCGATACGGAATCGGAAGCCGCCGTGCAGAAGGCACTCGATCACGCCATGAACGGCCGCACGGTGATCGTCATCGCCCATCGCCTTTCGACCGTCGTCAATGCCGACAAGATCATCGTCATGAAGGATGGTTCCGTCGTCGAGGAGGGGACGCATGCCGAGCTTGCACGGCGACCGGACGGTCTCTACGCTCGGCTTCACAATCTTCAGGGTCAGTCGCCTGAGGCCAAGGCTCCCGAAGCGCCGGCCGGCGCCGAAATCTAGAGCATTTCCAGCAAAAGTGCGTAACGGTTTTGCGTCCGGAAATGCGTAAGAACAATGAGATAGAGCGTTTCCCCGACTCCTTTTTGACCGGGAACGCTCTAAGAACGGACGAGAAGGAAATCACCGATGGGCGAAACCGATATGAAGCTCGTGGTGGTGGGCGCCGCTGGCCGCATGGGTCAGACGCTGATTCGCACGGTTCACGCGATGGGTGGCGTCAGCCTGCATGCCGCCATCGAACGTCCGGGTTCCCCGTTCATCGGCCGTGACGCCGGCGAACTGGCCGGTCTCGGGCCGATCGGCGTGCCGGTCACCGACCAGCCGCTCGAGGCTTTCGTCGAGGCCGAAGGCGTGCTTGATTTCACGGCGCCGGCGGGCACCGTCGAGTTCGCCGGCCTCGCGGCCCAGGCCCGTATCGTCCATGTCATCGGAACCACCGGCTGCTCGGCCGACGACGAGGCGAAGATTCGCGCCGCCGCGCGCCACGCCCGCATCGTCAAATCGGGCAACATGAGCCTCGGCGTGAACCTGCTCGGCGTGCTCACGGAGAAGGCGGCGCGTGCCCTCGATTCTACCAACTGGGACATCGAAATCCTCGAAATGCATCACAAGCACAAGGTGGATGCGCCGTCGGGCACGGCGCTGCTTCTCGGCGAAGCGGCGGCAAGGGGCCGCGGCATCGGCCTTGCCGATAATTCGGTGCGCGTGCGTGACGGCCATACCGGCCCGCGTCCGGCCGGTGCGATCGGTTTTGCGACGCTGCGTGGCGGCTCGGTCGTTGGCGAGCATTCGGTCATTCTCGCCGGCGAAGGCGAGCAGGTGACGCTGTCGCACAGCGCTACGGATCGCTCCATCTTCGCGCGCGGCGCCGTGACTGCCGCGCTCTGGGCCCGCGGCCAGAAACCCGGTTTCTACTCCATGCTCGACGTTCTCGGGCTCAACTGACCTTTTCACTCTCAAGTCTCAAGGGGAATTCGACATGAGCGGTACTCTCGTCCTCGTCCGGCATGGCCAGAGCGACTGGAACCTCAAGAACCTGTTCACCGGCTGGCGCGATCCGGACCTGACGGAACTCGGCGTCGAGGAAGCCAAGGCCGGCGGCAGGGCACTTGCCGACTACGGCATCAAATTCGACATCGCCTTCACTTCGGCCCTCGTCCGCGCCCAGCGAACCTGCCAGCTTGTGCTCGACGCCGTCGGCCAGTCCTCGCTCGAAACGATCCGCGACCAGGCGCTGAACGAGCGCGACTACGGCGACCTCGCGGGCCTCAACAAGGACGATGCGCGCGAGAAGTGGGGCGAGGAGCAGGTGCATGTCTGGCGCCGCTCCTACGACGTTCCGCCCCCGGGCGGCGAAAGCCTGCGCGACACCGGCGCCCGCGTCTGGCCCTATTACCTGACCGAGATCCTGCCGCGCGTGCTGTCCGGCCAGAAGGTCCTGGTTGCCGCCCACGGCAACTCGCTGCGCTCGCTGGTCATGGTGCTCGACCGCCTGACCAAGGAGCAGATCCTGAAGCTCAACCTCGCGACCGGCGTGCCGATGGTCTACAAGCTCAACGCCGACTCGACCGTCGCTTCCAAGGAAGTGCTGGGCGACATGTCCGGCGCCCACTGAGCGCTCCCGGAATGCAGAATGGAGAAGGGGCGCCGAGCGAGCGCCCCTTTTGTTTTGCCAAGCAGTTCCAGGAAACCTGCGATTTCCGTCCGGAACGGGTGACCTGCAAACATCAGATCGTGCCGTCCGCCGCCTTTCCGGCCTCCCATCCGAGGATCGCGCGCTTGCGCGTCAGGCCCCAGTGATAGCCGGTGAGGTCCCCGCCCTTGCCGAGCGCGCGGTGGCAGGGGACGACGAAGGAGATCGGGTTTCGGCCGACGGCAGCACCGACCGCGCGCGACGCCGTCGGCTGGCCGATGTTTCCGGCGATGTTCGAATAGGTGGTGGCGCAGCCGAGCGGGATCTTCAACAGCGCCTGCCACACCCGGATCTGGAAATCGGAGCCGATCAAGAAGATACGCAGCGGCTCTTCCGGGCGCCAGCGCGACGGATCGAAGATGCGTGCAGCATAGTAGGCCGTTGCCGCGCTGTCCTCGATATAGCTGGCGTTCGGCCAGCGCTGCGCCATGTCCTCGAAGCTCGCCTGTTCGCCGCCGGCATCGTTGAAGGCAAGGCCGGCAAGTCCCCGCTCGGTGATCATCACGAGGGCGGTGCCGAAGGGGGAGGGGTGGTAGCCGTAGCGGATGGTGAGACCCTCGCCGCGCGCCTTCCATTCGCCCGGTGACATCGCCTCGTGGGTCACGAACAGGTCGTGCAGGCGGCTCGGTCCTGATAGCCCCACCTCGATGCTGGTTTCGAGCAGCGGCATGTCTTCCTTGCGCAGCAGACGTTTGGCATGGTCGAGCGTCACGGCCTGGAGAAAGGCTTTCGGCGAAAGTCCGGCCCAGCGGGTGAAGACCTTCTGAAGCTGCGTTGGCGATTGTTTCAGGCGCTGCGCCACGGTTTCGAGCGACGGCTGGTCACGATAATCCTCGGTCAGCATTTCGATCACGCGGCTGACCGTATCGTAGTCGGTGCCTTTCGGCGTGATGTCTGTGGGTACGGATGTCGCAATGTTCATGGCTCTTCTCCTGTCATGCCACAGGTAACCATTTGGCGGCCCCGGCAACCACCCGAAACTTGAGTGAATGCGCGGATTTGGATCCCCATTTGTTGGCCGGGAGGCGTTAGCGGCGGCGAACGGTCGCAAGCGCGCCCGAAAGGGCGAGCGCGAAGGTTTCGCGATCGTCGCGATTGAGAAACGAACCGATATCGGTCCGCCGGCCACCGCCGCTGATCGTCATTGAGACGATGCCGATCTCCTGGTGCCGGGCGACGTTGAAGCGCGCCCAGAAAGGATTGAACCGGTGTTCGGTGATCTTTCCGGAGGGGGTGAACTTGCGCACGGAAACATCGGTCCTGGATACGCTGACCTCCTCGCGGCTGAGTGCCGAGCGATTGTTCAGCCAGAAGGCGCCGAAGAGCAGCAGATAGTCGAGGCCGAAGAAGAACACGACCGGCCAAGCGCCGATGACGAGGAAGACGACGGCGTGCACGAGGCTCAACAGCCCGGCGATCAGAAAGAAGATCTTGAAGCCGCGGCGCCCGAGCGAGCGATAGGGCGTGAGCTCGGCTGTGAAGACCGGCGCATCTTCGGGCGGGGTGGTGGCGTTGCCATTGATCATGACCTTTGACTATAGATGCATCATGAAAAACGTGAAGCCGAAATTGCCCGTTGGCGCTGCGAAACCGAAGTCGGCGACCGCCCGCCGCGCGCCGCCGCGCGTGAAGAACCTCTATGGCCGGGACGAGCTCAAGGAGATCTTCCGCCGCTTCTCGATCCAGCGGCCGGAGCCGAAGGGGGAGTTGGAGCACGTCAATCCGTTCACGTTGGTCGTCGCCGTGGCCCTTTCGGCGCAGGCGACCGATGCCGGCGTCAACAAGGCGACGCGGGCGCTGTTCGCCGTCGCCGATACGCCGGAGAAGATGCTGGCGCTCGGGGAAGAGAAGCTCCGGGACTACATCAAGACCATCGGCCTCTACCGCAACAAGGCGAAGAACGTCATCGCGCTCAGCGAAAAGCTGATCCGCGATTTCGGCGGAGAGGTGCCACGCACGCGCGAGGAGCTGGTCACCCTTCCGGGCGTCGGCCGCAAGACCGCCAATGTGGTGCTCTCCATGGCTTTCGGCCAGTCAACGATCGCCGTTGACACCCACATCTTCCGCATCGCCAATCGCATCCTCCTGGCGCCGGGCAAGACCCCGGACGAGGTGGAAGAGAAGCTGATCAAGATCATCCCGGACGAGTATCTCTACCATGCACATCACTGGCTGATCCTGCACGGGCGCTATTGCTGCAAGGCGCGCAAGCCCGAATGCGAGCGCTGTATCATCGCCGATCTCTGCAAGTCGCCGGAAAAGACCTGCGATGTCCCGGCGCCGCTCGTCGAACTGCCGCCGCAGAACATCTCCGCCGCAAGTTGATCGATATCGTCAGATCGTTCCGCCGGGCGCCGATTTCGCCGCTGTATATGATGAAGGCGCGTTTCCTGCGGCGTGAGCCAGCCGGCACGCGTCTTTTGGCTTCCAAATGGCGGGAAAACCGGTATTAACGAACACCGGCCATCACGGAGACCGGACGAGGTTCATGACAAAATACGACGTGCTGACGATCGGCAATGCCATCGTTGATATCATCGCGCGCTGCGACGATGCCTTTCTCAACGAAAACGGCATCATAAAAGGCGCCATGAACCTCATCGATGCCGAACGCGCCGAGTTGTTGTACTCGCGCATGGGCCCGGCGGTCGAAGCGTCCGGCGGCAGCGCCGGCAATACGGCAGCCGGTGTCGCCAGCCTCGGCGGCCGGGCCGCCTATTTCGGCAAGACCGCGAGCGATCAGCTCGGCGAGATCTTCGCACACGATATCCGCGCGCAGGGCGTTTACTTCGAGACGAAGCCGCTCGAAAGCGTGCCGCCGACGGCGCGCTCGATGATCTTCGTCACTGAGGACGGCGAGCGTTCGATGAACACCTATCTCGGCGCGTGCGTCGAGCTTGGCCCCGAGGATGTGGAGGCTGACGTCGTCGCCCAGTCCAAGGTCACCTATTTCGAAGGCTATTTGTGGGATCCGCCGCGGGCCAAGGACGCCATCCGTGAAACCGCCCGGATCGCCCACGAAAACGGCCGCGAAACCGCGATGACGCTCTCGGACAGCTTTTGTGTCCACCGCTACCGCGACGAGTTCCTCGAGCTCATGCGTTCCGGAACGGTCGACATCGTCTTCGCCAACAAGCAGGAAGCGCTGGCGCTCTACGAGACCGAGGACTTCGATCTGGCGCTGGAAAAACTCTCGAAGGACTGCAAGCTCGCCGCCGTGACGCTGAGCGAGGAAGGGTCGGTGGTCGTGCGCGGAGAAGAGCGGGTCCACGTCGGCGCAAAGCCGATCGCCCAGGTCGTCGATACGACCGGCGCCGGCGACCTCTATGCTGCAGGCTTCCTTCACGGCTACACGACCGGACGCTCGCTCGAAGATTGCAGCAGGCTCGGCAACCTCGCCGCCGGCATCGTCATCGGTCAGATCGGACCACGACCGATGGTGTCGCTGGCAACCGCCGCCAAGCAGGCCGGTCTCGCCTGATTCGACCTGATTGAGTTGTGCGAAAAACGGGCGCGGCTTACTTGAAGGCCTCGCCCGGATAGGCACCCCAGATCTCGCTCTGGGCGATCCAGCCTTCGACGCCCTGCGTCTCGACATGGCACCAGTCGCCATTGCATTCGCCGACACGCACGATGACGCCAGGTTCCATGCGGGCGGTGATCGGGGCCGTTCCTTGCGGATCGCGGCGCATGTTGACGAAGACGCCTTCGCCCTTGCCGCGCATCCAGGGCGCTGCGACGGCCGTGCGGTCGCCGGAAAGCAGTGCCTGGTTTACCCAGCCCTCGGTGCCGTCGGCATCGCGGATACGGCGCCAGTTATCGTATTCCTGGATGATCTCCACCGGTACGCCGGGCTTCATGTAACGGAACGCGACCGCGTAATCGACGCTCGGGCCGATCCTGAGATTGACGCTCTTGGACTTGAGGCTGACGAATCGCGGCAGCGGCAATCCGCTGGCGCCCTTGGCGGCTTGAGCGTAAGCCGCCGACGTCATGATCCCGGCGCCAAGGCAGGCGGCGATCAACGAGAACGAGAATCTGGCAATGACATGACGCATGACGAAGCTCATTATCCGTGGCACTACGGCGCCGCGCGTCCTGGGACGCGCAAAGGTCGCTGTAGGACTTTGAGTTGCTGCATGCCTTTGTCCTTCAATCGGAAACGATTTAAGGAGACATGCAGTCGCTTATGCAGGCGCAGTTCATTCGAGGCCCAGTTCGCGGGCTGAAATCGCGAGGACGACGACGCGAGTTTTGTTTGTCTTCCCGGTGGGGTCTGGTAGAAAATGCGGCTACAGGGAGAAAGTATCGCCCAACTTGGTTAAAGACCCGTCAACAAGGCCCGTCGCAGCAATGACAAGCAAGAAGAAGCCCACGGTCTACATCACCCGCAAATTGCCGGATATCGTCGAGACGCGCATGCGCGAGCTCTTCGACGCGGAGTTGAATATCGACGACACGCCGCGCAGCCAGCCGGAGCTGGTCGCGGCGGTGAAACGCGCCGACGTGCTGGTGCCGACGGTGACCGATCGCATCGATGCGGCGCTGATCGAGCAGGCCGGCCCGCAGCTGAAGCTGATCGCCAGCTTCTCGAACGGCGTCGACAACATTGACGTCGATGCCGCCGCGCGCAAGGGCATCACCGTCACTAACACGCCGAACGTGCTGACCGAAGACACGGCCGACATGGCGATGGCTCTGATTCTCGCGGTGCCGCGCCGGCTTGCCGAAGGTGCGCAGATCCTGACCGATCGCAAGGGCGAATGGGCCGGCTGGTCGCCGACCTGGATGCTCGGCCGGCGCATCGCGGGAAAGCGCATCGGCATCGTCGGCATGGGCCGGATCGGCACCGCCGTTGCCCGCCGTGCCAAGGCCTTCGGCCTCTCGATCCACTACCACAACCGCCACCGGGTGAAGGCGGAGACCGAAGAGATGCTGGAGGCGACCTACTGGGACAGCCTCGACCAGATGCTTGCCCGCGTCGACATCGTCTCGGTCAACTGCCCGTCGACGCCGGCGACCTATCATTTGCTCTCGGCCCGCCGGCTGGCGTTGATGCGACCTGACAGCTACATCGTCAACACCGCCCGTGGCGGCATCATCGACGAGACGGCGCTGATCAAATGCCTGCGCGAGGGCAAGATCGCCGGCGCCGGTCTCGACGTCTTCGAGAACGAGCCTGCTGTCAATCCGAAGCTGATCAAGCTCGCCGGCGAAGGCAAGGTCGTGCTGCTGCCGCACATGAGCTCGGCGACGCTCGAAGGCCGGATCGACATGGGCGACAAGGTGGTGATCAACATCCGCACCTTCTTCGACGGTCACCGCCCGCCGGACCGCGTGCTTCCGGGCCGCGATTGATCGCGAAAGGCTGCACGGCCCTGACGTGCGGTCGTCCGTCCAGAGTTTAGAGCGTCTTGCGCATCTCGATTGCCGTCGGCCGGGTAAAGCCGGGATGGCACATCGTGCCGCTCTGGATGAATCCCCAGGCGGCAAAGGCGCGGTGGTTGTCGACGAGTTCGATGCGGGTCAACAGCCGCAGTGCGGGAAGGCCGAGCGTCCGCGCCGTCATTTCCGCTTCCGCGAGCAGCCGCCGGCCGATGCCCTTTCCCTGTGTCTGTGGGGCAACTGCGAGCTTGCCGATATAGAGACAATCGGCCTCGGGCTTGCAGAAGATGCAGCCGACGAGCCTTTCGCCGTCGCTGACACCGAAGGCGATCTCGTCAGCGATCTTTTGCCGGAGCGATTCGACGTTCAATGCATGCGCCGACGAGGGCGGGTCGATTTGCCCGTCCATGTAGGAGAAGGCGCCAAGGATAAGCGCCAGCAGCTCCTCGTGCCGGTCGAATGTTCCGTCGATGCGAAAGATTTGCACCATGGTCGGCCTATGTTCTGCGACGATAGCGGATGGTGTTGAACTGCGCCGTCAGCGCGTCATACATCAACAGCCGCCCGACGAGCGGCTCGCCGAAGCCGGCAATCACCTTGATCGCTTCCATCGCCTGCAGCGTGCCGATGACGCCGGTCAACGCGCCGACAATGCCCGCCTCGGCGCAGGAGGGCACGACGCCCGCCGGTGGCGCTTCGGGAAAGAGATCGCGATAGGAAGGATTCGGCCGGCCGTCCGCGCCGGCCTTGTAAGGCATCAGCACCGTCAGCGAACCGTCGAAGCGGCCGACGGCGCCGGTCACCAGCGGAATGCCGACCCTTGCCGCCGTATCGGCTGCGAGGTAGCGCGTGTCGAAATTGTCCGAGCCGTCGATCACCAGGTAATATTGCCGGAACAGCGGCTCGGCATTGTCGGAGCTGAGCCTGATCTGGTGGCCCTCGACGACGACATGCGGATTGAGCGAGGCAATTGCCTCCGCCGCCCGCTCCACCTTGGCGCGGCCGATGTCCTCGGTGCGGTGAATGACTTGTCGCTGTAGATTGGAGAGCGAAACGGTGTCGTCGTCGACGATACCGATGCGACCGATGCCGGCGGCTGCCAGGTAGTGCAGCACCGGCGCGCCGAGACCGCCGGCGCCGATGACCAACACGCTCGCCGCCTTCAGCTTCTGCTGGCCGGCGCCACCGATTTCGGGCAGCACGATATGGCGGGCGTAGCGGGAGATCTCCGATTGGTCGAGCTTGTTCTCACCGGTCATGGCAACATCCTCCTCGGCGGCGGCCGATCTCTAGATCTTGGGTCGACTCGACCAAATCATAAACGTGATCGACGCCCGTAAGGGAGAGCGGGATCCGTGCGGAAAACCGCAAACACTTTCCTCATCCGGCTCCTGCTTAGCCCGTAACGCTGCCGTGCGAAACGGTCAGGAAGCGGCCGCGATCGCCAAGCGCCTCGAACATCGCCTGGTCCGTGCCGGTCATGAAGGCCTGGCCGCCGAGGCCGTCGACGAGGTCGAACAGCGCCGCGCGCCTGTTGATGTCGAGATGCGCTGCGATCTCGTCGAGCAGAAGGATCGGCGCGTGGCCGGTCATGTCGCCGACGAGACGTGCATGCGCCAGCACCAGGCCGACGAGCAACGCCTTCTGCTCGCCGGTCGAGCAGCGTGCCGCCTCCATATCCTTCTCGCGGTGGCGAACGAGCAGGTCGCTCCGATGCGGCCCGTCGAGCGTGCGGCCTGCCGCCGCGTCGCGCGGCCGTCCATCTCGCAGCATCGTCAGATATTGCTCTTCGAGATCATAGGCCGGGCGGTGACCCTCGTCGTCGAGGAACCCGGACAGCGCCAGCCGTGCCGACGGAAAGACATCGCCATCCACGTTCCGTTCGACGAGTGCGGTGAGCAGGCCGAGCATTTCCTGCCGCGCCAGCGCCATGGAAACGCCGAGGCCGGCCATCTCGCGTTCGATCGCGGTCAGCCAAGCCGGGTCCGGGCGAAACTCGGTCAGCAGGCGGTTGCGGCTGCGCATCGCGCGGTCGAACTCGCTGGCGCGGCGGCCATGTTCCGGATCGAGCGAAAGCACCAGCCGATCGAGAAAGCGCCGCCGATCGGAAGAGGGCCCGGTGAAGAGACCGTCCATCGACGGGGTCAGCCAGAGGACGCGCAGGTGATCGGTCAGCTCGTCGACGCTCGCCGCCGCGGTTCCGTTGAGCCGCAGTCGTCGGGACTGCCCCTCGGTCACGCCCGCGGTGCCGGTGCCGATTTCGACCGGCCCCTCCATGCCCTCGACAGCGGCGAAGACGGAGAAGCCGTCACTGGCGCCGACACGGGTGACGTCGGCATAGGCCGCACGCCGCAAGCCCCGACCGGGAGAGAGGAACGAGACCGCTTCCATCAGGTTGGTCTTGCCGGCGCCGTTCTCTCCCGTCAGCACCACATGACGCTGATCGAGCTCCAGCGAAAGGGCCGCATAGTTGCGGAACTCCGTGAGCTTCAGGCGGTTGAGAAAGACCTTGTGTGGCATCGGCAGTCCGGATTCGACGTTGGGCGCAGCTAGGACGAAAGCAGGCGCCAAGGCAAGATGAAACGGCATGCTTGTCCATATCGGTGCAAGTTGGCCGATTTCGGCGGGGGAAAGGCGACAAACCCCTCGGATCAGGTGCTTTTCTTGGGCGCTCCGGTCCAATATGACAGTTTCATGACAATCCACGAATGGACATATTTGTGATGCTGGCCTGGTTCCGCAAACTACTTCCCCGCGAGGATCGCTTTTTCGAGCTCTTCGCAAAACACTCGCTCACCGTCGTCGGCGCCGCCGATGCGCTCGACAAGCTGCTTGCCGGCGGCGATGACATGGAGAAACAGTGCGACAGGATCGTCGCGCTCGAAGATCAAGCGGACCACATCACGGCCGAAGTGCTTCTTGCAGTCCGTCGCTCCTTCATCACGCCCTTCGACCGCGGCGACATCAAGGACCTGATCCAGTCGATGGACGATGCCATCGACATGATGCACAAGACGGTCAAGACGATCAGGCTCTACGAACAGAAGAGCTTCGAACCCGGCATGCGCGAAATGGGCGCGATTGTCGGCCGGGCTGCGCACCTGATTGCCGAGGCTGTCCCGCTGCTGGACCGTATCGGCGCCAATCACGATCGCCTCATCGCCATCGCCGAGGAGATCACCCGCATCGAGGGACATTCCGACGAACTGCACGACCAAGGCCTCAAGGAGCTGTTCCACCGCTACGGCACCGGCAACGCGATGGCCTATATCGTCGGCAGCGAGATCTATGGCCAGCTGGAGAAAGTCATCGACCGGTTCGAGGACGTTGCCAATGAAATCAGCGGCATCGTGATCGAGAACGTCTGATGGATGCGACGCTCGCCTTTCCGTTGCTCGCGGGATTGATTGCCATCGCGCTGTTCTTCGACTTCCTGAACGGCTTGCACGATGCCGCCAATTCCATCGCCACGATCGTCTCGACGCGGGTGCTCAGGCCGCAATATGCGGTCATGTGGGCGGCCTTCTTCAACTTCATCGCCTTCCTGTTCTTCGGCCTGCACGTGGCCGAGACGCTCGGCAAGGGCATCATCGATCCCGGCATCGTGACGCCGCTGGTGATCTTCTCGGCCCTCATGGGAGCGATCGTCTGGAACATCGTCACCTGGCTGTTCGGCATTCCGTCGAGCTCGTCGCACGCGCTGATCGGCGGCCTCGTCGGTGCCGGCCTTGCCAGCACGGGCTTCAATTCCATCGTCTGGACCGGTCTTCTCAAGACCGTCGGCGCCATCTTCATGTCGCCGGCAATCGGCTTTTTCCTGGCGCTGATACTGGTGCTGATCGTCTCCTGGCTGTTCGTGCGGCAGACACCCTTTGCCGTCGATCGCACCTTCCGCGTGATGCAGTTCCTCTCCGCGTCGCTCTATTCGCTCGGTCACGGCGGCAATGACGCGCAGAAGACCATGGGCATCATTGCCGTTCTGCTCTTTTCGCAGGGTTATCTCGGTTCGGAGTTCTACGTGCCCTTCTGGGTCGTGATCACCTGCCAGGCGGCGATCGCACTCGGCACGCTGTTCGGCGGCTGGCGCATCGTCCATACCATGGGCTCGAAGATCACCAGGCTCAATCCGATGCAGGGTTTCTGCGCCGAAACCGGCGGAGCGATCACGCTGTTTGCCGCCACCTGGCTCGGCATTCCGGTTTCGACGACGCACACCATCACCGGCGCGATCATCGGCGTCGGGGCCGCGCGCCGCGTCTCGGCCGTGCGTTGGGGGCTTGCAGGCAATATCGTGATTGCCTGGTTCATCACCATGCCGGCAGCGGCGGCGATCTCGGCATTCGCCTACTTCACGATCGATCTGCTGTTCTGATCGATCCGGGGACCCGTCTCTCGCCTTTCGGGCGGGAGACATGCATCATTTCTCTACGCGCGGCGCAGGACTGTCCCGCCCGCCCTGATGCAAGGTCAGGCTTTCGGCGCGGGTGCCGTTGAGCGTGAAGCTGATCTGCGCATCGATGAGCTTTGCAAAGAACCGATGTTCGGCCTCCGGAAGGATTTCAAGCCGGTCCTGGTCAGTTGCCTGGGCAAACAGCCGATTGCCATCGCGAAAGATCGTCAGGTCGAAACCCGGCGCCAGCCTGTAGGTGCCGAGATAGGCATCATAGGTCGCCGGATCGACCGTTATGGCAGTGCGCTGGACGGTGGCGGGCGCGAGCGGGACGGTGCGGTTGAGCAAATGTTGGCCGATATCGTCGACGCCCACTTCGGTCGACGTATTCGACAGGGCGACGACGCCGATCCCGGTCGACGGACGGTAGCCGACGAAGGATCGATAGCCGCCAGTACCGCCATTGTGCCAGATCACCTGCGCGTCGCCCTTGCCGGAAATCACCCAGCCCAGCGCCTGCTCGCCTGCGCCTTCGCCGAGCGGCTGCCGGGTCGCCAGCAGGGTGGCAAAGGCGGACGCCAACGGTGAGGGTGTTCTCCCCATGGCGGCCTCGAGGAAGATCAGCAGGTCGTCCGCGGTAGAGCGAAGGGCACCGGCTCCCTGCAGCGCGTTGAGATCCCAGTCTCTCACCGGCTCCAGTGCCGCATCGTGGCCCGTTGCCCGGCGTTCGGACCAGTCTGGCTGCGGCGTGATGGCCGTATCCTCGAGGCCGAGCGGCCTGGCGATGCGTCTTTCGACGAGATCCTCGTAGGAAAGCCCGGCCTTCAGTGCCAGTACGTGGCCGAGAAGCCCCGCGCCGAGGTTGGAGTATTCGTGCGCGACGCCCGGGCGACGCTGCGGTTTGTGGGCGGAAAGAAAGCCGTAGAGCTTGCTGGTGTCGTAGTCCGCATAGGGATTGGTGACGTCGGCCGGCGCCAGGTTGCTCGGTAGCCGCGGCAAGCCCGACATGTGCGTCGCCAGGTCTGCCAGCGTGATCGGAGCCTGCTTGTCCTCCGGCATCGTCACTCCGGGCGGCAGCAATGTGGAGACGGGCGTATCGAGGCCGAGCGTACCTCTCTCGACCGCGTCTGCGAGCAGCAGTGCGGTGAACACCTTGGTGACCGAGCCGATCTCGAACACGGTGTGCCCATCGACGGGACGCGGGTCGCCTTTGGCGGGATGGCCGTGCGCGACGATGCGCCGGCCATTGGCATCGGTGATGCCGACGACGATGCCGACTGACTGCTGCTGCTTGTCGATTCGGTCGGTCAGAATATCCAGGATTTCGGCATCGGTCGGGGTCGTGGAAGGGGAACCCGCATGGGCGGTGGTGCCAAGCGTCATGACGATGATCCAGTTCAGAAAGAAGGTCCGCATGATGAAAACATAAGAGCCAATCTTTGGTTGCAAAGGCGAGGCAGATGCCAGCCGACTTCGATCAAGCTTCTGTCGAGATTTGATCGGCAGTCGGCGAGGAACCGTGGCCGGAAATGATTGCGCCGAGGTTGCGAAAATGCGTCACGGATCCCAATAGGGCGGATCGCCGAACGCTTCCTTCAGATGTTGGGCGATGGCCCGAAGCTTGGCCGAGACGCGTCGTCCTTCCGGATGAGCCATGTAGATGAATTCGGGCTCCGGACGCAGCCCGACATCGATCTCGCGGAGTTGCCCTTCGCGCACCGCGGGACCGGCGATGAAGGCGGGCAGCAGCGCGATGCCAAGCCCGGCGACGGCGGCATCGTGCATCATGTCGCCGTTGTTCATCCCGAGTGCCAAGCGCGCCCGGACGATCGCTGCACCCGAAGGTCCCTCGAACCGCCAGTCGGCCGCGCCGCGATTGGTGTAGAAGATGCCGTGATGGCCTTCGAGCTCGGCAAGCGACGTTGGAGTGCCGTGACGTCCGAGATAGTCCGGCGCGGCGACGAGCAGACGCCGGCTTCTTGCAAGTTTCCAGACCACCAGACGAGAATCGGCGATCACGCCGTGGCGGACGATCGCATCATAGCCTTCCGACGCCACGTCCACCCGGCGGTCGTCGAGATCGAGCGTCAGCTCGATTTCCGGATGGCCCGCCAGGAACGGATAGAGTGCTGGACCGAGATGCCTGCGGCCGAAACTGACAGGCGCGGCGATCCTAAGCGGACCCGTCAGGAGCCCGCGGCGTTCGGCAAGATCGCTGGCAGCGGCCTGCACCTCGCTGACGATCCGGACCGCACGCTCGCGGAAGGCGATGCCATCCTCGGTGAGCGTCAGCTTGCGCGTCGTGCGATGGAGTAGGGTGGCGTTGAGCGTCCGCTCCAGCTCTGCAACCCTTTCGCTGACGACGGATTTCGACAGACGCAGGCGCCGCGCCGCTTCGCTGATCGAGCCGGCTTCGGTGACCGCGACAAAGGCCGCTATTCCCTCGATCTTCATCATCGTCCGGCTTTTCCGAATTCGAGTTCCAGGATTGGAAGACTAATCCGAACGGTCGTTTTCCGCCATATCTGTCTGCATCAGAGGACGGCGGTTCAAGCCAATCAAACCGACCTCTTCTTCAACCCAGCAAGAGGACTTTCATCATGTCACGTTTAGAGAACAAGACGGCACTCATCACCGGCGGCACCAGCGGCATCGGCCTCGAAACCGCGCGCCAGTTCATCGCCGAAGGCGCAAGGGTTGCCGTGACCGGCACCAATCCGAAGAACATCGCCGAGGCTCGTGCGATCCTTGGCGAGGCGACCCTCATCATCGAGGCGGATGCCGGCAATGTCGCCGGGCAGGCGGCGGTCGCCGAAAAAATCCGCGCCGCCTTCGGCACGCTCGATATCCTGTTCGTCAATGCGGGCATCGCCAAGCTGCAGCCGATCGAACAATGGGACGAGGCAAGCTTCGACCGGTCGCTGGCGATCAACGTCAAAGGACCGTACTTCCTGATCCAGGCGCTGCTGCCGGTATTCTCGAAGCGGGCTTCGGTCGTGCTCAACACTTCGATCAACGCCCATATCGGCATGCCGACCTCAAGCGTCTATGCGTTGACCAAAGCGGGACTCCTCTCGCTGGCGCGCACGCTGTCCGGCGAACTCATCGGCCGTGGCATCCGGGTGAATGCTGTTAGCCCCGGCCCGATCCGCACGCCGCTCCATGACGGCCACGCCCCGACGCCCGAAGAAAACAGGCAGGTTGTCGATGCCATCGCCGCGCAGATCCCACTTGGCCGCTTCGGCGACCCGAGCGAGATCGCCAAGGCGGTCGTCTTCCTCGCCTCCGACGAGGCCACCTTCACCGTCGGCGCTGAGTTGATCGTCGACGGCGGCATGGCGACGCTGTGAACATGCTGGTGCCAATGAGCCGAACAGCCTGAGCATCCCTTTTAGGCGCCGCGCGTCCCATCGGATCCGCGGCGCTGGCGTGCCTGCCTCCGTTGGCATTGGCAAGGCAGAGGAGTATATTTCTGCGGTCTAATAAAACGCATCCGTTCGCGGGGGAGCCGCGAGACGAACACCGATCAGATCCCGGGAGGAGACGATGACGAGTGTCAGATGGATGATGAAGGGGCGCGAGTTCATTCATTGCAACTGCGCCTATGGCTGCCCCTGCCAGTTCAATGCGCGACCGACGCAGGGCCATTGCAGCGCCATTGGCGCCTTCGAGATCCAGGAAGGCTATCACGGCGAAACGCGGCTCGACGGGCTTCGCTGTGGCCTGATCGCCGCCTGGCCCGGCGCGATCCACGAGGGGCGCGGGCAGGTGGTGCCGATCATCGACATCCGCGCCACGGAGCCGCAGCGCAATGCGCTGCTGCGCATCATGAGCGGCGAGGATACCGAGCCGGGCGCCACCTTCTTCCAGGTCTTCGCGACCACCTTCGAGACGGTGTACGATCCGGTCTATGCCGAGATCGACTTCGACGTCGATGTGAGCGGGCGCACGGCACGGCTGAATGTGCCCGGCTGGATCACCGCGCGCGGCGAGCCGATCCTCAACCCGGTCACCGGCGTCGCCCATCAGGCTCGCATCAATCTCCCGCAGGGTTTTGAATATGATCTCTGCGAGGTCGGACGCGGGTGGGCCGACACGAAGGGGCCGCTGACTTTGGCGCTTGCCGACTCGCACGCCCATTTCGCCAGAACGCACCTGACTGAAAGCGGCGTGATCCACTGACGCCCATGAGGGATACGACGCTCGAAACTCTGCTTAGACGCGATCGTGCCATCGTCGTGGTGGCACTGGTCACGTTGACGGCAGTGAGTTGGCTCTACATCCTGTGGCTGGCGTCGGCCATGGACACGGCCACCGCACCAGCGTCTTCCGGCAGCATGGACATGGGTTCTGGCATGGACATGGATATGCCCATGGACATGCCGACGAATACGCCCACGGAGGCGCAAGAGGGCTCGGTGACGTCCTTGGCGACTGTGGCCGCCGGTCCCTGGACCACGGCGACCTTCGCCTACGCCTTTGTCATGTGGGCCCTGATGATGGTGGGCATGATGGTGCCATCGGCAACGCCGATGATCCTGCTTTATGCCCGCGTCGGCCGCCAGGCGGCCCAGCAGGGAAAGCCCTTCGCCGCGACCGGCTACTTCGCTGGCGGCTATCTGCTGGCCTGGACCCTGTTCGCACTGCTTGCCGTTCTCGGGCAATGGCTCCTGGACCATGCACTGCTGCTCACCCCGATGCTTTCGAGCGCCAGCCAGGCGATGAGCGGCGTTGTCCTGATTGCCGTCGGCCTGTTCCAGTGGACGCCGCTCAAGGAGCGGTGCCTCCGGCAATGCCGGGCGCCGCTGCTTTTCATCCAGAGCCACGGCGGTTTTCGCCGCGAGGCAGGCGCTGCCTTCGGCCTCGGACTGCAGCACGGCCTCTATTGCGTCGGCTGCTGCTGGGCGCTGATGGCGCTTCTGTTCGTCGGCGGGGTGATGAATGTATTGTGGATCGCGGCGATCGCCATTTTCGTGCTCGCCGAAAAGGTCGTGCCCGGCGGCCGGCTCTTGTCCCGTGTCGCCGGGGTGGCGCTCGTCATGGCCGGGCTGTGGCAGCTTGCGGCCATGACGTAAAAGCGCCCAGCGCCGCACGCCGCATCCGGCGCGCAAGATCGCTTTGGGCACGCTTGGGGCGTGCCTTACTCGCTCAGCGTATCGAAGAAATCCTTCATCCGGGCGAAGAAGCCGGTCGATTCCGGATTGTTGTCCTTGGACGAGATCTGCTCGAATTCCTGCAGCAGTTCGCGCTGGCGCTTGGTCAGCTTCTGCGGCGTCTCGATCTGGATCTGGATGTAGAGGTCGCCGGACTGGGCCGAGCGCAGCACCGGCATGCCCTTGCCCTTGAGGCGGAACTGCTTGCCGGCCTGGGTGCCCTCCGGAACCGTGACGCGCGACTTGGTACCGTCGAGCGTGGTCACGTCGAACTTGCCGCCAAGGGCTGCCGTCGTCATCGAGATCGGCACGCTGCAATAGAGATCGGCGCCGTCACGCTGGTAGAATTCGTGCGGCCTGACCGAGAGGAAGATGTAGAGGTCGCCCGCCGGTCCGCCGCGAAGCCCCGCCTCGCCCTCGCCGGAGAGACGGATGCGCGTTCCATCCTCGATGCCGGCCGGAATGTTGACCGAGAGCGTGCGCTCTTCGGTGACACGGCCCTGGCCATGGCACTTGCCGCAGGGATCGGTGATCGTCTGGCCGCGTCCGCCGCAGGTGGGGCAGGTGCGCTCGATCGAGAAGAAGCCCTGCGCGGCGCGCACACGGCCGGAACCGTGACAGGTGCCGCAGGTCTTCGGGCTCGTGCCGGGCTTTGCGCCGGAGCCGCTGCAGACGTCGCAGGTGATCGAAGTCGGGACGCGGATTTGTGCGGTCTTGCCGCTAAAGGCTTCCTCGAGCGAGATCTCCATGTTGTAGCGCAGGTCCGCGCCGCGCTCGCGGCCGCCCGATGAGCGCCGCTGACGTCCGCCGCCCATCATCTCGCCGAAGATGTCCTCGAAGATGTCGGAGAAGCCGCCGGCACCGCCGCCGGCGAAGCCGTTGCCCATGCCGCCCTGCTCGAAGGCCGCGTGACCGTAACGGTCGTACGCCGCCCGCTTCTGCGGGTCCTTGAGCGTCTCATAGGCTTCGTTGATTTCCTTGAAGGTCTTTTCCGATGCCGCGTCGCCGGGGTTCTTGTCCGGGTGATACTTCATCGCGAGCTTGCGGAAGGCGCTCTTCAGCTCCTTCTCATCGGCGTTCTTGGCAACCCCAAGCGTTTCGTACAGATCACGTTTCATTCGTCGAAGATTGTCCCATTGACAAGGCGTGCCAGCGCGAGGGCTCGGCGGCTGCCCGTTTACCTTGCCACCGATTTAGTAAACCTTGAAGCGCGATACCATAGCCCGAACGGCGGTAGACGCGGTTTTTTGTCGGAAAAGTAACGTTTGCAGCGGGTCGCGGCAGCTGTCGCCATGTTTGTCAGTTGCACCAGAGCTGCGCGGGCAACAAAAAACCCGGGCGAACCCGGGCTTTTCGTCTGTCTGAAGGCGACTTAGGCCGAACGCTTGCGGTCGTCCTCGTCGTTGACTTCTTCGTAGTCGGCATCGACGACGTCGCCGTCGCGCGCAGCGTCTGCTGCGGCATCCGTGTGCGCCGCTTCAGCCTGCTGCGCTTCGTAGATCGCTTGGCCGAGCTTCATGGAAACCTCCATGAGCGTGTTGGTCTTGGCCTTGATGTCTTCCGCGTCCGGCTCGGAGGCTTCGACGGCGGTCTTCAGCGCCGCAATCGCGTCGGAAATCGCCTTGCGGTCGGTTTCCGAAACCTTGTCGCCGTAGTCCTTCAGCGACTTCTCGCTGGAGTGGATCAGGCTTTCGGCCTGGTTCTTGGCTTCGACGGCTTCGCGGCGCTTCTTGTCAGACTCGGCATTGGCCTCGGCGTCCTTGACCATCTTCTCGATGTCGGCGTCGGAAAGACCGCCGGATGCCTGGATGCGGATCTGGTGTTCCTTGCCGGTACCCTTGTCCTTGGCCGAAACCTGCACGATGCCGTTGGCGTCGATGTCGAAGGTGACTTCGATCTGCGGCACGCCGCGCGGTGCCGGCGGAATGCCGACGAGGTCGAACTGGCCGAGCAGCTTGTTGTCGGCGGCCATTTCGCGTTCACCCTGGGAGACGCGGATCGTCACGGCCGACTGGTTGTCGTCGGCGGTCGAGAAGGTCTGCGACTTCTTGGTCGGGATCGTCGTGTTGCGCTCGATCAGGCGAGTGAAGACGCCACCGAGGGTTTCGATCCCGAGCGACAGCGGGGTGACGTCGAGCAGCAGGACGTCCTTGACATCGCCCTGCAGAACGCCGGCCTGGATGGCGGCGCCCATGGCGACCACTTCATCCGGGTTCACGCCCTTGTGCGGCTCCTTGCCGAACAACTGCTTCACGGTTTCCTGAACCTTCGGCATGCGGCTCATGCCGCCGACGAGAACGACTTCGTCGATCTCGGCAGCCGAAACGCCGGCATCCTTGAGGGCTGCCTTGCACGGCGCGACGGTGCGCTGGATCAGGTCGTCGACGAGGCTTTCGAACTTGGCGCGCGACAGCTTCATCGTCAGGTGCTTCGGACCGGAAGCGTCAGCCGTGATGAACGGCAGGTTGATTTCGGTCTGCTGCGACGAGGACAGCTCGATCTTGGCCTTTTCGGCAGCTTCCTTCAGGCGCTGAAGGGCGAGCTTGTCGTTCTTCAGGTCGATGCCCTGTTCCTTCTTGAACTCGCCGGCGAGATACTCGACGAGACGCATGTCGAAGTCTTCACCGCCGAGGAAGGTGTCGCCGTTCGTCGACTTCACTTCGAAGACGCCGTCGCCGATTTCCAGGACCGAGATATCGAAAGTACCACCGCCAAGGTCGTAAACGGCGATGGTCTTGCCGTCCTTCTTGTCGAGGCCATAGGCCAGCGCTGCCGCGGTCGGCTCGTTGATGATGCGCAGGACTTCAAGGCCAGCGATCTTGCCGGCATCCTTGGTTGCCTGGCGCTGGGCGTCGTTGAAGTAGGCCGGAACGGTGATGACGGCCTTTTCGACCTTTTCACCGAGATAGGATTCGGCCGTTTCCTTCATCTTCTGGAGGATCATGGCGGAGATCTGCGACGGCGAATAATCCTTGCCGTGCGCTTCGACCCAGGCATCGCCATTGTCGGCCTTGATGATCTTGTAAGGAACCATGCCCTTGTCTTTTTGCGTGGTCGGGTCCTGGAAGGTCCGGCCGATCAGGCGCTTGATCGCAAAAAGCGTGTTTTCCGGATTGGTGACGGCCTGGCGCTTGGCCGGCTGGCCGACGAGACGTTCGCCGTCATCGCTGAATGCCACCATCGAGGGGGTCGTGCGCGCACCCTCGGCGTTTTCGATCACCTTCGCATCTTTTCCGTCCATGACGGCGACGCAGGAGTTGGTCGTTCCCAGGTCAATACCAATAACTTTAGCCATGTCGTTCTCTCCTTGCAGCGGACTGTCGGAACCCGGTCAGGCATTCGTAAGACAGCCCCTAACGGGATGGTCTCAGGATTTCTTCGCAGCCGAGACTGCGCCGATGCGGCGTATATAAGGACCGGCGTTTCGGACTGCAAGGCATTCTGCGGGGCGTTTGAGGGCAAATGCAAGTGCGGGATTTGCCTAGCTGGAAATGGGCCATCCGCCGCCGGCGAGCAAGGCGCCAGTCGCACGCCGGCTCAACCGCCGGTCAAAATGTCGAAGAGGGTCGTGCGGCGCGTGGCACCCGTCGTCTGGCCGACATCGGCCGGTGGTACGAGACCGCCATTGCCCTCGTCCGCGTTCTGGCCGCCCCATTCGCCGCCCTGGTCCACGGGACGCTGGCCGACCGCGACGGCGCCATCGACCCCAACGGGTGCTTGCGGGAATGCTTCCGGATCGCCCGAGAGCAAGTCGCCGGCCGGTGCACCCGCGCCCTCGTCGAAGACCGGCTGCACGCCGGTTGTGCCGAAGAGCGGTGAGGGCGAGAGGCCCTCGTGGGCCGCCATCATGAAATCGTGCCAGGCCTTGGCCGGCAGGCCGCCGCCGGTGACCTTCTTCATCGACTTGCCGTCATCGTTGCCGAACCAGATGCCGGTGGTCAGGTTCGAGGTGTAGCCGACGAACAGCGCGTCGCGGAAGGATTGCGTCGTGCCGGTCTTGCCGGCCGCCTCCCAGCCCTTGAGCTGCGCCTTCTTGCCGGTGCCCTTGGTCAGCACCCGCACCATCATCTGGTTCATTTCGCTGACGATTGCCGGGTCGAGCACGCGCGGCGGGTTGTCGTAGGTATTCTCGTAAAGCACCGTGCCGTCCGCTTTGGAGATGCGGCGGATGACATGCGGCGTTGCCTTGAAGCCGCCATTCATGAACGGGGCGTAGGCCGAGGTCAGTTCGACGAGGCTGACTTCGGATGTGCCGAGCGCGATCGAGGCATTGGCCTGCATCTCGGAATCGATGCCGAGGCGATGGGCGACCTTGACGACGTTCTGCGGCCCGACCTCCATCACCAATTGCGCGGCGATGGTGTTCAGCGAGTTGGCGAGCGCATCGGCGAGCGTCACCTCGCCGCGATATTTCTGGTCGTAGTTCTCAGGCGTCCAGTTGCCGATGCGGACCGGACCGTCGTTGCGGATCGACATCGGCGTGCGGCCGATTTCCATCGCGGCGGCATAGACGAAGGGCTTGAAGGCCGAGCCCGGCTGCCGCTTCGCCCTGGAGGCGCGGTCGAACTGGCTCTCGGCATAGTCCTTGCCGCCGACGAGCGCCCGGATGGCGCCGGTGCCGTCGATCGAGACCAGCGCCGCCTGCGAAGCGTCGAGCTTCTTGCCGTCGGCATCAAGCGTGGCGCCAATCACCTCCTCGGCCTTCTTTTCGAGGTCGAGGTCGATCGTCGTGTCGATGACGAGATCTTCCTTGATCTCGCCGATCATGCCGGGAAGCTGGTCCATCACCATGTCGGCGACATAGTGTTCGGCGCCCGACCAGTAGCTCTTCGCCTTGGTCGGCGTCTGCGACATCGCCGTCTTGATCTCGCTGTCGGTGACGTAGCCTTCCTCACGCATGGCGCCGAGAACGACCTGGGCGCGCTCTTCCGCCGCCTGCGGGTCGCGGGCCGGCGACAAGCGAGAAGGGGCCTTGAGCAGGCCGGCCAGCAATGCGGCCTCGCCGAGGTTCACGTCGCGCGCCGACTTGTTGAAGTAGCGCCGCGAAGCCGCTTCGACGCCATAGGCGTTGGAGCCGAAGAACACCCGGTTGAGGTACATCGCCAGGATCTGGTCCTTGGAGTATTTCTGCTCGAGCCAGAAGGCGAGCAGCACCTCCTGTACCTTGCGCTCGAGCGTGCGCTCCGGCGAAAGGAACAGGTTCTTGGCAAGCTGTTGCGTCAGCGTCGAGCCGCCCTGCACCATGCGGCCGGTGGTCAGGTTCGTCAGCATGGCGCGGGCGAGACCCAGCGGATCGATGCCGAAATGCGAATAGAAGCGACGGTCCTCGATGGCGATGACGGCCTGAGGGATATAGGGCGACATGTTTTCGAGCGACAGCGCTTCGCCGCCGGTGGTGCCGCGGTTGGCGATGACGTCGCCGCTGACCGCAAGGATCTTGACGTTCGGTGGCCGTTCGGGGATCGACCAACTGTCTGCACTCGGCATGCGCGCGCCGTAGTAGAGCACGAGGCCGCCGACGCCCATGGCGCCCCAGATGCCGAGCACGATGCACCAGTAGAAGAGCGTGCGGACAAGGCCGATGAAGCCGCCGCCGGAGGAGCGCCGTGCGCTGCCGCGCTTGCCGGCTGCCTTCTTCTTGCCGTTGCTCTTTTTGCTGCTGCCCGAAGATTTGCCGCGGGGCGCCTTGCGGCTGCTGGTCACGCGATCGCTGGCCTCGACGCGAAAATCGTCATCGTCGTCCTCGTCTCCGCCGAACGATGGCTCGATCCGCTGTCCTGACCTGCCGTTTGTTGCCATGCCGTTTGGATTTGTCCCTCTGCCGTCCGCGGGGGGCGCTTGGCTCAACCGCGACGGCGACTTCGATCTCGACGGCGGTACCGGCACTCTGCGCCCATCCGCCACGGCGACCGGGTGAACTTTAAATACGGCAATTTAAGGGGGAGTTAAGAAGCGGATCGTAAAATACGCATGGTCTTCAACAACTTGCGTTCAGTCGGTGGGCCGGGTCGCAGTAGTGACGCGCGCCCATTGTGTTGACGAGCCAAATATGGTCGCGGTTACTGGATCGAAGTACGCAGCGGCGTATCTTCGACCGCCACGCTCGATCCCGCAGCAGCGGGCGCGGTAAAGTCGTAGAGCCATTGGCTGTAGGGAAGCCGAAGCAGGACCCGTTTGCCCAGATGGTTCGTCGCCACTTCCTCGCAATCCTTCGCGGGATAGGCCTGCCGGCCGCACATGGCACGTGGGCTGTCGACCAGGCGGTAGCCGTGCCCCTGATAAACGAGCGCCGTCATCGCCCTCAGTTTGAGGGAGCCAGGGGGCAGTACCACGAGGCGCAGGCTGGCAACCCAGGTCGCGAGGATCAGGACGACGATGATTGCGGTGGGGATCTGGAGCAACAATTTCATCTGAAATCCTGCAATTAATGAGAGTAAAATATACATTTAGCTTATTGGTGGTCGTATATCTGAAAAGCTGAGGGAAAGTAAAAAGCCATCAAAGGTTGTAGTTTCCATCCGGTTACCGCGCCAAGCTTGGCTTTCGAGCATCGGTCTTTAGCGAGGGAATCCGCGACTCGGGCGCGGGTGAAGAGCTCAAGAGCGCGCCAAGCGCGCTCGCTTTCACGATTTTGTGCAATGCAAAAATAATGACTTGATTTTGCTGCAATGCATAATTATTATATGACTTATCGAAGCGCTGCACCTCCTCCCGCGGCGCCCGATGCGGATCGGTGACACTCCTCCTCCCAGTCGCCGATCAAGTTCGAGAGCCCCGTGTACCTCCTCCCACACGGGGCTCTTTTCATGTCTCGAATGCAGTCGTGTTTCCCTGCATGTCGCACCTGTGGTGCGCCGTTGGCGCCGCGGCGGGTTCTCGCGGGACGGCGTGGAGACGATTTGAGGAAACCGGCAGGCGGTGAATCCTGCTATGGCTTCGCCTTATTGTTGTGCTTGGCTATCGCACGACAAAGGAGGGTTGCCATGAAGCTTCGATCCACCGTCCTCGCGCTCGTCGCATTCGCAGCGTTGAACGGCGAGACCCTGGCGCAAGAAGGCGTCGCCTATGTCGACGATCGCTCCGATGGGGCAACCCTCGTCCGCTCTCTCTATAACGCCATCAACCGCAAGGAATATGCCCGCGCCTACGGCTATTTCGGCGAATCGAAGCCCGTCGGCGGCTTCAAGTCCTTCACCCGCGGCTATGATCGCACGGTGTCCGTCGAGGTAAAGATCGGCAAGGTGAAGACGGAAGCCGGTGCCGGCAGCATCTATTCCGCGGTCCCGGTTGCGGTGAAATCCATCGAGAAGCGCGCGCGGGTCCGGTTCTTCGCCGGCTGCTACGTGACGCGCATCATCAACCCCTCGCTGCAGGTGCCGCCCTTCACGCCCTACCAGATCGAGGCGGCGCGGCTTGAGGAAGTGAAGGGGCCGCTCGAGCAGGCGCTTCCGGCCGTCTGCAATGCGCCCTGAAGCACGGAAAGGCGTCCGTCCCCGCTAGGGAAGGTCGGTCCCTCCAGGGGGAGAGCGTTGTGCCACGAAGCGCGCCCGCTCGAAGACGAGGATCACTACCAACGCAAGGACGAAGGGGATGACCAGGTAGAGCAGGCGGAAAATCGCAAGGGCGGCGAGAACGTCGGCCGGATCCATCTCCGGCAGCGCGGCGATGAAGATCAGTTCGAGCACGCCGATCCCGCCCGGCGCATGCGAGAGCAGTGCGGCCGAGAACGAGGCGAGGAAGATGCCGAGGATGACGATATAGCCCGGGTTTCCGGTTTCCGGCAGCGCGAAATAGATGATCCCGGCAGCGCCGATCAGTTCCACGGGCCCGATCACCAATTGCCGGACGACGATCTTCGGCTTTGGGTAGTGAAGCTGGAACCAGCGCGTCCGGAACGACGGAAGCCCGACGAGGCTGCCGATGACATAGAGCCCGATGACGACGAGAATGAGCACGCCGGTCGTCAGCGACATTTCCACCGGCAGGAATTCAGCGAAGCGTTCGATGATGTCGGGCCGTATCAGCAGGACGATGGCGGAAAGCACCAGCGTGCCGAGCGTGAAGGTGAAGGAACAGAAGGCGACGAGTACGCCGACTTCACCCGGAGAAAGCCCCTTGGAGCGATAGGCCCGGTAGCGCACGACGGCGCCGGAAAAGACCGATGCACCGAGATTGTGTGAAAGCGCGTAGGTCGTGAACGAGCAGAGCGTGATGAACCAGATCGAAATGCGGTGACCGAGATGGTCGAGCGCCAGTCGGTCGTAGGCCGCAAGCGCCGCATAGGCGACCAGCGTCGAGCCGATCGCCAACAGCCAGCTCTTGAATGAAATGGCGTTGAAGCTCGCGATGAACTCATCGAGCGAAAGGCCACGGAGTTCGTGATAAAGCGCATTCACCGAAAAAAGGATCGCGAGAAGGCCGACAACGGGCCAGAAATAGGTCTGCAGCCTCTTCATACCGCTGCCGCGATTGGTGTGAGGACGTGGGTAAGGCGCTCTGAGGACACTTCTGTTGCGGCTGCCGGAGTGGTTCTCCAAGCGGAGACATTCCGTCCTATGAGCCGTCTTGTCATAGCGTCACGCCCGCAGCGCGACGCTTCGGTCCTTACCCTTGCCAACGATCCGATTTCCCTTTTGTGATTTGTTTCACAAAAAGGAAGCACCTGAGACCCCTGAGGTCAAGGATTGAGGGTCTGCCGAAAACGGAGAAACCGCCCGGAAACGGTGAAGGGGAAACGGTAAAACGCGGGCGGGACGGCGATCGAACAGCAACGCGTACGTGTCGGCAGGCGGATTGCTCGTGGGGGCTGCGTCATCACGGCTATGCACCCCATTGACGAGGCCGCGACGGGGCGTTCCGCCGCGGCTTGGATCAAGAGGGTTGAGCGGGATGCAGGCGAAAATCCCGCGCATTTTGCGATCCCGCCCTGACCGTCTCAGGCTGCCAGCGCGTCCAGGATGCGGATCCAGGAACGAATGCCCTTGTGGTAGGACTGCAGCTCGTACTTCTCGTTCGGCGAATGGATGCGGTCGTCGGAAAGGCCGAAGCCGACCAGCAGCGATTCCATGCCGAGCATCTTCTGGAAGTCGCCGACGATCGGGATCGAGCCACCCATGCCGATGATGACGGCCGGCTTCGGCCATTCGTCGGAAAGAGCCACCTTTGCCGTGTTGAGCAGCGGCGATTCGTAAGGCAGGTGGATGGCCGGCGAACCGCCATGGGCGTGGAACTCGACCGAGCAATCGGCCGGAACCTTGGAGCGGACATAGCCGCGGAACGCCTCGCGGATCTTCTCCGGGTTCTGGTTGCCGACGAGGCGGAAGGAAACCTTCGCCGAAGCCTCTGCCGCAATCACCGTCTTGAAGCCTTCGCCGGTATAGCCGCCGGTGATGCCGTTGACTTCCGCCGTCGGGCGCGCCCAGGTCAGTTCCAGCACCGAGCGGTTCTTCTCGCCCGACGGGATCGAGAGGCCGATTTCGCCGAGGAATTTCTCCGCCGTCTGGCCGAGTGTTTCCCAGGCAGCCTTGATCTCAGCCGGGGTTTCTTCGACGCCTTCATAGAAGCCGGGGAGTGTCACACGGCTGTTTTCGTCGTGAAGGCCGGCGAGAATGGACGTGAGGATGCGGATCGGGTTGGCGGCGGCACCGCCGAAGTAACCGGAATGCAGGTCGCGGTCGGCCGCCTTGATGATGACCTCTTCGCCGACGAGGCCGCGCAGGCCAGCCGAAATGGCCGGCGTCTCGCGGTCCCACATGCTGGTGTCGCAGACGAGCGCATAGTCGGCCTTGAGTTCGGCGGCATTGGCTTCGAGGAAGGGCTTCAACGACGGCGAGCCGGATTCCTCTTCGCCCTCGAACAGAATGGTGACGCGGCAGGGCAGGCCGCCATGCACCTGCTTATAGGCGCGCACGGCTTCGACGAAGGTCAAGAGCTGGCCCTTGTCGTCAGCCGTGCCGCGGCCGGTGATGACCTTGCGGCCGGGTTCGATTTCCTTGATGCCCGGCTCGAAAGGATCCGTGTCCCAGAGATTGAGCGGGTCGACCGGCTGGACGTCGTAGTGACCATAGAACAGCACGTGCGGCGCATCCGGCCTGGCGCCATCGTGATGGGCAACGACCATCGGGTGGCCGGGGGTGTCGCGCACCGAGGCGGTGAAGCCAAGATTGTTGAGTTCCGCCACCAGCCATTCGGCTGCCCTGCGGCATTCCGCCTTGAAGGCCGGGTCGGTCGAGATCGACTTGATCCGAACGAGATCGAAAAGCCGGTCGAGGCTTTTCGGCAGGTTGGCGTCTGCGCGTTCGAGAACGGGGGTGATATCTGCCATCATGCATATCCTTGCTTCGTTTGGCCGGAACCTACTGCATGAATCGCCAAATCGGAATCGATTTGCGCACGAAATCACGCGAGCCACATTCTCCTGCATGATCTCCTTAAATCGACCTCGATTTAAGGACGAAGACATGCAGCAAATCAAAATTCTACAGCGACCTTTGCGCGTCTGATAAGACGCGCGGCGCTGTAGAGCGGCAGACCGGCGGGCATTCGACGCTGCGCCTTCAGGCGCGCAAAGTCACCGGGCGCGCGCGCTCTGGTTTAGAGCCTAAGGCCATTCTCTTTAAGCCAAATATTTTGATGGATCGATCAGGGACGGTGCGAGGCGTCAGGCGCGGCCGTCGCCGCGCGCCACGTTGGCAAGCGCCATGCGCATATATTCGAGCATCAACTCGCGCTCGAAGTTTCTGAGGCCGGAGAGCAGCGACTGGTCGGCGGCAAGGGCTGCTTCCTTGGCTGCCGCCTCCATCTCCTTCGCCCGCTCGGTCAGGAAGATCTGCTGCGAGCGCTTGTCCTGCGGATGCTTGCGGCGGATGATGAGCCCGTCGCGCTCCATGCGGGAGAGCGTGTTGGCCATCGTCGCCTGTTCGATGTCGAGGCGATCAAGCAGTTGCTTCTGCGTCAGGCCCTCTTCGGCCCAAAGCTCCAGCAGAATGGGAAACTGTCCCGGCGCGAACCCGAGCTTCTGGCCGCGCTCGTGCAGGGCGCGCGAAAAGCTCTTCGCCAGCAGGCTGGCCAGATAGGTCGCAGATTCCATCCGATTGAAGGCCATGCCTATCGGTACGCCCGAAGCGCCATGAAGACAAGTTACAATGCAGGCGATGAACCCTTCTGCGTGTCTCCTTCAAGCGAGCTCGATTTAAGCCTTGAATTGAGCGGACTTGATCGCAGGCCGTGGCCGGAAAACAAAAAACCGTCACGGCGCGGAGGCGGCGCCGTGACGGTTTCCTGAAAACGGGACAAAGGCCCGGAGAGGGGGATAAGGCCTTTGTCCTCATCTGGTGCGGGCGGGGGACAGGCCAATCACCAGAAGACGGCATCACTCGGTGCCGTTGGGTAAGATTTGAGGAGTCAAATGTGGCTTTTCAAGGATAGGCGGCACGAATCGGACATTACAAATACGTAACGTTTCCGTGAAAGCTCGCACGCCCCTCAGCGATCTGTCGAAGCCCGGTTTCGCAAGGCGAAAATGAGTTCCACAAGGCCGATCGCCATCGCAACCGTCATCGCCGTTTTTGCCATTTCGCCCGCCGTTTGATCCGGCGTAATGGACATGACGACAATGAAGGCACCGAAGAGCGCGGCGCGCGCCACGGCATACTCCACCTTCTGCCAAGTTGGCCAGGATGAACCGTCCCCTCGCCTGAAATGGGTATCGAGCCCGTCATCGCGAGCAGGTACATCGGCGCGAAAGCCGTCTTGATGACGATCAGGAACGTCGGATCGGCCGACAGGAGCCACGAAATGAGGAAGCAAAAGCCGGCAAAGCTTGAAAGAAGAAGATACTGTTGCAGGGTGTAACGCACGTCATGCGGCGTGGCTGGCCTCCTCTTTGACAAGTGGAGATTGTAGTGTTCGGTGGGAAAACCGCAATGGACCTTTGCCTCACCCCGCGCTATCCATTTGCCCATGAAAAACGGTGATCATCTCTTCCTCGTCGACGGCTCCGGATTCATCTTCCGGGCGTTCCACGCCATCCCGCCGCTCAATCGCAAATCCGACGGCCTGCCGGTCAATGCGGTATCGGGTTTCTGCAACATGTTGTGGAAGCTGCTCACCGATGCGCGCGACACGTCGGTCGGCGTTACGCCGACCCATTTCGCCGTCATCTTCGACTATTCCTCGAAGACGTTCCGCAACGCGCTTTACGATCAGTACAAGGCGAATCGGACTGCGCCACCGGAAGATCTCATTCCGCAGTTCGGCCTGATCCGCCATGCGACCCGTGCCTTCAACCTGCCCTGTATCGAGAAGGAAGGTTATGAGGCGGACGATCTGATCGCTACCTATGCGAGGCTCGCCGAGCAAGCCGGTGCCGATGTTACCATCATCTCGTCCGACAAGGATCTGATGCAGCTCGTCACCCCGAAAGTGTCGATGTACGACAGCATGAAGGACAAGCAGATCTCGATCCCCGAGGTCATCGAAAAGTGGGGCGTGCCCCCGGAGAAGATGATCGATCTCCAGGCGATGACCGGTGATTCCACCGACAACGTCCCCGGCATTCCCGGGATCGGTCCAAAGACGGCGGCGCAGCTGCTGGAAGAATTCGGCGACCTCGATACGCTGCTTGCCCGCGCCGGCGAAATCAAGCAGGCCAAGCGCCGCGAAAACATCATCGCCAATGCCGATCTCGCGCGCCTGTCGCGCCAGCTCGTGGTGCTCAAGACAGATACGCCGCTCGATGTTCCGCTGGAAGAGCTGAGCCTGGAGCCGCAAAACGGGCCGAAGTTGATCGCCTTCCTCAAGGCGATGGAATTCAACACGCTGACGCGCCGCGTCGCCGCGGCGACGGGCACGGACGCAGACGCCGTCGAAGCTGCCAACGTGCCGGTCGAATGGGGTGCTGAGGCGCGGGGACCCGACCTTGACAAGGGCGAAGCGGTGGCCGTCAGCGAGGAGTCCGCCGCCAAGGCAGCAGTGCGGGGCGAGGCGGCCGAAGCGGCCGCTGTGCTGTCACGCGCCGGCGAACCGGCCGCGACCGATGCCACACCCCAGGCGCTGGCCGCGGCGCGCGCGGAAATCTTTGCCAAGGCGCCGTTTGACCACAGCGCCTATGTGACGATTCGCGATATCGCGGTTCTCGACCAGTGGATATCAGCCGCGCAGGAAGCGGGCGTCGTCGGTTTCGACACGGAAACGAACTCGCTTGATGCCATGCAGGCCGATCTTGTTGGCTTCTCGCTGGCGATCGCCGACCATCGGGCGGACCCGACGGGCACCGCCATCCGGGCGGCCTATGTGCCGTTGATCCACAAGACCGGTATCGGTGATCTCCTGGGCGGCGGGCTTGCCGAAAACCAGATCCCGGTTGGGGAAGCGCTGAGCCGCTTGAAGCGCCTGCTCGAAGACCCGTCGGTGCTCAAGGTCGCGCAGAACCTCAAATACGATTACCTGGTGATGAAGCGGCACGGCATCACCGTCGAGAGCTTCGACGACACGATGCTGATGTCCTATGTCGCCGATGCCGGCAACGGCACCCATGGCATGGACTCGCTCTCCGAGCGCTGGCTGAACCACAAGCCGATCGCCTACAAGGACATTACCGGTACCGGTAAGTCGTCGCTGACCTTCGACTTCGTCGATATCGACAAGGCAACGGCCTACGCGGCCGAGGATGCGGACGTCACGCTGAGGCTCTGGCACGTCCTGAAGGCGCGGCTGGCCGCCAAGGGGCTGACGCGCGTCTATGAGCGTCTGGAGCGACCTCTGGTTGCGGTGCTCGCACGCATGGAGGACCGCGGCATCACCATCGATCGCCAGATCCTGTCACGGCTTTCGGGCGAACTGGCGCAAGGGGCGGCAGCGCTGGAGGACGAGATCTACAAGCTCGCCGGCGAAACCTTCACCATCGGTTCGCCGAAGCAGTTGGGCGATATCCTGTTCGGCAAGATGGGCTTTGCCGGCGGGTCGAAGACCAAGACCGGGCAATGGTCGACCTCGGCCCAGGTGCTGGAAGACCTGGCCGCCGAAGGGCATGAATTGCCGCGCAAGATCGTCGACTGGCGGCAGCTGACCAAGCTCAAATCCACCTATACCGACGCGCTGCCGGGCTTTGTCCATCCGGAGACGAAGCGCGTGCACACGTCCTATGCGCTTGCCGCGACGACGACGGGACGGCTGTCCTCCTCAGACCCGAACCTACAGAACATTCCGGTGCGCACCGCCGAAGGCCGCAAGATCCGCACCGCCTTCATCGCAACGCCAGGTCACAAGCTCGTCTCCGCCGACTACAGCCAGATCGAACTGCGCGTGCTCGCCCATGTCGCCGACATTCCGCAGCTCCGCCAGGCCTTCGCCGACGGTGTCGACATCCATGCGATGACGGCATCGGAAATGTTCGGCGTTCCGGTCGAGGGCATGCCGGGTGAGATCCGCCGGCGCGCCAAGGCGATCAACTTCGGCATCATCTACGGCATCTCGGCCTTCGGCCTCGCCAACCAGCTGTCGATCGAACGCTCAGAGGCGAGCGATTACATCAAGCGCTATTTCGAGCGATTCCCCGGCATTCGCGACTACATGGAAGGCACCAAGGCCTTTGCCCGCGAACACGGATACGTCGAGACCATCTTCGGCCGCCGCGCGCATTATCCGGACATCCGCTCGTCGATCCCGTCGCATCGCGCCTTCAACGAACGCGCCGCGATCAACGCGCCGATCCAGGGCTCGGCCGCCGACATCATCCGCCGCGCGATGGTGAAGATGGAGCCGGCATTGGCCGAGGCGAAGCTCTCGGCCCGCATGCTGCTGCAGGTGCACGACGAACTGATCTTCGAGGTCGAGGACGCCGAGGTCGAAAGGACCATTCCGATCGTCGTCTCGGTAATGGAAAACGCCGCCATGCCGGCGCTCGACATGAAGGTGCCGCTCAAGGTCGACGCACGGGCCGCGACCAACTGGGACGAGGCGCACTAATCCGTCGGCCCAGTGCCGGGTTTTCTGAGGGAATTCTCTCAGGAAGCATCAAAAATCGCCTGCGATGATTCTTGCAGTGCCCGAGGGCTTTTGATGCTTTCGGGCGCCTTTCTATCAGGATGATAGAAAGCGCCGGCCGTCGCAGCCGGAACGATTGCCGGCGCGTTCAACTCCTCATAGCAGCGGTTGGGAAGGGGCTTGAAGCCCCATCCGAAACGGCTGCAATCGGAGGAGATCATGGCGCCGAAGACCTTCATTCTTGTCCTGTCCTGCGACGACAAACCCGGCATTGTCGCGGCCGTCACCACCGAGCTCACCGGCCTCGGCGCCAATATCGCCGAGAGCAACCAGTTCTGGGACGTCAAGACCAACAGCTTCTTCATGCGCATCGCCTTTCAGGTTGCGGCGAGCGTTCAGGCAACCGATGTCGAGCGGGCGTTGGCCCCGGCCGTCGAGCGTTTCCAGATGCGGACGGTCCTGGCGGACGCCACGGTGAAGCCGAAGATCCTCGTGCTCGTCTCCAGGTTCGACCATGCGCTCCTGCACCTGCTCTACCAGATCCGTGTCGGCTGGCTGAACGCGGAAGTCGTCGCCATCGTCTCCAACCACGAGGACAGCCGACGCACGGCGGAAGCCGAAGGTTTGCCTTATCACTGTTGGCCGGTATCGAAGGACAACAAGGCCGAGCAGGAGGAGAGACTCTTGCGCCTCGTCCAGGAGACTGGCGCCGATCTCGTCATCCTCGCCCGCTACATGCAGGTCTTCTCGGACAATCTGTCGAAGCGACTCTACGGCAAGGCGATCAACATCCACCATTCCTTCCTGCCGAGCTTCAAGGGCGCCAGGCCTTATCATCAGGCGCATGAGCGTGGGGTGAAGTTGATCGGTGCGACGGCGCATTATGTCACGCCCGACCTCGACGAAGGGCCGATCATCGAGCAGGAAACCGAGCGTGTCAGCCATGCGCTGACGGCGGAGGACTTCGTCGCCACCGGCCGCGACATCGAAAGCCGCGTGCTCGCGCGTGCCGTCAAGCTGCACCTGGAACGGCGCGTCATGCTCAACGGTCACAAGACCGTGGTGTTCAGCTAAACAGCATCGTTTGGTGCCGATATGGCCGGTGCCCGAACGGGCGCCGGCTCGGGGCCGTTATGGGCGTGCGGCAACCGCGGTCGCCGTGACGGCCGGCGCGCGGAAGCTGGCAAAGAGCCGGCTCAAGCCTTCGCGTCCCTCGGCGATCAGATCGAAGCGGCGGCCGAAGAGCAGCCACTCGGTACAGAGCCCGAGCATCATCCAGTGCAGCGTTCTGGTCGCCGAGGCCGGCGTCCAGGTCTCGTGCATCTGCCCCTTGGCGAGGGCACGGGAGAAAGCGAGTTCCAGCAGGATGTTGTGGCGGTCGTCGAGTTCCTTTTGCCGGGCGAGCACCTCGCCCAGATCGCCGTCGTAATTGGTGCGCAGCATGATCGTGAGAATGCGCTGGCGCTGTTCGTCGGCGGCGAGAGCATCCAGCCAGTCGCCCATGGCGCCTTCGAGGATGGAAAGAGTATCGGCCGCCTCCGCTTCGATTTCGCGGGCGATCATGTCTTCCTGCGGCAGGGGCACGGCATCGTGCAGCGCGAGGAACAGGTCCGTCTTGTTGGCGAAGTGCCAGTAGATGGCACCGCGCGTCACGCCCGCAGCCCTGGCGATTTCTTCGAGCGTCGTGTTCGAGACGCCCTTTTCGTAGAAGACCCGCTCGGCGGCGCAGAGGATCTTCTGCCGGGTTACTTCTGCGTCGGCTTTTGTTCGGCGCATTCATTCCTCCTCGTCAGGCGGCCCGCCGACAGTGATGTGCGGCGGGCCGTCTGTTGTCATGTTATTCGGCGGGCGTCAGGTTTTCTGCGGCTGCCGGTGTGTTTTCCACCTTCTTTCGTCCGAAAATCTTCGTGACGAACACGAAGAAGACCGGAACGAAGAAGATGGCCAGCACCGTTGCCGAGATCATCCCGCCCATGACGCCCGTGCCGATGGCGCGCTGGCTGCCGGAGCTGGCGCCCGTGGCGATCGCCAGCGGCAGAACGCCGAGCGTGAAGGCCAGCGACGTCATCAGGATCGGCCGGAAGCGAAGATGTGCCGCCTCCAGCGTCGCGTCGATCAGCGACTTGCCCTGCTCGCGCAGTTCCTTGGCGAACTCGATGATCAGGATCGCGTTCTTCGCCGAAAGGCCGATGATCGCGATCAGGCCCACCTTGAAGTACACGTCGTTCGGCATGTCACGCATGGTGACCGCCAGCACGGCGCCGATGACGCCAAGCGGAACGACCATGATCACCGCAACCGGGATCGACCAGCTCTCGTAGAGCGCCGCAAGGCACAGGAACACCAGGAGGCACGACAGCGCGATCAAGAGAGGCGCCTGGGTGCCGGACTGGATTTCCTGCAGCGACTGCCCTGTCCATTCGTAGCCGAAGCCAGCCGGAAGCTGCCCGGCGAGACGCTGCATCTCGGTGATCGCGTCACCGGACGAGTAGCCGGGCGCCGCCTCGCCGCTGATACGGACCGAGGGATAGCCGTTGTAGCCGATCGTCTGCGTCGACGCCTTGACCCATTCCACCGTCGCGAAGGCCGACAGCGGCACCATGCCGCCATTGGCATTGCGGACGTTCAGGTTCAGCAGGTCGGCGGTCTGCATGCGCTGACCTTCGTCCGCCTGCACCGTCACCCGCTGCATGCGCCCGGCATTGGGGAAGTCGTTGACATAGGACGAGCCGAGGTTGGTCGAGATCGTCGAGTTGATGTCGGCGAAGGTCACACCGAAGGTGTTGGCCTTCTCGCGGTCGATGTTGACGCTGACCTGGGCCGCGTCCGGCATGCCCTCGAAGCGCACGCCTGAGAGCACCTTGCTCTCCGCCGCCATGCCGAGAAGCTGGTCGCGGGCCTGCGACAATGCCGCCTGGCCGAGACCGCCGCGGTCCTGCAGACGGAACGAGAAGCCGCCCGTGGTGCCGAGGCCCTGGATCGCCGGCGGCGACAGCGCGAAGCTGATCGCGTCCTTGATCTGGCTCATCGCCATCGTCGCACGCATGGCGATCGACTGCGCGGCGTTGTTGGCGTCCCGTTCTTTCCAGTCCTTGAGCGTCACGAAGGCGAGCGCTGCGTTCTGGCCGGTGCCGAAGAAGGAGAAGCCGTTGATCGCGATGATGCGTTCGACGGCCGGTTCCTGGCCGAAGATCTTCTCGGCCTGCTCCACCACCTCGGTCGTGCGGTTGCCCGTCGCTTCCGACGGCAGCTGCATCATGACGATCACGAAGCCCTGGTCTTCGTCCGGGAGGAACGACGACGGCAGCTTCATGAACAGCCAGCCGAGGCCGGCGAGCACGGCGACATAGACGATCATGTAGCGACCGGTCCGGTGCACTAGGCGCTTCACGATGCCGCTATAGCCGTGCGAGGTCTTGTCGAAGCTGCGGTTGAACCAGCCGAAGAAGCCGCGCTTGGCATGGTGGTGGCCCTTCGGCACCTGCTTCAGGAAGCTCGCGCAGAGTGCCGGGGTCAGCGACAGCGCAAGAAGCGCCGAGAACAGGATCGAGACGACCATCGTCAGCGAGAACTGGCGATAGATCACGCCGACCGCACCCGGGAAGAAGGCCATCGGAATGAACACGGAGGCGAGTACCAGCGTGATGCCGATGACCGCGCCGGTGATCTGCCTCATTGCCTTGCGGGTCGCTTCCTTCGGTGTCAGCCCTTCCTCGGACATGATGCGCTCGACGTTTTCGACGACGATGATCGCATCGTCGACGAGGATACCGATCGCCAGCACCATGCCGAACATGGTCAGAACGTTGATCGAGAAGCCCATCGCCAGCATAACGGCGCAGGTGCCGAGCAGGGCGACCGGTACGACGAGCGTCGGGATGATGGTGTAGCGGATGTTCTGCAGGAACAGGAACATCACGATGAATACCAGTGCCACCGCTTCGACGAGCGTCGAAAGCACTTTCTCGATCGAAACGGCGACGAAGGGCGAGGTGTCGTAGGGAACCGAATATTCGAGGCCCTGCGGGAAGAACTTCGCCAGTTCGTCCATGCGCGCCTTGATCGCCGCGGAGGTCGACATGGCGTTGCCGCTCGGCGAGAGCTGGACGGCGATCGCCGCCGAGGGCTTGCCGTTCAGCCGCGTCGAGAAGGCGTAGCTTTCGCCGCCGATCTCGATGCGGGCGACGTCGCGCAGGCGAACGGACGAACCGTCCGGATTGGCGCGAAGCACGATTGCGCCGAACTCTTCGGCGCTCTCCAACTGGCCCTTGACGACGACGGGCGCGCTGATCTGCTGGGTGATCGGGTTCGGCTGGGCGCCGATCGAGCCGGAGGCGATCTGGGCGTTCTGCGCCGTGATCGCAGCCGTCACGTCGGCGGCCGTCAGGTTGAGGCCCAGCATCTTGTCCGGATCGAGCCAGACGCGCATCGAGCGCTCGGTGGCGAAGAGCTGCGCACGGCCGACGCCGGGCACGCGCTGGATTTCGCTCAGAACGTTGCGGCTCAGATAGTCGCCGAGACCGATGGCATCCATCGAGCCGTCGGTCGAAGTCAGGGCCACGATCATCAGGAAGCCGGAGCCGGCCTCATCGACCTGGACGCCCTGGCGCTTGACCGAATCGGGCAGGCGCGGCTCGACGCGGCGAACGCGGTTCTGGATGTCGACCGCCGCCTGTCCCGGATCGGTGCCGGGCGCGAAAGTGGCGCTGATTTCGACCGAACCGGAGGCGCTCGAGGTCGATTCGAAGTAGAGCAGGCCTTCGACGCCGTTCAGCTCGTCTTCGATCAGTCGGGTGACGCTCTGATAGGTGTCCTGCGACGAAGCGCCGGGGTAGCTCGTGTTGATGGAGATCTGCGGCGGCGCGACGTCGGGATATTGCGATACCGGCAGAAGCGGGATCGCAATGACGCCGGCGACCATGATGAAGATCGCCACCACCCAGGCAAAGATAGGCCTGTCGATGAAAAAACTAGGCATCAATCAAACTCACTTTGTAACTTCGGCCGGCTTCTCGTCGGCAGATGCCGTCGTCTGCGCCGCTTGCGCCACAGGCTTGGCCTCCGGGTTCCAGTCCGTCGGCTCGACCGGTGCGCCGGGGCCGATCTTCTGGAAGCCTTCGACGATGACCTTCTCGCCGGCCTTGAGGCCGGCGGTCACCTGCCAGCGGGTGCCGATCGTGCGGCCGAGCGTCACGTTGCGGAACTCGACCTTGTTGTCGGCGCCTACGACATAGACCTGCGACTGGCCGGCATTGTTGCGCTGGACGGCCTGCTGCGGAACGGTGATCGCGTCCTTCTCGACGCCCTGCTGCACCAGCACGCGGACATACATGCCCGGAAGCAGGTCGTTGTCCGGGTTCGGGAATTCGCCGCGCAGGGTCACCTGGCCGGTCGTCGTATCGACGGCCGCTTCGGAGAACAGGAGCTTGCCCTTGTGCTCGTAGGCCGTGCCGTCGTCGAGCACGAGCCGCACTTCGGCTTCTTCGCCGTCACCGCTCATCATCTTGCCGTCCTCGAGCGCCTTGCGCAGGCGAATGAGGTCGGTCGCCGACTGGGTGAAGTCGGCATAGAGCGGATCGAGTTGTTGGATTGTCGCGAGATTTTCCGAGCCATTGGTGCTGACGAGGGCGCCTTCGGTGATCAGCGCGCGGCCGATGCGGCCGCTGATCGGCGCCGTCACGTCGGCATATTGCAGGTCGAGCTTGGCTGCCGCGAGGCCGGCCTCGGCGATCGCGACATCGGCGTCGGCGGTTGCGAGCAGGGCGGCCGCGTCGTCGAACTGCTGCGCGGCGACGACATTCGCCTTCTTGAGCTGCTCCTGGCGGTCGGCCTTCTGCTGCGCCTGGACGCGGATGGAATGGGCGCGCCGCAGCGTTGCCTCGGCCTTTTCGACCTGCACGCGGAAGGGAGCCGGATCGATGCGGTAGAGCACGTCACCCGCATTGACCTTGGAGCCCTGCTGGAAGACGCGCTCGACAACGATGCCGGAGACGCGCGGGCGGACCTCTGCGACCCGGGTCGCGGCGATGCGGCCGGGCAACTCGTTGGTGATCGGCAGCGTTTCGGCCTTGGTCGTGAAGACCGCGACGGCGGACGGTGGGAATGCGGCAGCGCCCTGTTGTGCTTCCTCTTTCTGGCAGCCGGAAAGAAGAATCACAGTTGCCAAGGCGGCGGCCAGTGTCGGTCGGTTCATGCGCATAGCGATGTCCATATTCGGTGACCGCAGGCAACGGATGCATCTCGCAAGGTGCCCGTGCGGTCCGGAAGTGAAGGGGAGCGGAACCGGTATCAGGTTCGGCAAATACCGGAAAGCTAATATACAAACACAAATGTATGTTAATTCGCGTTGCAGTGCAACAGCGTGATGCGCCAGGTCGGGTCAAAAAATAAATCAGCCGCCACAGGGGGTTAGTCCCTGTGGCGGCTGATTTTCACGCAGCTGTGATGGGGCGCCGGCCCCAAGATGGATCAGGCGAGAACGCGGTCGTCGTCGCCGAAACGATGCATGCTGCCGACCATCGGCGTCGCATAGACGATGTCGTCAGGTGCGTAGCGATGCTCGCCGAAGAGGCGGACGGTGATGGTGCCGGCCTGTTCGGAATCGATGTAGACGATCGTGTCGGCGCCGAGGTGTTCGACGTGGATCACCTTGCCTTTCCAGTCGCCGCTCTCGCGCGAAAGCGCCATGTGCTCGGGCCGGATGCCGATCGTCTTGGCGCCGGCGTCGCCGAGCCGCGCGCCCTCGATGAAGTTCATCTGCGGCGAGCCGATAAAGCCGGCGACGAAGACGTTGGCGGGGCGGTTGTAGAGATCCATCGGCGAGCCGATCTGCTCGATCTTGCCGGCGTTCAAGACGACGATCTTGTCGGCGAGCGTCATCGCCTCCACCTGGTCGTGGGTCACGTAGATCATCGTTGCCTTCAGGCTGCGATGCAGCCTCGCAATCTCGAGACGGGTGTTGACGCGCAGTGCCGCGTCGAGGTTGGAAAGCGGCTCGTCGAACAGGAAGAGCTTCGGTTCGCGCACGATCGCGCGGCCGATTGCCACGCGCTGCCGTTGGCCGCCCGACAGCTCGGCCGGGCGCCGGGCGAGATAGGGCTCCAGCGACAACATGCCGGCCGCCTTGTTGACCTTCTTGTCGATCTCAGCCTTCGGGGCGCCCGCCTGCTTCAGGCCGAGCCCCATATTGTCCTTCACCGTCAGGTGCGGATAGAGCGCATAGGACTGAAACACCATGGCGATGCCGCGTTTGGCCGGCGCCACGTGTCCGACTTCGGTGCCGTCGATCTGCACGCTGCCAGAGGTCGCGTCTTCGAGGCCGGCGATGGTGCGCAGCAAGGTCGACTTGCCGCAGCCGGACGGGCCGACGAAGATGACGAACTCGCCGTCCTTTACCTCGAGGTCGATGCCCTTCAGAACCTCATGGCTACCATAGGCCTTGCGGATGGATTTGAGTTGAAGCGATCCCACCTGGTTGCCCCCTTAGAGTTTGACTGGTCTGCCGGTACGTACGCTTTCATCTGCGGCGAGGCAGATGCGCAGCGATTGGACGGCGTCGTTCATGTGACGGTCGAGGTCGATGTCTTCGCGAATGGCCTTCAGGACATAGGCCTGCTCGCGGTCGCAGAGTTCCTGGTGGCCGGGCTCGCCGTCCATCTTCAGATCCTCGTCAGCCCTGAGGAACCGCCCGTCCGGGCCGGTTTCGGCACTGTGCACGCGGATGACCGCCGTCTTGGTATGCGTGTCGATATCGTCGGACTTCGCATTAGGATCCATCACGATCGACACCGATCCCTTCGGCGACATCACGTCCTTCACGAAGAAGGCAGTCTCCGAGATCATCGGCCCCCAGCCGGCTTCGTACCAGCCGGTCGAACCATCCTCGAAGATCACCTGCAGGTGGCCGTAATTGTACATGTCGGGGGCGATCTCGTCCGAGAGGCGCAGGCCCATGCCACGCACTTCCACCGGCTTGGCGTCGGTGATCTGGCACATGACGTCGACATAGTGCACGCCGCAGTCGACGATCGGCGGCGTCGTCTGCATCAGCGACTTGTGGGTTTCCCAGGTCGGGCCGCTCGACTGCTGGTTCAGGTTCATGCGGAAGACGTAGGGACCACCGAGCTTGCGGGCTTCGGCAATCAGCCGGATCCACGAGGGATGATGGCGAAGGATGTAACCGATCACCAGCTTGCGGCCGTGCTTCTTCGCAGCCGCGACGACGCGCTCGGCATCGGCCACGGTGGTTGCCAGCGGCTTCTCGACAAAGACGTCGGCACCGGCTTCGAAGGCCATCACCGCGTAGTCGGCGTGGCTGTCGGAATAGGTGCAGATCGAGCAGAGCTCCGGCTTCAGCTCGGCAAGCGCCGTCTTGAAATCCGGATGGATCTCATAGCCGCGGAGCTCCTCCGGCAGCGGCACCTTCGAACGGTTGACGAGGCCGACGATCTCGAAGCCGGGATTGTTGTGATAGGCGAGCGCGTGGCTGCGCCCCATGTTGCCGAGTCCCGCGACGAGGACCCGGACCGGTTTGCTGCTTGCGCTCACTTGACTGCTCCTGCCGTGATGCCGCGGATCAGTTGCCGCGAGAAGATGACGTAGAGAACGAGGACCGGAAGGATGGCGAGCGAGAGCGCCGCCAGCACCGCGTTCCAGTTGGTGACGAACTGGCCGATGAAGATCTGCGAGCCGAGCGTCACGGTCTTGGTTGCTTCCGCCGGCGCGAGGATCAACGGGAACCAGAGGTCGTTCCAGATCGGGATCATCGTGAAGACCGCAACCGTCGCCATGGCCGGTCGTACCAGCGGCAGCACCAGGCGGAAGAAGATCGCGTATTCCGACAGTCCATCGATGCGTCCGGCGTTCTTGAGATCATCCGAAACCGTTCGCATGAACTCCGAGAGAATGAAGATCGCCAGCGGCAGGCCTTGCGCCGTATAGACCAGGATCAGCGCCGTCAGCGTGTTGACCAGGTTGGCGGCCACCATGCCCTGGAGAATGGCGACGGTGCCGAGACGGATCGGGATCATGATGCCGATCGCGAGATAGAGGCCCATGACCGTATTGCCGCGGAAGCGGTACTCCGACAGTGCGAAGGCGGCCATCGCGCCGAAGAGCAGCACCAGCGCGATCGAGACGATCGTGACGATGAAGCTGTTCTGGAAATAGGTGGCGAAATCCCCCTGGCCGAGGACGGTTTCATATCCGATCAGGCTGAAGGTCTGCGGTGTCGGGATCGTCAACGGTGCCCGGAAGATCGCGTTGCGATCCTTGAACGAGTTGATGATCGTCAGGAACACCGGGAACAGCGACACAAGCGTGTAGGCGATCAGCGCCACATGCACGAAGCCGGTGCGGAAGATGGAATTGCGTGCTTTCGACATCTCCGATCTCCTCAGAACTGGTAGCGGCGCATGCGGCGCTGGATGACGAAGAGGTAGAGCGAGACGCCGGCGAGAATGATCAGGAACATCACCGTCGCGATCGTCGCGCCCATGGAGCGGTCACCGAGCTGGAGCTGGAAACCGAAGAAGGTGCGGTAGAGGAGCGTGCCGAGGATGTCGGTCGACCCATCGGGGCCAGCAAGCGCACCTTGGACCGTGTAGATCAGGTCGAAGGCGTTGAAGTTGCCGACGAAGGTCAGGATCGAGATGATGCCGATGGCCGGCAGGATTAGCGGCAGCTTGATCTTCCAGAACTGGCTCCAGCCGGTGACGCCGTCGCATTCGGCCGCTTCGATCACCTCATCCGGGATGTTGAGGAGGGCGGCATAGATCAGCATCATCGGAATGCCGATATATTGCCAGACCGAGATCAGCGACACGGCGATGAGCGCCGAACCGGGCTTGCCGAGCCAGGGCGCAAACAGCGACTTCAGGCCGACGAGATCGAGCATCCCGGGCGCCACGCCCCAGATCGGCGACAGGATCAGCTTCCAGATGAAGCCGACGATGACGAAGGACAAGAGCGTCGGCAGGAAGATTGCCGTGCGGTAGAAGGTGACGAAGCGCAGCTTCGGGATCGACAGCATCGCGGCGAGCGCGACACCGATCGGGTTCTGCACGCACATGTGGATGATGAAGAAGATGACATTGTTCTTCAGCGCGTTCCAGAAGTCGTGGGCCCAGCGCTCGTCGCCGAACAATGTCTGGAAGTTGGCGAGCCCGACGAAGGCCGGCTGGCCGTCCACCGTGTTGAACAGCGAGAGCCGGAGCGTTTCGATCAGCGGCAGGATCATCACCGCCGAGTAGATCAGGAAGGCCGGCAGCAGGAAAACGAGGATGTGCCAGCGCTTCGGCCGCCTTGCGGTCGGCTGTCCGTCTTGCACTGAAAGAGCGTCACTCATTGGTCCATCCGTTTCTAGAAGACCGGTCCCAGACAATCACGATGCGCACCGACGCCACACGGCCGGTCTCGCCGTGTGCCATCTGCCCGTTTTGGGCTTCATGACGAAGGTTAAGTCTATCGCGTTCTTTTGCAAACGACTGCGTCGGTGGCCTCCCACGAAGGGAGGCCTTTGACGCTGCGGCTGGGGGAGTGCCTCATGCGGCATGCCGCCCCGCCCGGCCTTGCTGCAAATGTCCCAAGGACAAACATGCAGCCTTCAAAGTGCTACGGCGACCATTCTGCGTCCGGAAGGGACACGGGAGCCTGCCGTAGGGCCGACCCTCCCCCGAAGGGGAGGGAACCTGTTGCGCTTACGTTTTACTTCGCTGGCTTGTACCAGCTGTCGAGACCCTTCTGCAGCTTCTCGGCAGCAGCCTCGGGCGTATCCGTGCCGTTGATCACGTTGGCCGATTCGACCCAGGTTTCGTTCTCCAGGTTCGGCGTGCCGCGCGCCAGGATCTGGTAGGTCGAGCGGATCGTCGGCTTGCACTTTTCGCGCCAGGAGACGAATTCCTGAGCAAGTGGATCAGTCATCTTCACCGGCGTCGAATTGAGGCTGAAGAAGCCCGGCAGCGCGTTGGCATAGATCTCGGCGAACTCCGGCGAAGCGACCCAGGTCAGGAAGGTCTTGGCCTGTTCCGCATGGGCGCTCTTGGCATTGAGGCCGATGCCGATGTCGTTGTGGTCCGAGATATAGCAGGTGTCGCCGGCATTTTTGACCGGCGGCGGGAAGGCGCCCATCTTGAACTGTGCCTGGGTGTTGAACAGGCCGATCTCCCAGGAGCCGGCCGGATAGATCGCGGCACGGCCAAGCGTGAAGAGGTTCTGGCTGTCCGGATAGGTCTGGGCTTCGAAGCCGTCGCCGAGGTAGTCCTTCCACTTGGCAAGGACGCGGTAGGGCTCGACCCACGGCTCGTCGGTCAGCTTCTGTTCGCCCTTGATGAGGGCAGCACGGCCCTCTTCACCCTTCCAATAGGTCGGGCCGATATTCTGGTAGCCCATGGTTGCGGCTTCCCAGAGATCCTTGGTGCCCATCGCCATCGGGATGTAGTTGCCGTCGGCCTTGATCTTGTCGAGCGCGGCGAAGAACTCGGCTTCCGTCGTCGGCACCTGGACGCCGAGCTGGTCGAAGGCGTCCTTGTTGTAGATGAAGCCGTGGATGACCGAAGCCATCGGCACGCAGAACGTCGTCTTGCCATCGTCTGTCGTCCAGGCGGCCTTCGCGACGTCGGAGAAGTTTTCCATGCCCGGCAGCGCGGTCAGGTCGGCGAGGAGCTTCTTGTTGTAAAGTTCGAGTGAGGTGTCGAACGGGCGGCAGGTGATGAGGTCGCCGGCGGACCCGGCGTCGAGCTTGGCGTTCAGCGCCGCGTTGTATTCGGTCGGCGCCGTCGGGGCGAACTTGACCTTGATGCCCGGGTTCTTCGCCTCGAAGGCCGGGATCAGCTTTTCCTGCCAGATCGCCAGGTCGTCGTTGCGCCAGCTTTCGATCGTCAGCGTCACGTCCTCGGCGTGCGCCAGACCGGCCGTGCCGAGAATGCTCGAAGCGAGCAGCAGGCCTTTGATTGTTGTACGGGTCATGCAGGTTCTCCCTTTTTATAGGCGCCGCTTTGGCGCGGTTCAGATCCCAGAGTTCATTTTGGCCGAGACGATGTCGATCGCCCGGCGCAGGTTCTGTTTGGCCTCTTTCAGCGCGGCCTCGGCAGCCGCCACGTCCTTCGCGCCAGAGGCGAGAAGGATCGCGACCTTGACCGAACCTGAGGCCATGTTGATCAGCCGGCCGGCCTCGGCGGCGCTGACGCCGGTAATGTCGGTGACGATGCGGATGGCGCGGCCGTGCAGCTTGATATTGTCGGCGCGCAGGTTGACCATATGGCCGTCGAGCACGTGGCCGAGATGGATGCCGACCAGCGTCGAGAACATGTTGAAGGCGATCTTCTGTGCCGTGCCGGCGCCCATGCGGGTCGAGCCGGAGACCACTTCCGGCGGCGTTTGCAGGAGGATCGAGACGTCGGCATCCCTAAAGAGCGCAGCACCCGGATTGTTCGCGACGGCGATCACCTTCGCGCCGAGCTTGCGGGCCTCGTCGGCGGCGGCAAGCGCATAAGGGGTGGAGCCGCTGGCGGAAACGGAAACGAGACAGTCGCCCGCACCGATGCCGGCCTTGCGCACATCCTCGCGGGCAAGGTCCATATCGTCTTCATAGCCGCCGGCAAGATTACTGAGGCTGGCAGCACCGCCGGCAAGCAGGATGACGATCTGCTCCTGGGCAATGCCGTAGGTGCCGGGCAGCTCGAGCGCATCGGCCATTGCCATCAGGCCGGAACTGCCGGCGCCGGCATAGGCGAGGCGGTGGCCCGAAGAAAGTGCTTCGGCGGCGATGGAGGCGGCGGCAGAGATCGACTCGATGGCCGCATCGACGCTCTTGGCGGCCGCCTGTTGGCCGGATGCGAGCAGCCGCAGCGCCAGCGCCGGATGCATGAGATCCAGGCCCTTGGCGTTGTCGTGACGCTCTTCGGTCTTTGCTGGCGGCATGGGTCGTGTCTCCTCTCGGTTGAAATTAATGCCAAAAAAATACCAATTGTCCAGCAGAATTTAACTTTTGACGCCTGAAAAAACTGCATGTCCAAATTAGTGCTTAAATTTCAACGTATTGCGACGAAATCGAAAGCGCCGACGGATTCGGACTTGGTTATTGGTATTTTTTTGGTATCATCATTGGGCGGAGGTGCTCATGACAAATTACCTGATTGGAATCGATGGTGGCGGGACGAGCTGCCGGGCGGCCGTGGCAACGGCGGATGGGCGCATTCTCGGGCGCGGCAAGGCCGGCGCCGCCAACATCCTGACCGACCCGGAGACCGCGCTCGCCAATATTGGCGAAGCCGCGCGCGCTGCATTTGAAGAGGCCGGCCTCGATCCTGAGGGCATTGCCACCGCGAAGGCGATCGTCGGTGTGGCCGGACATAATGTCGGCGACGCCGTGCATTACGTGAAGCGTCGTCTGCCCTTCGCTGCCGCGGACATTGAATCGGACGGTTTGATCGCGCTGCAGGGTGCGCTCGGCAACCAGGACGGCGCGGTCGCCATCCTCGGCACCGGCACCATCTATATCCTGCGCCAGGGCGAAGCCGTCAGCTATATCGGCGGCTGGGGCTTCACCATCGGCGATCACGGCAGCGGCGCGCGCATCGGGCATGCCCTTCTGCAGGAGAGCCTGCTCGCCTTCGACAATATCCACGAGGCCTCCGCCATCACGGACGGCGTCATGGCTGAATTCAACAACGACCCGCGCGATGTCGTCGATTTCGCCCGCCTTGCCAAGCCGGGCGAGTTCGGCCGCTATGCGCCGCGGGTCTTCGAAGGCGCTGCCGTCGGCGACCCCGTTGCCGTGCGGCTCCTGAAAGCCGCAGCGGTCACCGTGGATGAGGCGCTCGACGTGGTTGTTGCCAGGGGATGCGAGCGGCTGTGCCTGCTCGGCGGACTGGCTCCGCTCTATCGTCCCTGGCTTGCCGAACGGCATCGGGCGCTGCTCGTCGAGGCGGAAGCGGACGCGTTGACCGGCGCGGTCGCACTTGCCGCCCAGCGCTTCGGGTCAAAGGCGAGGGCAGGCGCATGACGCATCAGCTCGCATCCATTCTGCCGCTCGATGCCCTGCAGTCCGGAGGGGCGGGGCCGCTCTATCTCAAGCTTCGGCAGTCGCTCGAAGAGGCGATCCAGTCGGGCAAGCTCAATCACGGTGACGCCTTGCCGCCGGAACGCGACCTCGCCGACTACGCCAACATCAGCCGTGTGACCGTGCGCAAGGCGGTGGACGATCTGGTGCGCGACGGACTGTTGGTGCGTCGCCACGGTTCCGGCACCTTCGTCGTCAAGCCGGTATCCAAGGTGCAGCAGTCGCTGTCGCGGCTGACCTCTTTCACCGAGGACATGGCGCGCCGCGGGCTCAATACCCATGCGCGCTGGCTGGAGCGCGGCCTGTTCCATCCTTCGCCGGACGAGATGATGGCGCTGGGCCTGCCGGCCGATGCCTTGGTCGCCCGCCTCGGGCGCCTGCGCATTGCCGACGACATGCCGCTCGCAATCGAGCGTGCCAGCATCTCGGCCGAGTTCCTGCCGGATCCGCAGGCCGTCACCTCGTCGCTCTATTCCGCGCTCGACAAGACGCGCTCGCGTCCGGTTCGGGCCGTTCAGCGCATCTCCGCCTGCAACATCAAGGACCCGGATGCCTCGATGCTCGGCGTTGCCGTCGGCTCGGCCGGCCTTTCCATCGAACGCGTCTCCTATCTCGCATCGGGACGTGTCGTCGAATTCACCCGCTCGCTCTACCGGGGCGATGCCTATGATTTTGTCGCGGAACTGACGCTTTCGGAATCCTAGAGCGACCGCCCGCAGAAAGGAATTGACCATGCAGACCAACATGCGCCGAGAAATCGACGAGATCCCCGAGGCCGCCCAGCGCCTGCTGGAGCGCTCGGCCGATCAACTCAAGGCCGCCGGGGCCGCGTTGCGCGCCAAGGATCCGGCCTTTCTGGTAACGATCGCCCGCGGCTCTTCCGACCACGCGGCGCTCTTCCTCAAATATGCGATCGAACTGCAGGCCGGTCGGCCGGTCGCCTCGCTCGGCCCGTCGCTCGCCTCGATCTACGGCGCCAAGCTGAAGCTCGGCAGTGCAGCGGCAATCGCGATTTCGCAATCGGGCAAGAGCCCCGACATCGTCGCCATGGCTCAGGCCGCGACCGACGCCGGCGCCGTCTCGATTGCGCTCACCAACACGCTGCCCTCGCCAATCTCCGAGGCCTGCACCCATCCGCTCGACATCCTGGCTGGCCCCGAGATCGCGGTTGCCGCGACCAAGTCCTACGTCAACTCGATCGTCGCCGGCCTCGCCGTGCTCGGCGAATGGACCGGTGACGCTGCGCTTAAGCGGGCGGTTGCTGACCTGCCGAACCAGTTTGCCAAGGCGGTGAAGCTCGATTGGCAGGCCTTCGCCGACGATCTCGGCGAGGCGGAGTCGCTCTACGTGCTCGGCCGCGGGCCGGCGCTGGCGATTGCCAGCGAGGCGGCGCTGAAGTTCAAGGAAACCTCCGGCATGCACGCCGAAGCCTATTCCGCGGCGGAAGTGCTGCACGGACCGGTGGCGCTCGTCGGCGCCAAGTTCCCGGTCTTGACGCTCGCAGCCCGCGACGCGGCGGAAACCTCGGTCGCCGGCATCGCCGACGGTATGGCGGAAAAAGGCGCAGTGGTTCATGTTACTTCGAGCCGTGCGGCCAAGGCCAAGCGCCTGCCGTTCGTCGAGACGGGCCATCCGATCACGGACGCGCTGACCTTGATCCTGCCGTTCTACGGCTTCGTGGAAGCCTGGTCGCGCTCGCGTGGTCTCAACCCCGATGCGCCGGCAAGCCTCAAGAAGGTAACGGAGACGAGATGAGCGAGAGGAAGGCATTCACCGGCGCCCGCCTGTTCGACGGCGTTGAATGGCACGACGGCTGTGCCCTCGTGATCGAGGCCGGCCGCGTCAAGGCGATCGTGGCATCGGCCGACGTTCCTGCCGATGCCGAAAGGATCGATGCGCATGGCATGCTGCTCGTGCCGGGCTTCATCGACCTGCAGGTCAATGGCGGCGGCGGCGCGCTTCTCAATGAGGAGCCGAGCGTCGAGGGCATCCGGCAGATCTGTTCGGCGCATGCCAAGTTCGGCACCACAGCGCTGCTGCCGACACTGATCACCGATACGCGTGAAGTCAGAAGCGCCACCATCCACGCCGGCCTACAGGCCAAGGCCGCACATGTGCCCGGTTTCCTCGGCCTGCATCTCGAAGGCCCGCATCTCTCGGTCGCGCGCAAGGGCGCTCATGATCCGAAACTGATCCGTCCGATGGACGACGCCGATCTCGCGGAAATGCTCGATTGCGCGAAAGCGCTCGGCGTCTTGATGGTAACGGTGGCGCCGGAAAACGCCACCAAAGAGCAGGTGCGGGCGCTGGCCGATGCTGGTGTCGTCGTCAGCCTCGGCCACACCGATGTCGGCTACGAGACGGCCGTTGCCTATGCAAAAGCAGGCGCCAGGACGGTGACCCACCTCTTCAACGCCATGAGCGGTCTCGGTCATCGCGAACCGGGCGTGGTCGGCGCCGCGCTTGCCACCGGGACGCTGCATGCGGGCCTCATCGCCGACGGTTACCATGTCGAGCCGGCCTCGATGGGCGTGGCGCTTCGCGCCAAGACCGGTCCGGGCCAGATCTTCCTCGTCACCGATGCGATGTCGCCGATCGGCACCGACATGACCAGCTTCCAGCTGAACGGCCGCGAGATCTTGCGCGAGGGCGGCCGGCTGACGCTTGCGGACGGCACGCTCGCCGGCGCCGACATCGACATGCTCTCCTCGGTCCGCTTCGTGCACGAGAAGCTCGGCCTGCCGGTGGAGGAAGCCTTGCGCATGGCCTCCGCCTATCCGGCCGATGCCATGGGGCTTGCCACTCACAAAGGACGGCTGAAGCCCGGCGCGGATGCGGATTTCGTGCTGCTGACGCCGGAACTCGGCATGGGCTCCACCTGGATTGGCGGCGTTCAGGTCTACGCCGCCTGAGCGTCACGCTATCAAGCAAAAGCCCCGGACAGCGCAAAGCCCGTCCGGGGCTCTTTTCATTTCCGGTGACATTTGTCTCAGCGCGCCGAAAGCCTCGCCTTCATCGCCCGGACCGTTTCCATATCGGTGCGCCGCCGATCGGCCGAGACGAAGCCCATCTCGACCAGCCGCCGATCCTGAGCCGGATGGCGAACGGAGCAGGAGGAATGCACCTCGCTGACGGTCAGCCGGTCGAGAAGGCCATCGACCGTATCGAGAGTGACGCCGGACCCCGGCATGATCGACAGCCTGCCCTTGGCGAGACTGACGATTTCGGACAATCGATCGATCGCCTGCGGCGCGCTCTTGGCGCCGCCGGAGGTCAGGATGCGCTCGAAGCCGAGTTCGACCGCCACCTCCATTGCCTCGGCAAAATCCGGCACCAGATCGAAGGCGCGGTGTAGCGTCATGCCGAGGCCGGCTGCGTGGCCGGTGAGCTTGATGAGCATTGAGGCATCGAGGCGACCGTCGGCAAGCGAGGCGCCGAGCACGACGCCCGCCAGACCGGCGGCGCGCGCCGCATCGATATCCCGGCGCATGACGTCGAGATCTGCGGCGGTGAACACGAAATCGCCGGGGCGGGGGCGGATCATCGCGTAAACGGGCACCGGTGGCGGACCGGCCAGCGCCATCAGTCCGGGATTGGGCGTCAGGCCGCCGACGGAAAGCCCCGCGCAGAGCTCGATGCGGTCGGCACCGCCCTCGATGGCCGCATTCAGCCCGTCGGCATCATCGACGCAGACTTCGAGCTTGATGCCGTTCATGCCCTTTCCTCTCCCAGTCCGAGCAGTGCCGCGCCGATCAGGCCGGGCTCGACCCGGCACTCGCCCCGCACCACCAGCGGCCGGTCGAATTGCCTCAGAATCCGGCTACGAACCGCTCCGTCGATTTCAGCAAGCAATTCCTCCGAATTGGAAAGGCCGCCGCCGACCGGCACGATCGTCGCACCGGTGATGTTGATGACGAGCGCCAGCGGCGAGCTGACGAGATCGACGAGAAGCTCGACCGTACGCTTCGCCTCGGCGTCGCCCGCCCGCCAGGCCTCGATGATCTCATGGCTCGATAGCGTCTTGCCATGCGCGGTCTGGTGCAGCCGCTCCAGCCCGCGCGCCCCGCCGACGGTATCGACGCAGCGCTTTTGGCCGCAGCCGCAGTCATAGGCCGGAATGGCGATCGGCGGATAACCGGCCTGCGCCGCGATCGCCGGGCCGTGTCCCCATTCGCCGGCAAAGCCGCCATCCGCATTGATCAGCCGGCCGTCGATCACCAGGCCGCCGCCGACCCCGGTGCCGAGGATGGCGCCAAAGACGATACGATGCCCACGCCCGGCGCCGGCGCCGGCTTCGGCGAGCGCGAAACAGTCGGCGTCATTGGCGATCTTCACCGGCAGATGCAGCGCCGCTTCCAGCTCGGCGACCAGTTCACGCCCGTCGATGCAGGGGATGTTGGCGCATTTGATCCGCCGCGTCTCCGGATCGATGACGCCGGTGATCGAGATCGCCACGCAGGCGGGATGCCCGCCGGCCTCGTCGAGCACCGATTCGAGCACCTGCACGAACTGGCGGAAGTTGTTGAGCGGTGTCGTCCGTCGCGGCAACGGGAAGATCCGATCGCGCGAATGGACGATCGCGCCCTTGATCGCCGAACCACCGATATCGAAACAGACGATCATGCCTCACCCCGGATGATCGCTTCGGCCGAGAGCGCGACCGAAAGCAGCCTGTCGTCCTGGTGATGCGGGGCTGCAATCTGGAAGCCGACGGGCATTTCCGCCGCGCCGGTACCGCAGGGAATGGAGATGCCGCAGAAATCCAGGAAATTGCCGATCGACGTGTTGCGGAGCGTCTTGGCATTGGTCTTGAAGAACAGCTCGTCGTCCTCGATCAGCGGCGCGATCGGCGGCGCCACATGCGGCAGCGTCGGATGGGCGATGAGCTCGTTCGGCTTCAGGCCATCGACCGTCTCGTGGATCAGCTGGTCGCGCGCGTCGAGCAGGGCGATATAGTCGGGCATGGTGATCTTCTCGCCGAGCCGGGTGCGGGCAACCACGCGCGGGTCCATGGCATTGGCTTCGGGACCGGCAAGTCGCTCGCGGTGAAGTGCATAGGCTTCCGCCGTCACCAGGGCGCCATGGCGCGCCATCAGCCCGAAGATCGCCGAAAAGGCCGGGAAGGCGCGGCGGGTGATGGCAACACCGGCTCTTTCGAGCCGCCGGATGGCATCCTCGAAGGCCTCCACGACTTCTGTCTCGGCATCGTCGAAGACCACCGTTTCCGGGATCACCAGCGAGACACCGGAGAGGTCGGCGCGGCGCACCGTCGGCGCCGTCAGCCCATGCATGGCGGCGTCGACCCAGACCGCATCCTGAACCGTATGGCAAAGCGGCCCAAGCGAATCCAGGCTTTCGGCCAGAGGATAGACGCCCTTCATCGCGTAGCGACCGCGTGTCGCCTTGTAGCCGACGATGCCGGTCATCGCCGCGGGAATGCGGATGGAGCCACCGGTGTCGGTACCGATGGCCGCCGGCACCAGCCCGGCCGCGACCGCGACCGCAGAGCCTGACGACGAGCCGCCGGGAATGCGTTCGACGTCCGTGGCCGCAGGGTTCCTCGGCGTGCCGTAATGCGGGTTGATGCCAAGGCCCGAAAAGGCGAACTCGCTCATATTGGTGCGGCCGACGCTGACCATGCCGGCGGCGGCAAGGGCGGCGACGACCGGAGCATCGTTCCTTGCCGGGGCGGCTGCCTGCAACACCGTCGAGCCGGCGGTCGTGACGCTGCCGGCCATGTCGAACAAGTCCTTCCACGCAACCGGCAGGCCCTCGAGCAGCCCGAGCGAACGTCCCGCCCTGAGGCGTTTCGAGGCGGCGTCCGCATCGCCCGTCGCGCGCTCAGTCGTCAGTTCGACGAAGATGGCATAGTCGCCATGCGCGTCTATGGCCGCATAGGTTTCCTTGGCGAGGTCGACGGGGTCCAGCTTGCCGCTCTGAACGAGCACGGAAAGGCTGGCGAGTGTCTTCTGTTCTGTCATGTCATCCTCCGCGTACCGCCGTTATTGCCTGCCACGGGCAATCGCACCTATCCCCTAGCATATCGTCGCCCTTGGCGTTTTCCATGCTCCACATAGGCGAGACCCATGAATCTTGCATAAAGACCATGCGCAGGCCGGGCACGCCTTGTCGGCCGTAACGCATCTGCCTACATGCCTCATCGAACCTTGGCCGACATTGGAGAGCGATGATGATATTGGATGCGGTACGGCTTGCGCTCGCCAATCTGCTTGCGCCCGAGACGAGGTCGGTTTTCTGGAAGGTGCTGGGCCTGACGATCCTGGCGCTCGTGGCGCTCTGGTTTGCCCTGCGCGAACTGTTTACCTGGCTGGCGCTGCCGTGGATCGATACGCTGATGCCGGGCACGCCCGTCTGGGCCGGCTGGCTGACGTTCGTTCTCGGCATCTTTGCAAGCCTCGGGCTGGCGCTCGCGCTTGCTCTGCTGCTCGCGCCCGTCACCGCGCTGATTGCCGGCTTCTTCCTCGACGACGTTGCCGAGGTGATCGAGAAGCGGGACTATCCGAACGAGCCCAAGGGCCAGCCTTTGCCGCTCGGCGAGGCGATCGCCGGCTCGGTGAAGTTCCTCGGCGTCGTCATCCTCGGCAACCTGGTGGCACTTTTCCTGCTGCTCGTTCCGGGCGTCAATCTGGTCGCGTTCTTTCTGGTCAACGGCTACCTGCTCGGACGCGAATTCTTCGAGTTCGCGGCGATGCGCTACCGCGCGCCGGCGGAGGCCCGGCTCTTCCGCGAGAAGCACCGCTCCACCGTGTTCCTCGCCGGCCTTCTGCTTGCGGCCTTTTTGGCGGTGCCGGTCGTCAACCTGCTGACGCCGCTCTTTGCCGCCGGTCTGATGGTGCATCTGCATAAGCGGCTTTCGGCAAAGGACCCGGGATTTTCGCTGTCGGGCAGTGCTGCGGCGAAGGCCTGAGACGCTCTTGCTTGACATCATGCCGGCTGTGGCCAATCTGCCGGCAAAATCCCATTGTGCTGCGCGCAGGCCGGCGCATGGCAGGACGGAGTGATACAGATGAACAAGACGGACGAACGGATCACCCATCTCGAAGAAACGGTCGCCCATCAGGCCAAGACCATCGACGAGCTTTCCGATCAGCTCGCCGAGCAATGGAAGGTGGTGGAGCAGACGCGCGCCAAGCTCGACCGGCTGACCGAGCGCTTCCTGACGCTGGAGGAGCAATCGCTCGACGCGCCGGCGATCACACGGCCGCCGCACTATTGAGCGCAGCCGCAAAAGCCGGAGCAAACAAAAAGGGCCGCCGGTCCAAACGAACCGGCGGCCTTTTTCGTTACCTAAGCGCTGCACTTAGTAGGGGCAGGACTCGTCGCTCATGTAGTCGTGAACTTCGACCTTGCCGGCAATGATTTCGGCTTTCACCTTTTCCACCGCGTCGAGCATCTCGGGCGTGATCAGCGCCTTGTTGTTGTCGTCGAGCGCATAGCCGACGCCGTCTTCCTTGAGGCCGAGGTTGGAAATGCCGAATTCGAACTTGTCGTCCTTGGCCGCCTTGAAGGCTTCATAGACGGCGACGTCGACGCGCTTCAGCATCGAGGTCAGGACCTTGCCCGGCTGCAGGCCGTTCTGGTTGGAGTCGACGCCGATGCCAAGCTTGCCAGCATCCGCTGCTGCCTGCAGAACGCCGACGCCGGTGCCGCCGGCAGCGTGGTAGACGACATCCGCGCCCTGGTCAATCTGCGACTTGGCGATTTCGCCACCCTTGACCGGGTCGTTCCAGGCGTCCGGCGTCGTGCCGGTGTAGGCTTCGAGAACCTTGACGTCAGCGCCGGTCGACTTGGCGCCGCCGACGTAACCGCAGGCGAACTTGTGGATCAGCGGAACGTCCATGCCGCCGACGAAGCTGACCGTCTTCGACTTGGAAGCGAGACCGGCGAGAACGCCGACGAGGTAGGAGCCTTCCTGTTCCTTGAAGACGACCGATTTGACGTTCGGCTTTTCGACGACCATGTCGATGATCGCGAACTTGGTGTCCGGATATTCAGGGGCGATCTTCTCGAGCGAAGCTGCCCAGTTGAAGCCGGCCATGACGATCGGGCTGTTGCCGTCGCTGGCAAAGCGGCGCAGCGCCTGCTCGCGCTGGGCGTCGTTGGCGATTTCGAACTCGCGGTATTCGACACCCGATTCCGTCTTGAACTTCTCGGCGCCGTTATAGGCAGCCTCGTTGAAGGATTTGTCGAACTTGCCGCCGAGATCGTAGATGATCGCCGGCTTGATGTCGGCGGCCAATGCCGTGGCGGACATCATCGAAAAGGCAAAGAGACCGAGAATTGTTTTTTTCATCGTGCAGCCCTGTTGTCGCTATTGATCTTATTGGGTCCTCCCGCCGGCTCCCTGACGGAAGCCTGTCTGCGGAACCCACCCCCTTCTCCTTGGGGCTAGGGTGGCGCATCCTTGCACGGCCACGGCAAAAAAACACTCAAAATTTTTCAGATGGTAAAAATTGAGCCACAGATGCCGCTGCCCGTAAGGCACCGGTTCTGTTGCGCTTTTGAGGACGCGGGCAAGTGTGCGCGCCCATCCGGCGCGGCCTGAGGGTTGTGGGCATCCCTCTTGCGTTCGAGATGCCCAGAGCGGTGCCGAGGTGTCGAGCGGAATGAGGAAATGTGTGCTTGTTTATTTGCCCGCATGCCGCTCTGGCCGAAACGAAGCGATCATGTTGTCGTCTAGTGGCCGATGGGGCAGCTCACCCCGGTGCCGCGCAGGCCGCAATAGCCGTTCGGGTTCTTCGCCAGATATTGCTGATGATAGTCTTCGGCGAAGTAGAACGGGCCAGCCTTGCCGATCTCCGTGGTGATCCTGCCGCCATGGTTGGAGTGCTTCAGCGCCGACTGAAAGGCCGTGCGCGCAGCTTTGGCCTCCGCCAACTGCTCATCGTCATAGGTATAGATCGCCGAGCGGTAGGTGGTGCCGATATCGTTGCCCTGGCGCATGCCCTGGGTCGGATCGTGCTCCTCGAAGAAGGTCTTGAGCAGAGTCGCAAGCGGAACCTTCGCGGGATCATAGACGACCAGCACCACCTCGGCATGGCCGGTGAGCCCGGTGGTCGTCTCCTGATAGGTCGGGTTCCGCGTCAGCCCGCCGGCATAACCGACGGCTGTGACATAGACGCCGGGAATGTTCCAGAACAGTCGCTCTGCGCCCCAGAAGCAGCCCATGCCGAGCAGGATCTTCTTCGTGCCGTCGGGGTAGGGGCCCTTCAGCGGCCGGCCGGAAACGAAATGCGTCTCGGCCGTCGGGATCGCCTCATCGCGACCCGGCAGCGCCGTCTGCGCATCCGGCATGATCATCTTCTTGTTGAACATGTCGATCAGGAACATCAGCCTACTCCTTTCGTCGGTGCGGAGGTGAGTCCCGCGAAAATCAGGCGGCGAAGCGGCCGGCCGCCGGCCGTTTCTTGTATCCGACCATCCACAGAACGAGGGCGAGCAGTGCCAGCACGGCGAAGGCCGGCTGCATCAGCACCCAATGCAGGGTCAAATGCCAGATCGTCGGCGCCGTATCGGAACGCTGCGCGAACTGGATCCAGCTCGCCGTATCGGCGCCAAGCGCCTCCAGATCGTCGCCGAGCGAAGTCATGACCAGCTGCGATGCGGCGACCGACTCGATCGCATCGACGGCGCCCGCAAGTACGGCGGCAAACAACACGACGGCGCTCGCCAGTCTCAGTAGAAACCGCATCGATCTAAATTCCCTTTCGTCACATCGGCTGGCGCGCTGTCATGGTCAGGCGCGGCGCCCGGCGGCATCTTCCTCGATCGCACGGGACTCGGACAAGGCCCGGCGGCGAAATTATGCGGTGATCTGAACACTGGCCGATGCGGCATCTGGACCTGCCCGGGAGCGTGATGCTCGTCCCGGCACAAGAGATAAGCGTGCCGCCCGGCATGCACAATGGGGACGACGGGTCGCTCGTTTCACAAGATGTCAACAATCTGTCAGAAAGCAGTTGATCCCAGGTAAATCATCGGTATATAGACGCGCGTCCGCCGGTTCACGCCGGCTGGCACCGAAGGGCCTCGCCCTTCCCATCCAGCCGGATTGACCGTCGGCTGCTGACGGATGGACAGGTGGCCGAGTGGTTGAAGGCGCACGCCTGGAACGCGTGTATACGTGAAAGCGTATCGAGGGTTCGAATCCCTCTCTGTCCGCCATTTCTCCCCATTATTTCGGATGCCACCCAGCGCGATCCTGCGGCGATCTGTGTCTTGCGCCGCCCGCATCGTCAAACGTCGCCGGCGCTTTCTTCTCGCGACCGTCGATGCTCGCCTGGCTTGAGAGGCTCCTCCGCCGACTGACGATCCGTTCTCCGCCATTTGTTGACGACTGCGCGGTACCGCGCGTCTTCTTTGGTACGGATCGCCGTTGGAGCTCGGCGGGATTTGTTTGTTCGGCATGACCGCGGCATTGAGCCCGGTGCCGAGGAGATCTTGTCGCGATCTGGGGACAGGCAGCATGAGCATCGCAAGCGACGCGCGTTTCTGGGACCGGACGGCGCGGCGATACGCCAAGGGAGCGATCGCGGACCCGGCTGGATATGAGCGCACGCTCGACCGCACCCGCGCCCTGCTTCTGCCCGATGACCACGTACTGGAGCTCGGTTGCGGCACGGGGACAACGGCGTTTCGCCTCGCCAGCGATGTGCGGGAGTATCTTGCGACCGATTTTTCCGCCGCGATGATCGCAATTGCGAGCGAGAGGTACGGCGCCGACCTGGTGCCGAACCTCGCCTTCCGCACGGCGACGGCCGAAATGCTCGTCGCCGAGCGCGTGCAATATGATGCGGTTCTGGGCTTCAACTATCTCCATCTCGTGCGCGACCTCTCAGGCACGCTTGGCAACATCCACGCCCTGCTTGCCTCGAGGGGCCTCTTCATCTCCAAGACGCCCTGTGTCGGGGAGATGAACCCGCTGATCCGTTTGGTATTGTTGCCGGCGATGCGGGCACTCGGAAAGGCGCCCTATGCCGCAACTTTCGACTTGATCGAGTTGAGCCGAGAGATGACGGCCGCCGGTTTCGAGATTCTGGACATTGAAAACCACGCGACGAAGGGCAATGACAATCGTCCCTATATCGTCGCCCGCAAGCGGTGAGGCGGGCCGCGGCGGCGCGATTGGCCCGCCTCGGCCAATCTCAACAGATCAAAACAGGCTCGGCCGGCTCGGCCCCATGCGCCGCATGCAATAGGCCCAGGAACGTCTTCGCTTGCGGGATCGCGGTCGAGCCGATCACGGTCACCGCGATACCCGGTGTCCATGAATTCATGACCGCCGCACCGGAAAACTCTTTGAGCCGGCTAAGGGTGATTTCCTCATGGCGCTGCGGTACGCCGAGGCGCTCGAGTTGCCGCTGAACCGTACCCATCATCGTGCCTGTCAACATCGCGGCCTTGGGCCAGATGACCGCTTCGCCGTCCCAGAAGACGAGATTCCAGATCGTTGCTTCGCTGAGGCGTCCATGCCGGTCAATGAAGGCGGCGTCGTCGAAGCCGTCGCGCACGGCCTGATGCAGATAGTAGGTTTTTCCGGATTCGCCGACATGCTTGAAATTGGCAAGCGGCCGCTCATGTTCCACCACCGCGAGCCGCAGCGGCCCGGTAGGGCCATCCGAAGGGGCCGCCGTGCGCACCATGACCGCGGGCTCGACATCCATGCTGTCGGGTGTGAATTCGCCGTGCGGCGAAAAGACCGTGACCGTCAGCGACTGGTCCGCTGGACCGGCGCCGATCGCCTGTCTGATGTGAACGCGCAGATCCTCGTCGGGCAATGCGCGGCCGAAGAAGGCGAGCGAGGCGTTGTTGAGGCGCTTCAGATGCAGGTCCAGGCCTCTGATCTTGCGATCCCGAACCTGGATCGCGGTGAAGTGTGCGAAGCCGGCAAAGGCCAAGGGGATAAGGTCGGCGGCTTTGGCCAGGTGGCCGTTGAGCGCCGCTGGATAGAAGCTGGTTTCGCTCGTCATGTTCTTGCTCCTGGTGTGTTCACATGAAGGAGCCAATAGGTCTAAGGTCTGACAGCGCTGTCAGGGTCAAGGGCCGGCGAAGGGAACGGAATGAAAATAGGCGAGCTATCGAAACGCACCGGCGTCAGCATCAGGATGCTACGTTACTACGAGGCTGAAGGGCTCTTGAAGCCAGAGCGCACGAGAAACGGCTATCGCGATTATGATCTTGCGGAGGTGAGAACTGTCGAGCGCATCAAGCTCCTGGGTGCCGGCGGCATGACCCTTGCGACGATCCTGCAGTTCCTGCCCTGCGTGCGCGGCGAAGGTCCGATCTTTGAACCCTGCGACGAACTGCGCGTTACCCTGCGCCAACAGATTCGCCTCGTGGAAGAGAAGACGCAAAAACTGGCACAGAGCCGCAGCGTGCTGGAGACTTTTCTGCAGGAGATAGGCGAGCGCTGATCTTCTGCCGGGATCGAGCCCGCGTTTTGCGGGGGCCGTTGCGAACCTCATCAGCGCTTACGCGACGGGATTGCGACCAAACCCGTTGTGACCGTCAACCAGAAGTCAGGGGGCGCGCGACGGCGCGTGTGACGAATCGGCTCCGAGCCTGTCGGGCCGAACTTCAATAGTTAGCTGTTGCGCTAAGTGTCTGGCCGTGATACTTAGCCTTATGGAACAGTATTCAGAACGATTGGACGTGATCTTTCAGGCGCTCGCCGATCCGACCCGGCGCGCCGTGCTGGCGCGGCTTGGCGGCGGCCCGGCGAGCATCAGCGATCTCGCCAGACCCTTCGACATGGCCCTGCCGTCCTTCATGAAGCACATCCACTTCCTGGAAGGCAGCGGCCTGATCCGCACGCACAAGCAAGGCCGGGTGCGCACCTGCGCCATCGAGAAGGCGCAGTTCGCCGTGGTCGAGACCTGGCTCTCCGCGCAGCGCGCACTGTGGGAAGGCCGTGCCGACCGGCTGGAAAAATTCGTCACTGAACGCGAGGAGGAATGACATGACCCGCTCCCCAGATCCCGATCTCGACCTGACGATGGCGCGCATCATCAAGGCGCCTCGTTCCACGGTCTGGCGCGCCTGGACCGACCGCAAACGTCTTGAGCAATGGTGGGTCCCGGCGCCGGCACTATGCAAGGTGATCGACATGGACCTGAAGCCCGGCGGCAGCTTCGTGACCCAGATCAGCGAAGGCGGCGGCGATTTCGTTCCGCATATCAATGCGTGCTTCCTCGCGGTGGACGAACTCTCTCGCATCGTCTTCACGGACACGCTGGTCGCTGGCTGGCGGCCGGCGGAAAATGCCTTCATGACGGCCATCATCACGCTCAGCGATCATCCGGCCGGAACACAATATGCCGCCCACGTGATGCACCGGAGCAAGGCCGATCGCGACATGCACGAGGAGATGGGCTTCCACGACGGCTGGGGAACGGTGGCGGCGCAGCTGGCCCGCCTCGTCGAGCAGCAGACACTGGATCATGATTTCTCATGACAATGCCGAGCAGGTCGTGGTGCGCAGACGCGGCGCTCGCGCGCTGCCTGACAAGGCTGGGGCCTGCCTCAAGGGTGAGGTCAAGGGACATCTTTCTCGAATGCCGGCAGCTGCCGGACCGGTCGGCTGAATGCCTCCCGAAGCGGGCAATCGCTCCGGGAGGCACGGTGCAGCTATTGCCTTTCGCGTCGGTTCAGGAGCGCCAGCGCCAGCAGCGTGACCGTCGCCATGACCAGGCAATAGCCGACGAGCGGCCAGGCCGTATCACCGCTGAGAAGCAGCACGGCGCCGGTGCCGACGAGGGCGACGATCAGGCTTTGGATGCAGAAGTAGAGCGCCACCGCCGTTCCGGCGATCGCATCGAAGGCCTTCAGCGCACCGTTCGCGGTCACCGAGGCGGTCATGACGATGCCGACGGCGATCACCCACATGGGCAGCACGAAGCTTGCGAACGAGGGGGTGGCGAGGGCTTCGCCGGCGGCAAGCAGGAGCCCGCCGGACATCAGCACCGCTATGCCGCGCACGAGGCAGCCCGGGATCCCGTAACGAGCGACGAAGCCCTTGGCGAAGCGCGTGGTCAGGATCATCACCCCTGCCGCACTCGCAAAGGCCAGGCTGAAGCCGAACTGCGAATAGCCGGCGCGGTCGATGAGCAGGCGCGGCGCGGTCGAGAAGAACACGAAGAACGCGCCCATCGCCGTGCTGAAGCCGAGCGTATAGGTCCAGAACGCGCCGCTTCTGAGAACAGGCGCGAAGCCGGGCTTCCCGTTGCCGGAGGGGGCGGGCCGGGTTTCCGACCAGCGCGGCAGCGCCTGTCCGAGCGCCGCAAGGCCGAGCACGCCGAGCGTCAGGAAGATCGCCTGCCAGCCGAAGGCACCCGATATCAGCGCGCCGGCAATCGGTCCGAACGCCGGAACGAAGGAGAGCATGGCGCTGAACAGGCCGTAGATGGTGACGCCGTCCGGACGGGCGCCATAGACATCCCGCACCGTCGCAAAAGTCGCAACCAGCGCCGCCGAGGCGCCCGCCGCTTGCACGAGCCGGAGTGTCACGAAGACCGGGGCCGAGGTGGTGACCGCCAGCAGCAATGACGTCAGTGCAAACAAAGTTGCGCCACCGAGAAGCACCGGACGGCGGCCGAAGCGGTCGGAAAGCGGGCCGAAGAGAACCTGTCCCAAGCCAATCATGAGCATGTAGAGGCTGAGCGTCAGTTGGACGATTGCCGGCGATGTGCCGAGAATGCGAGGCATCTGAGGCACGACGGGCAGGTAGATGTCCATGGCGAGCGACGCCAGGATATCGAAGGGCGCCATCAGCAGCAGCGCCGCCGGCAGCCTATGGGACCAGGTGGGTGAGTTATGATCGGGCATGATGAAACATCCGCGCAAATGGGTAACATTCGGCGGCGATCTGCCACTTCATCAAATCCTGGGAATATGAGCCGACAGACGCCGCAACAACTTTTCAACCGTTGTTGCGGCTTATCGGGTTGCTGACTCGTCGGTCCTCATGCGGTCATCCGGAATGTTGTTCGTCGATCAAACGTCCACCTATTTAGCAGCTGGGCCAGATCTCAACAACCCGGCTGCGCATCACCCGAAAGCCCTGGCCCTCGGTCCCATTTCCAACTTCCGTTTGTCTTGGGTGTGAAAAGAAACTGGCTTTCGACTTAGTCTGTCGCGCCGGGCTTCACGGTCAGCCGGTTCTCGACGCTGGCAACACCGGCCACCGATGCTGCCGCATCGCCGGCGCAGATGACGTCCGCCTCACTTGCCACCACTCCGGTAAGCACCACGATGTCGCCGAGTGCGATGACGGAGACTGTGCTGGTGTCGATCATCGTCGCATAGCCGATAAAACGCAGCACCTTGTCGGCGAGCGCGTCATCCGTGAGATGCGGATCGTCGTCCCTATGGGCGTAAATGGGCTTCTCTGGCGGCATGGTACGTTCCTCATGCTCTTCCCGAACGCCTGCCGTGTGCGAAGGTTCCCTTTAAGGCGCGCGGCCGTCGCGCGCTTGCGATCGTGGCGTGAACCCGGCTATTGCTGGCTGTCCCATCCCAAGGCCCTTGCATGTCCGACATTTTCCAGAACGTCCTGCCCATCTTCATTCTGATCTTTGCCGGCTGGCTTTTGGTTCGGTCAGGCTATCTGAAACCGACTGTCGGCGAGGCGCTCGGGGACTTCGTTTTTCGCGTCGCGGTTCCCATTCTGCTGTTCCGCACGATTGCCGAGGCCGATTTCAAGGACGGTTCGCCGTGGCCGCTCTGGGTCGCCTATTTCTCCGGCGTCGCGGTGACCTGGACGGTCGGACATCTGGCGGCAATGCTCATTTTCGGCCGCGACGCGCGCATGGGCGTATTGGCCGGCGTTTCCTCGGCCTTCGCCAACACCGTGTTCATCGGTCTGCCGCTGGTCTCGCGCATCGTCGGCGAAGAGGGCATTGTCGCGATTTCGATCCTGCTGTCCGTCCACCTGCCTGTGATGATGATCGCCGGCACGCTGCTGATGGAGCGTGCCGAGCGCCGCACGAGCGGCAAGCCAGGGCAAGATCCGTTGCAGCTTCTCGCCGGTGTCGGCCGCAATCTGCTGCGCAACCCGCTGGTCATCGGGCTTGCTTGCGGTGCCGCCTTTCATCTCGTCGGCCAGCCGCTCGGCGGACCGGTGAAGACCGTCGTCGACCAGCTTGCCTCGATGGCGGCACCGGCGGCCCTGGTCTCGATCGGCATGGCGCTTGATAAATACGGCCTTGCCGGCAATCTCGGCCTTGCCTCTTTTGCGAGTGTTCTGAAGCTCCTCATCATGCCGGGGGTCGTCTTCACCAGCTGCCACCTGCTTGGCCTCAACGACAACTGGACGACGGCGCTGGTGCTGACATCGGCGGTTCCGACAGGCGTAAACGCCTGGCTGATCGCCAACCATTTCAACGTCGGCCACGCGCTCGCCTCCTCGACGATCACATTGACGACCGCGCTCGGCGTCGTCAGCGTTTCGGTCTGGGCCTATCTGCTGGTGTAACTGCTCAGGAAATTCGGGAGCGTGTTTCCTCGGGAGGAGTGAAATCTCCTCTTCCGCTTGCATGGCGTCGCCGTGCCTTGCACACGCAAAAAGGCCCGGCGCGCGCGCCGGGCCTTTTTGCGGGGCTGTTTCCAGCCGCTGAGCTTATTGCGCCGGTGCCGGCTGGCCTTCGGCAGGCTTGGATTCCGTGGCCGGAGCGGCCTGGCCTTCGGCCGCGCCGCCAGCAGCATCCGGCAGCGGAGCCGGAGAATCGGCCTGCTCGCGCAGCCAGGCGATCAGGTTGGCGCGCTCATCCGGCTTCTTGAGACCGGCGAAACCCATGGCAGTGCCCGGAACATGCTTCTTCGGGGCTTCGATGAAGAAGCTGAGGTGGTCGTAGTCCCAGTTGACCTTGCCACCTTCGGAGAAGGTCTTCATGCCGGCCGAGTAGCTGAAGCCCTCATGCGAGGCGACCGGACGGTTGACGACGCCCCAAAGGTTCGGCCCGACCTTGTTCGGACCGCCCTTCTCGGCGGTGTGACAGCTTGCGCACTTCTTGAATACGGCAGCACCGGCAGATGCATCGGCCTTGAGGAGCAGCGGCTTGATATCGACTTCGGCTGCTTCGCCGCCACCGCCGGCACCGGCTTCAGCCGTGCCTTCCTCGGCGACGATCGTGAAGCCTTCCTTCTCGGGAGCTTCGGAATGGAAAATGCCTTCCGATGCAATGGACACGGACATCAGAACGAAGACCGTCCCCAGAAAGGCACCCACGCCCATGTTCACATATGAATTCATCTGCAAACGCTCCCTTTGCCACCGGCGCAAACAAAAACCCGGCCTATCTTGAAATCGCGCGGAACCTATGTCTTTTGGCTCTGCGTTGCAACAGTGATTATCGGCCCCTAACTGAGACTTATTGACACTTTCAGCGGGGTTTTTGAAGGCCAGATCATGAATCGCGAAAATTCAGGTAAAGCCATCGTGCTCATTCCGGCGCGCATGGCCTCGACACGCCTGCCCGGAAAGCCGCTCGCCGACATTTGCGGCCTGCCGATGATCGTTCAGGTTGCCACGCGTGCCCGGGAAGCGGACGTCGGCCGGGTCGTCGTCGCCGTCGACGATCAGCAGGTCTTCGACGTGGTGCGCGCGGCCGGCTTTGAAGCGATGATGACCCGCATCGACCACCAGTCCGGTTCCGACCGGATCTACGAGGCGCTGCTGAAGGCCGACCCGGATGGCGAAGCCGAGATCGTCATCAACGTGCAAGGCGATCTGCCGACGGTCGAGCCCGCATCGATCCGCGCGGCGTTGAACCCGCTTGAAAATGCCGGCACCGATATCGCGACGTTGACGGTGCCAATCACCGAAGAGGGCGAAAAGACCAACCCGAACATCGTCAAGGTCGTCGGCTCGCCGCTTAGCGAATCGCGACTGCGCGCGCTCTATTTTACCCGCGCGACCGCGCCCTATGGACAGGGCCCGCTTTATCATCACATCGGCCTCTATGCCTATCGCCGCCAGGCGCTGGAGCGCTTCGTCGCGCTTCAGCCCTCCACCTTGGAGCGCCGCGAATCGCTCGAGCAGCTACGCGCGCTCGAAGCCGGCATGCGCATCGATGTCGAGATCGTCGATTCGGTTCCGCTCGGCGTCGACACGCCGGTGGAGCTGGAAAAAGCCCGCCGTATCCTTTCCGCCCACCAATCCGAATAAGCCTGAGAAGGAAGCTACCGTGACCGTCAAGACCAACAGGATTTCCTTCCAGGGCGACTACGGCGCCAATTCCGACATGGCCTGCCGCGACATGTTCCCGTCGATGGAGCCGTTGCCCTGCCAGACCTTCGAGGATGCCTTCGTCGCAGTCGAGAACGGTGATGCCGACCTCGCGATGATCCCGATCGAGAACACGATCGCCGGCCGCGTCGCCGACATCCATCACCTCTTGCCGGAATCGCGGCTGCACATCGTCGGCGAATATTTCATGCCGATCCGCTTCCAGCTGATGGTGCTGCCTAGCGTGACGCGGGATGAAATCCGTACGGTGCACAGCCACATCCACGCGCTCGGCCAGTGCCGCAAGATCGTGCGCGCCAATGGCTGGAAGCCGGTTGTCGCCGGCGACACGGCCGGTGCGGCAAAGCTCGTCTCCGAAAAGGGCGACCGTTCGATGGCGGCGCTTGCGCCGCGGCTTGCCGCCGACCTCTATGGCCTCGAGATCATCGCCGAGAACGTCGAGGATACCGAAAGCAACGTCACCCGCTTCGTCGTGCTTTCCCGGCAGGAACAGCACATCGCCCGCAGCAGCGACGACGAGCTGATCATCACCACCTTCGTCTTCAATGTCCGCAACATTCCCGCCGCACTCTACAAGGCGATGGGCGGTTTCGCGACCAATGGCATCAACATGACGAAGCTCGAAAGCTATCAGCTCGGCGGCAAGTTCGTGGCCACGCAGTTCTATGCCGACATCGAAGGGCATCCGGATGATATCGGCGTGCGTCACGCCATGGATGAGCTTCGCTTCTTCTCCGAGAAGGTGCGCATCCTCGGCACCTACAAGGCGCATCCGATGCGCGGCGTTCTCTGAGCCAAGCCGTTCCATCGGTTCCAAAAACCTCTGAAGTGGGGGCACGCGTTGAACGAGTGCCCTCGCTCGTTCTGTGGCTCAAAGAGAGCATGGCGGCTCATCGGCGCCTCTCCTCGTGCCTCGGTGCGACCGGCGAACAAGGTCTGGCAATGCCTCATTTCTGACCAGTTATCGCCTATGCTTGGCCCTGCCGCCGCATTTAGCGCCTTCCTGACTGCAGGCCGGCTAACGATTTCTGCTAAATTTGTGATTGCTTGCGGCAGGTGATTTTCGCCCGGATTTCCGGTGCGAATCATTGGCTTCGCGATCTCATTGCCGCTGACGAATGCGGCAAATATTCGTTAACCGGCTACGCGTCTGGCGCATGCCTAACTTGCAATCGCGGCGGTACACAAAATTTAGGCAAATGCCTATCTGACGTCTGTTCAAGTAAGGAGTGTAAAAGATGAAGATCCGTCAGAAGATCATGGAATATGCGAAGACCCGCCGAGCGATCCGCGAGCTGAATGCTCTCGACGACCATGCACTGAGCGATATCGGTCTGTCCCGTTCGCAGATCCACGCCGCCGTCTACGGCCGCTAATCCGTACCATTCGCGCATCCCGCCGCACTTCAAAAATGCTGCAGCCACCCTTGCACATCTCGCGAGATGTCCGGCGCTGCAGCGGTCGGCGGGATGCGCGCCGCTGCCTTCCCCGTCACGAATCGTAGAGGCAGACGCGCAGCCGGTGACCGTCCGGATCGAGCGCGACGAAAGTCGGACCGAAATCCATCTCGGTCAATTCCTGCGCAATCTGCAGCCCTTCCGCTTTCCATTTGTCGTAATGCGCGCGCATCGCGCCCTCGTCCTCCACCATGAAAGCCAGTTCCGATCGATGGCCAGATGCCGTCGGCTCCGGCGCGACCGTGTGTTCGGCCCAAAGCCCGAGCGTGAAGCCGCCGGGGAGTTCGAAGGACGAAAAGGTCTGGTAGGCGACGCGCGGTTCTTGTTCGAGGATCTTGCGATAGAACTCGACGCTTGCCAGCGGGTCCTTGACATAAAGTACGATGAGATTTGCCTTGGCCATGCTCTGCCTCCTTGTTGCGGGAGTTGCAGGCTAGTGTCGGCCGCTGCCAACTTATGTCAGTATCGTGCAGCGCGCATCAGGAGCCGATCGTCCGTCGGTTCGAGGCGGCAATATTCTGGCTGGCACGCCAGTCCTTCATCAGCACCTGGCGGCGGCGGGGGTAGCGTGCCTCGGTGACCGTCATCCGGCGCATGCGGTCGGCGCGGAAGTGTCGGAAGTCCAGGCGGAGTTCACACCAGGCCATGACCATGCGGACATTTTCGAAGAAGCCGAGCGCAAAAGGCCAGATCGTCCGCTCCGTTTCGCTGCCATCGTTGTCGACGTAGCTGAGTTCCACCTTGCGTTCGTTGCGGATCGCCCGCCTGAGCGCGGCGATGTCGACGCCGTTGGTGGCCGGCGGGCTCGGCCCGACGAGCAGGGTGGAACTGTCCAGCTCGTCGCGAAGCTCGGCCGGAAGCACCGCGGCGATCTTGGCGAGCGCGTTCGCTGCGGCACCCGCGAGGTCGTCGTCGGTGCGCTTGGAGACCCAGCGCGATCCGAGCACCAGTGCCTCGATTTCCTCCGCCGAGAACATCATCGGCGGCAGCATGAAGCCGGGTTTCAGCACATATCCGAGCCCCGGCTCGCCCTCGATATGGGCGCCCTGGGCCTGCAGGCTTGCGATGTCGCGATAGAGCGTTCTGAGGCTGACGCCGGTTTCCTCCGCCAGCTTCTGGCCGCTCACCGGCTGGCGGTAGCGCCTCAGCACCTGCAGAAGATCGAGCAACCGTTCGGAGCGGGACAAGCCGAGCGCCTCCTATCGCCATCCTGACGCCGTCACGCCCGCTCGCCCCAGGCGAGCCAGTCGCGCATCAACTGATGCGCAATCGCACCCTTCGGCGGCGGAATATGCTCGTCGCCGGTATCGGCAACGCCGGTCGAGCGTTCGAGCATCGCGATCGTTTCCTCGCGGGTGAACCAGCGCACGTCCTCCAGCTCCTGCTCGTCCCGCTTGATGACGGTCGATTTCGCCTCGGCATAGCAGCCGATCATCAACGTGTGCGGCATCGGCCAGGGCTGCGAGGCATGGTAGCGCACCCGGCCGATATGGATGCCGGATTCCTCGTGCGTTTCGCGCCGCACCGCGTTTTCGATCGTCTCGCCGGGCTCGACGAAGCCGGCGAGGCAGGAATACATGCCCGGCGCGAAATGCGGGCTGCGGCCGAGCAGGCAGAGATCGCGTTCGAGGTCGATCGTCATCATGATGACGACCGGGTCCGTCCGCGGGAAGACCATATGGCCGCAGGCGGTGCAGACCCGGCGGTAACCGCCGGCCTTGCCTTCCATCGGGCCGGCGCAGCGGCCGCAGAAGCGGTTGTTGGCGTTCCAGGTAATCAGGCTCGAGGCCTGCGCGAACTGCCCGAGCAATTCCTCCGGCAGCATCTGCTGGCGGTAGAGCGTGCGGCCGTCGGCAATCTTGAAGGGCTCGCCGATCGTCTCTTCGGTGAGGCCGGTCGGCACCGCAAGCCGTGGCTCGCCGTTCGGCAGGTAGCCGAGCAGGATCGTCTCGTCGAGCACCGGCTCGAGCCCTTCGAGTTCGTAAGGGGCGAACAGCGGATCGATGATCTTCTCGTCGTGCTTGACGATCAGCTTCGGTCCCGAGAAGGCCAGGAAATGGGCGCCCGGGTGCTTGAGCGCCACTTCGACGCAATCGTCGGCGCGGTGCTCGGACTGGCGGTCCAGGTGGTTTTCGGAAAAGGCGACGAGGGTGCTTGGCTCCGGATGTGGGCTACGAAGGTCAAAGATCGATTTCGTCATGTTCAGAGGTTTTCCAGAATGCGCGCTGCGAAGGCCTGATGTTCTTTCTCGTCCCACGGCTCCGACTTGCCGAAGCCCCAGACTGGCCCCGGCCAGTTCGGGTCGCCGTCGTTGCGGGCAATGATATGCACATGTAGCTGCCGGACGATATTGCCCAAGGCGCCGATATTGATCTTTTCGGCGCCGGTGACCTTCTTGAGGGCGGTTGCCGCCATCGTCGTCTCGAAGGTCAGCATCGTCTGGTCGAGCGGGGTCAGGTCGAAAATTTCCGAAATGCCTTCACGCTGCGGAATGAGCACGAGCCAGGGCCAGCGGCGGTCGTTCATCAGCCGCATCTGGCAAAGGCCGATCGAGGCGATCGGGATGCCGTCGCGTTCGAGCCGGTCGTCAAGGGTGAAGGTCGCCAACGCATTCTCCTCGGGCAAACACAACGGATTCGCCTTGTTTTGCATATCGATATCAGTTTTTTGATGGCTTGGCTTGCATTTGCTTTCGATATTGCCGATATGGAAGCCGGGAGGTTGGTGGTGGACGAGCCACTCGCCAACCGGGTCAGGTCCGGAAGGAAGCAGCCCTAACGAGCCCCGGCACGGGTCATCGTGCCAGCCTCCCACCTTTTCCGTCCTGTCGGGACAAGAGTTCGAACAGCGGCAGGGTCGATGAGCGACGACACGTCCATTTCATCCGTTGAGAAACCGGCCGCCTACCGTGTTCTGGCGCGCAAGTACCGCCCCAAGGATTTCTCCGACCTGATGGTCGGCCAGGAGCCGATGGTGCGCACGCTCACCAACGCTTTTGAAACGGGGCGCATCGCGCAGGCCTACATGCTGACCGGGGTGCGCGGGGTCGGCAAGACCACCACCGCCCGCATCCTCGCCCGCGCGCTGAACTACAAGACATCGGACACCGACAGGCCGACGATCGACCTGCGTGTGCCGGGCGAGCATTGCCAGGCGATCATGGACGGCCGCCATGTCGACGTCATCGAAATGGACGCCGCCTCGCACACCGGTATCGATGACATCAGAGAGATCATCGAGCAGGTGCGCTACCGCCCGGTTTCGGCGCGCTACAAGGTCTACATCATCGACGAAGTGCACATGCTCTCGACCCAGGCCTTCAACGGCCTGTTGAAGACACTCGAAGAGCCGCCGGAGCATGTGAAGTTCATCTTCGCCACCACCGAAATCCGAAAAGTCCCGATCACGGTCCTGTCGCGCTGCCAGCGCTTCGACCTGCGCCGCATCAGCGCCTCCGATCTCGTCGGCCTGTTTTCGACGATTCTCGGCAAGGAAGGCGTTTCCTTCGATCCGGAGGCGCTCGCGATGGTGGCGCGTGCCGCCGAAGGCTCGGCGCGCGACGGCCTGTCGCTGCTCGACCAGGCGATTGCGCACGGCGGCGGCGCGGTCGAGGTCGAGACCGTGCGCTCCATGCTCGGCCTTGCCGACCGCGCCCGTATCGTCGATCTCTTCGACCATATCGTCAAAGGCGACGTTGCTGCGGCGCTTCAGGAATTCACCGCACAGTATGAGGCTGGCGCCAATCCGACGGTCGTGCTGACCGATCTCGCCGATTTCACCCACCTCGTTACGCGCATGAAATACGTGCCGGATGCGGTCAACGATCAGTCGCTGAGCGAGATCGAACGCACCCGCGGCGCCGTCTTCGCCGAAAGCGTCGCCGTTACGGCGCTCTCGCGCATCTGGCAGATGCTTCTGAAGGGCATCCCGGAAGCCGAAAGTTCGTCGCGCCCGGCGGGTGCGGCCGAAATGGTGCTGATCCGGTTGGCGCATGCCGCACATCTGCCGGCGCCGGAAGAGGCTGCGCGGCGTCTGCTCGAGCTTTCCGGTGGCGAAGGCGGCGGTGCCCGCCCGGGACCGGCCGGCGGCAGTGGCGGCGGAGCGCAGGCCTCGGCCTCAGGCCCGGTTTCGGCGCAGGCCAGCCAGGCGATGCCGGCGCAGCGCCCGACGAGCAATGGCGCGACGATGCTGCGCGCCGTGCCGGATGCGGCATCTGAGCCGATCACGGTCGGCCGTATCGAGGAAAGGCCGATGGCAGTTGCGGCCGCCAAGCCCCAGCCGTCGGTGCCGGTCAATTCGATCGCGGATATCGCCGAGCTTTGTGCCAAGAACCGCGACATCAAGCTGAAGACGCTGGTGCGGGGCTTCCTGCGGCTCGTGCATATCGAGCCCGGTCGTCTCGACGTCAACGTCTCCGACGACGCGCCGAAGACGCTGCTCGGCGAGGTGGCTGTCAAGCTCAAGGAATGGACCGGCATCCATTGGATCGTCAGCTACAGCCGCGAGCCGGGCGAGCCGACGTTGATCGAGGCCGAGCAGCGGGCACAGGAGCAGCGCGTCAACGACGCGCGCCAGGATCCGGACGTTGCCGCAATTCTTGCCCGGTTCCCGGGCGCAAAGATCACCGACGTGCGCATTCGCACGGTCGAGGAAGAGGCCGAGAGCGTTGCTCCGGCGACAGCCGAATCCGCCGATGGCGATATCGTCCCTGGCGACGACATCGAATAGTCCCGTCTGCGAGTAGAAACAGAACAACAGGAGACGACGATGCGCGACATCATGGGGATGATGGGCAAGGTCAAGGAAATGCAGGCCAAGATGGAGAAGATGCAGGCGGAGATCGCCGCAATCGAAGTCGACGGCACTTCCGGCGGTGGTCTGGTGACCGTTCGCCTCGACGGCAAGGGCACCCTCAAGAGCCTGAAGATCGACCCCTCGCTCTTCAAGGAAGATGATGTCGAGATCCTCGAAGACCTGATCGTTGCCGCCCACAAGGACGCCAAGGACAAGGCCGAAGCCCTCCAGGCGGAAAAGACCCGCGAACTGACCGCCGGCCTACCGATCCCGCCCGGCATGAAGCTGCCGTTCTGATCGATTCCAACGGCTTCGAGCGGGATGCGGGAAGAAAACCGCACTCACTTTTTCCTCGTCCCGTTCATGGATCAGGGCTCGGCGGAGTGTCCGGTCGTGGCGGGTTCGCGCCGCGCGGATTGGTATCCATGCTGGCGGTAATCCTGAGGTCCACCTTCTGGCTCGATGCCGGCGGGATCGGACGCCGGTCGAGTTCGGCGCCGAGCGCTGCGAGCTTCCGGGTGAGTTCATCAAGCGCCACGCGATCGGCCTTCGAGACTCCGACGAGGCCGGTCGGATCGTATTCGGTAAGGATCGCCGGATAGTCGATCCTGTGCTCCGTCGCCGGCTCCATGTAGCGATTGGAGAGCTTGCGCAACTGCTCGGCGAGCGTCGGCAGCATCGTCATCGCCCGGCGCCATCGGTGTTCGTTGAAGTCGAAATTCGTCAGCACCACGGCGCCTGCCTTGTCGCCGAGCCTGCTCAAGAAATTCACCGTCTCCGCATTCATGTCGAGGTTGAGACCGCCTTCCTTGGCGTCATCGAGCCTCACTTCGACGATCCGTTCGCTGTAGCCATGCAACTGGCTTTGCAACGTGTCCTGCCAGTTACGGGCCGTGTCGAGGATCGCGCCGACGAAAGCGAAGAGCCCCTCGATCGGATAGACCGGCGTTGCCTTGCCCTCGGCGGTCCGCCGCGGCAGGTGAACGCGGCTGCCGCCCGAACCATCCTCGTCCTCTCCGTGGCGCCTCGCATCGTAGCTGGTGAGCGAGATGCCGAAGGTCGGCCGGCCGGGCAGCAGTCCGTCGAACATGTGGATCGGAAAGTTGCTGGTGATGCCACCATCGGAGAACAGGCAGCGGATATGGGTCGACGGGTCGCGCCGGGTGGCCGCCCGGAGCGAATAGTCGTAGCGATAGAGCGGCACGGCGCGGATCAACCCTGGGAAGCTGAGGCTCATGCGGGCGATGATCGCCACCGGCAGCTTGCTTGCCGGCGGCAATTGGTAGAAATCCCGCGTTCCGTCCGCGGCGGCGATGTCCCGCGGTTTGCTCTCCTTGATGAGGTAGCTCATCACGGACGGGGGAAACAGCTTCTCGAATTCCGACCTACGGTAATTGTGCACCCGATCGCCGAAGGGCAGTTCATAAGGGCGGCGCGAGGAGAGGTCGGTCGTGACGCACTTCAGCGTGATGTCGTAGCGTTCGAGGTCGCCAATGGTCAGAGGTCGGGCTTCCCCGTCCGGGCGCATGGAGCCGGCAATCGCTTCGATCCGCTCGGTGATCCAGTTGGTGAAGGCCGGCTTGTCGCTGCCCGGTTGCGTCAGGCCACTGCAGAGGCCGAAGTCATTGGCCGGCAGCACGACGGCGACCGCGCGATAGAGTTGGTAGGCGAGCAGTGCGATCGCGCCGATGAGCGCGATGAGCACCCCGAGAATGCCGAGCGCGAGGTTGGCGGCTGCGACGCCTGCGACGAATAGCGCGAGACCGGGAAGGACGGCGAGCAGCAGCGACAGATGAAACACCTTGACAGCCTCGAGGGCCACGGCCGCTGCCTTGCTCCGTTTCGTCCGTACCATCGCCATGCCGATGTGAAACAGCGGCGCAGTTTCCGGCGACGGCTGGAAGAAGGTGGGGAGGTTGGCGGCAAGCTCCGCCGGCATCGCATCGATGAGCGCGAAGCCGGCGTTCTTTTCCTCGGGCGCGGCCGCGCTCTGGCGCCGGTATTCGGCGGCGGCCGTCATGACAGCGGCGATGGCGCCGGCGGACGTGCCGCCGATATGCATGAAGCGATAGCGCGTCGCGAGCTCAGTGATCGCGCGGGGAAAGACGACTCCTGATGTGATGCCACCTTTCATGATCAGGTCGCATTCATCGCTCGGCGCGGCATAGCGGAAAGGCGTATCGGTCATCGTAGCCTCCATCTGCTGCCATCAACAATAGATTGTACCAGGCCCGAGTGCACGCCGATTCGTGGTTTCTGACCCGCCGACCGAAAGAGGGCACTGGCCTTGCGTCCCTTCCTCAAAGGGCCGCAGGGCCGTGCGTCTGCACGAGCGCGGCAACGATCGCCGGTGATCGCTGCACGCTGACGGGGCTGCTGGCATCGCATCACCACACTGCGAAGACGATTCCGTTCGCACGCGATATGAGCTAAAAGCGCGGCATGGCAAAACGAGTCACCGGCCCCGAAATCGAAAAACTGATCCAGCTCCTGGCAAAGGTCCCGGGGCTCGGGCCGCGTTCGGCCCGGCGCGCCGCCCTCCATCTCGTCAAGAAGAAGGACCAGTTGCTGGGCCCGCTCGCCGATGCGATGGGCGAGGCGCACCGCAAGGTCCGGATCTGCTCCTGCTGCGGCAATGTCGATACGATCGATCCCTGCACCGTCTGCTCCGACGAGCGTCGCGACCGGTCGGTCATCATCGTCGTCGAGGACGTGTCCGATCTCTGGGCACTGGAACGTGCGGGGGCGATGAATGCCGCCTACCATGTGCTCGGCGGCACGCTTTCGCCGCTCGACGGCGTCGGCCCTGACGATCTCAACATCAAGGGGCTCGTCCAGCGCGTCGCCAATGGCGGCGTTCGCGAACTGATCATCGCCGTCAATGCGACGGTCGAGGGTCAGACCACGGCGCACTACATCACCGACCAGCTCGAGGGCATGGAAGTGAAGATTACCCGGCTCGCCCATGGCGTACCTGTCGGCGGCGAGCTCGATTATCTCGACGAAGGCACGCTGGCGGCAGCACTTCGCGCCCGCACGTCGATCTGAAGGGATGCAGATGCGTTTGGAATCTCTTGTTCGCTCACTTTTTGCCAGTCGTGCACGAGCCGCCACCCCCCTCTGCCCTGCCGGGCATCTCCCCCACAGGGGGGGAGATCAGGTTGGAGCGAGCGCTCAATTCGACAACGTGGGTTCCACAGACGCGAGTCTTCCCGCAAACCAAAGCGGTTGCCGTCCGTCAATCTCCCCCCTTGTGGGGGAGATGCCCGGCAGGGCAGAGGGGGGTAAGCGCCCCGCGCGCCTCGTCGCGGCCGTCGCCGCGTTCCTTGCTCTTTGCCTTCCCGCTCACGCCGCCACCAAGGCGGATGTTGAAGCTCAATTCCGCACCTGGCTGCAGAACGACCTCTGGCCGGAAGCGAAGCAGGCAGGCATTTCCGCCAGCTCGTTCAAGGCGGCGTTTTCCGAGGTGAAGCTCAATTGGGATCTGCCGGATCTGGCGCCGCCCGGTTTTCCGAAGCCGAAGGAGCAGAAGCAGAGCCAGGCGGAGTTCTCCTCGCCCGGCAGCTACTTTTCGGAAAAGCGCCTGCAGGGTCTCGCGGCGACCGGCCGCAGCCTTGCCTCCACCCATGCCTCGACCCTGAAGAAGATCGAGCGCACCTATGGCGTCCCGGCCTCGGTGGTCGTGGCGATCTGGGGCCGCGAATCCGGCTTCGGTCGTGCCAAGATCCCCTATCCGGTCGTCGATGTCTTGGCGACCAAGGCCTTCATGTCGACGCGGCCCGACCTCTTCCGGCGTGAACTGATCGCGGCGCTGCATATTCTCGATAGCGGCGACGTCGACGAGGCCGCAATGCGCGGCTCCTGGGCCGGCGCCATGGGCCAGCCGCAGTTCATGCCGTCGAGCTTCCTGCAATATGCCGTCGATTTCGACGGCGACGGTCGCCGCGACATCTGGAATTCGGTGCCGGACAGCCTGGCCTCGATCGCCAACTATCTCGTCAAGAAGGGCTGGCAGCGCGGCCGGGACTGGGGTTTTGAAGTGTCGATCCCCGAAGCCGTTTCCTGCGCGCAGGAAGGGCCGGACCTTGCCCGGCCGATCTCGGACTGGGCCGACAAGGGCATCACGCGGATCTCCGGCAAGGGGTTCCCGTCGCACGAGCTTTCGGCATCCTCGATGATGCTGGTGCCGGCAGGCCGGCACGGGCCGGAATTCATCGTCACGCCGAACTTCTACGTGCTCAAGGAGTACAACAACTCCGACCTCTACGCGCTGTTCATCGGCAACCTCGCCGACCGCATAGCCACCGGCGGCGGAGCCTTCCGTGGCAATTGGGGCGACGTCGGCAACATGCTGCGCTCGGACGTTCTCGCCATGCAGAAGGCGCTCGTTGCCAAGGGATATGATGTCGGCAAGGTCGACGGTCTTCCCGGCTACAAGACCCGTCGTTCGCTCGGCGACTGGCAGGCGAAGAGCGGCCTTGCCGCGACCTGCTTCCCCGATGCTTCGCTGAAGTCGAAGCTGCGCTAAGTCATTCCAGCCGCGGAACTGCCGCCGACACGAAAGAGGCCCTGCGTCGCAAGGCCTCTTTCTCTTGTCTCCGTCGATCTCGTTGCAGGCGCTGGCGAACCTGTCAGTGCATATCGACATTGACCTGGCGCTTGTAGCGCTCGTAGTGGGTCGGCACGATTGTCTGGCGCTCGATCATCCGGTGAACCCGCGGTGGTGCCGCGCCGCTGTGCAGCGCCGTCAGCTTGTCGCCGACGGCGGCGTCGGCCTTGGTGCGGCGCTGGTTGTGGCGCACATATTCGACCCAGGTCGGCACGTGGTAGGTCTCGGTCCAGGTGGTCGGGTTTTCGAGGTCGCGCATCAGCGCCCAATGTCCCGCGCCGTCACGGATGCGGATACGCCGGCGTTCCGCCATGGTCGTCAGGAATTCCGGGATGTCGTCATCGGCAATCTCGTAGTCGATCATGATGACGATCGGGCCGCTGCGCGGCTTCAGATCCAGCTCGAGCGGCGGCTCCATGAAGCGGTTGAGTGGATCGAGGTTCAGCGAAGTGAATTCCGGTAACGGCAGCCGGAAGCCGACCACGACGCCAGCGAACATCAGCAGGCAGGAGCCCATCAGCGCGTTGGCGGCGCCGTATTGTTCGGCGGTCGTGCCCCAGAGCCAGCTGCCGCCGGCAATGCCGCCGAAGGTCATCGTCTGGTAGAGCGACAGTGCCCGGCCGACGACCCAGCGCGGCGTCGAAAGCTGCACGGTGGTGTTGAAGAGCGACAGCGCCAGCACCCAGCAGGCACCGGAGACGAGCAGCACGAGACAGCTCAGCCACGCATAGGTACTGATCGCCGTGATCACGGCGCTGGCGGCAAAACCGGTGAAGGCGATGCGTACGATCGCTTCGCTCGTGAGCTTCTCTCGCAGGCGCGCGCTGAGCAGCGCCCCGCCGATCGCGCCGAGGCCGAAGGCGCCGAGCATCAGGCCGTAGGTGAACGGCCCGCCTTGAACGAGGTCGCGAGCGACGAGCGGCAGGAGTGCGAGGATCGCGCTTGCCGACAGGCCGAAGAGGAAGCCGCGCAGCAGCACCTTGCCGATGTTGGGCGACATGGCGACATAGCGCAGGCCCGCGGATATGGCGCGGCCCAGCGTCTCGCGCGGCAGGGTGTTGGCCGGTACCTCCCGTCGCCAGCGCAGCAGCGCGAAAAGGATCGCGAAATAGCTGAGCGTGTTGGCGAAGAAGGCGGCCGCAGCACCGGCCGCGGCGACGATCGCGCCACCGATGGCGGGGCCGACGCTGCGGGTGATGTTGAAGCCCATGCTGTTCAGCGCCACGGCCGCCGGCAGATCGTCACGCGGGACCATGTCGCCGACCGAGGCCTGCCAGGATGGGTTGTTGAGCGCCGTGCCGCAGCCGATGAGGAAGGTGAAGAGCAAAAGCAGCCAGGGGGTGATCAGCCCGACATAGGCACACATCGTCAGGAGCGCCGAGACGAACAGCATGAAACATTGCGCCACCAGCATGATCCGCCGCCGATCGAAATTGTCGGCAAGCGCGCCCGAGACGAGCGAGAAGAGCATGATCGGCAGCGAGGTCGATGCCTGCACCAGCGCCACCATGTTCGCCGATGAGGAGATCGAGGTCATCAGCCAGGCGGCGCCGACCGATTGGATGAGGCCGCCGAAGTTGGATGCGAGGCTGGCAATCCAGATCGTGCGGAAGTTGTCGTGCTTGAAGGGTGCAAGCGGCGAAATACGGTGGGGCACCTCGTCGTCTCTCTTGTCCTTGATGTCGTCTCGAAGCGGTTCGATTCCTGTTATAGGCCGGAGGACGCGAAGTGCCACCCGCTGAAACTGACCTTGTCGTCGACGATCTTTGGCTGCGCGCGGATCGAGGCATTTGGAGCGCACGGCCCAACGCCTTGCAATTTGCGGCGATGAAGCGTATATGAGCCTCAAATTCTTGATCGGTAGATGAAGAGTGGGCCCGTCAGGACCCGCTCTTTTTTATTAGCCGGTCCGATGAGGAGATGATCGTTTGTCCGATACGACAACGGCTGAAAATGCAAATGAACCGCGCCTGATCACCGAAACCGGTCTCGACCAGCGCATTGCCGATATCATCGAGCCGGTCATCGTGCCGATGGGCTACCGCCTGGTGCGCGTGCGCATGTCCGGCCAGAACGGGCTGACGCTGCAGATCATGGCCGAGCGCAACGACGGCACCATGACCGTCGAGGACTGCGAAGAGATCTCCAAGGCCATTTCGCCGGTGCTCGATGTGGAAGATCCGATCGACAAGGCGTATCATCTCGAAGTGTCGTCGCCGGGCATCGACCGCCCGATGGTGCGCAAGTCCGACTTCTTCCGCTGGCAGGGTCACCTGCTGAAATGCGAGACGTCGGTTCTGGTCGATGGCCGCAAGCGGTTCCGCGGCAAGATCGTTTCCGTCGACGACGATGGTTTCCGGCTCGAGCGCGACCAGCCCGCGTACGGCGAGGAACCTGTCGTCGTCATCCCGTTCACCACGCTTTCCGAAGCGCGGCTGATCCTGACCGACGATCTGATCCGCGATGCGCTGACGGCCGACAAGAAGGCAAAGGCTGCGCGCGCCGCGAACGAGAATTTCGAAGACGAAGATTCACCTATTGAGGAATAAGTCGGGCGGAGCGTGAAGCCCCCTGCAACCCAAACGGAGACAAGACATGGCAGTCAGTGCTAACCGGCTCGAGCTTCTGCAGATCGCGGATGCCGTCGCGCGTGAAAAGGTGATCGACCGCGAGATCGTTCTGGCCGCAATGGCCGATGCGATCCAGAAGGCCGCCCGCTCGCGCTATGGGTCGGAATCGAACATCCGAGCCGACATCAACTCGAAGACCGGTGAAATCCGCCTGCAGCGACTCCTGGAAGTCGTCGAGAAGGCTGACGACTATTCCACGCAGATTCCGCTCGAGCTTGCTCGCGATCGCAATCCGGATGCCAAGCTCGGCGATTTCATCGCCGATCCGCTGCCGCCGATGGACTTCGGCCGTATCGCCGCCCAGTCGGCCAAGCAGGTCATCGTGCAGAAGGTCCGTGAAGCCGAGCGTGACCGCCAGTACGACGAGTTCAAGGATCGCGTCGGCGAAATCGTCAACGGCACGGTCAAGCGCGTCGAATACGGCAACGTCATCGTCGACCTCGGTCGTGGCGAAGGCATCATCCGCCGCGACGAGATGATCCCGCGCGAAAATATGCGCTACGGCGACCGCGTCCGCGCCTTCGTCTACGACGTTCGCCGCGAGCAGCGCGGCCCGCAGATCTTCCTGTCACGTACCCATCCGCAGTTCATGGTGAAGCTCTTCACCATGGAAGTGCCCGAGATCTACGACGGCATCATCCAGATCAAGTCGGTTGCCCGTGATCCGGGTTCGCGCGCCAAGATCGCGGTGGTCTCGAACGACTCGTCGATCGACCCGGTCGGCGCCTGCGTCGGTATGCGCGGCTCGCGCGTTCAGGCGGTCGTCGGCGAACTGCAGGGTGAAAAGATCGACATCATTCCGTGGTCGCAGGATCCGGCGTCGTTCATCGTCAATGCGCTGCAGCCGGCGGAAGTGGCCAAGGTCGTTCTCGACGAAGATGCCGAGCGCATCGAAGTGGTCGTTCCGGACGAGCAGCTTTCGCTCGCCATCGGCCGTCGCGGCCAGAACGTTCGCCTCGCGTCGCAGCTGACCGGCTGGGACATCGACATCCTCACCGAACAGGAAGAGAGCGAGCGCCGCCAGAAGGAATTCACCGAGCGCACCAACCTCTTCATGGAAGCACTCGACGTTGACGAAATGGTCGGCCAGGTTCTGGCTTCCGAAGGCTTTGCCGCCGTCGAGGAGCTTGCCTATGTCGATCTCGACGAAATCTCGTCGATCGACGGCTTCGACGAGGAGACCGCAACCGAAATCCAGACCCGTGCGCGCGAGTACCTCGACAAGCTCGAAGCGGAAATGGATGCCAAGCGCAAGGAGCTCGGCGTTGCCGACGAACTGCGCTCGATCGACGGCCTGACGAGCCAGATGCTCGTTGCGCTGGGCGAAGAAGGCATCAAGACGATCGAGGACTTTGCCGGTTGCGCCGCCGACGATCTCGTCGGCTGGAGCGAGCGCAAGGACGGCGAGACCAAGCGCTTCGAGGGCACTTTCTCGAAGTTCGACGTTTCGCGCGCCGAGGCCGAAGCCATGATCGTTCAGGCCCGTCTGGCGGCCGGCTGGATCACGGAAGAGGATCTGGCAAGCGATGAGGCCGAAGGCGAAGAGCCGATCGACGTTGCCGAAGGCGCCGAGCAGGACGCCTAAGGACGATGATCGCCTCTGATGATGCCGACGCCCTGCCCTCGGATAGGGGGCCGAAGGATCGGAACGGCAGCACGCGGACCTGCATCGTCACCCGTGAAAGCGGTTCGCCCGACGAACTGATCCGCTTCGTTGCCGGGCCCGACGGTCGCGTCGTTCCCGATCTGAAGCGGCAGCTTCCGGGACGCGGCTGCTGGGTGAAGGCCGAGCGGGCGCTCGTCGAAAAGGCGGTGGCGAAGAAGTTCTTCGCCCGCGCCCTGAAGGCGGACGTCAAGGCCGACGCGACGCTTGCCGACGAGGTCGACCGGCTGCTCGCCGAGCAGTTGGCCGGCATGATGAACATGGCGCGCAAGGCCGCCCAGTTCATCTCCGGCGCGACGAAGACGGAGCAGGCCGTGCGCGGACTTGCGGCGCTTGCCGTGTTCCATGCGGCCGATGCTGCGGCCGACGGCGTGCGCAAGATAGACCAGGCCCGCAAGGCGATGAGCTTCGTGGCCGACGACGAAACGGAAATACCTTCGTTCCGTCCCTTCACCGGGGCGGAAATGGAGGGCCTTTTGGGAAGTAATGCTTTTATCCATGCCGCAGCGCTTGCAGGGCAGGCGGGTGAGGGTGTAGTGAAGCGCGCAATCATGCTCGAAAAGTACCGAGGATCCGTCCCGGTCCGGGCCGAAGGCGGCGCTGGCAAGCCACAGCAATGACGCGCGTCACCGGCGAGTGCCGGCATCGCGGGTATTGTTTGAGACAAATTGGAAGACGGGGTCGGGTGATACGCATCCGGGCCTGATCGCTAGGAACGGAACGGAATGACCGACGACAAAGACGACAAGACCATCAGCGTAGCAGGCAAGAAGACGCTGACCCTGAAGCCCCATGGGGTTCAGCAGGGAACGGTGCGTCAGGACATGGGCCGCGGCCGCACCAAAGCGGTCGTGGTCGAGACCAGAAAGCGCCCGACTTCTTTCAATCGGCACAAGGACGAGCGCCCGATCACGCCCGTGAGCGCGGCTCCCGCCGCACGTCCGGCAGAGCAGCGCCCTCAGCAGCCGCAGCCTTCGGGCCGTCCGGCGCCGCAGCCGCAGGCACATCAGCCGCGCCAGGAGCAGAACCGCCCGCGCGTCGGCGTCGTCCTGAACGATCTCTCCGCCGGTGAGATGGAGGCCCGTCGTCGCGCCCTGGCCGAAGCCCAGATCCGCGATGCCGAGGAAGCCAAGCGCCGCGCCGAGGACGAAGCCCGCCGCAAGCGCGAGGAAGAAGAACGGATCCTTCGCGAGAAGGAAGAGGCCGAGCGCCGCGCCGCCGAAGAAGCTGCGCGCGCCGTTGCCGAGAAGCCGGCCGAACCGGTCGCGGAGCGCCCGGCTGCTGCCGCGGTCGCTGCACCGGCGCCCGCCGCCGAGCGTCGCCCCGACAATCGTCCGCAATCGCCGCGTCCGGCACCGGCTGCCGCACCGCAGGCACCTGCGGGCGTTGCCGCCCGTGGTCGCCGCAGCGATGACGAAGACGATGATCGCGGCTCGCGCAGCAATGCCGGCCCGGCGCGCGGCAAGGTCGTGCGTCCTGAACCGGCCAAGGTTCCGGCCCGCCCGAAGGGCGACGACGGCCGCCGCCAGGGCAAGCTGACGCTGACGGCTGCGGTCGACGAGGACGGCGGCCAGCGCAGCCGTTCGCTGTCGGCCATGCGTCGCCGCCAGGAGAAGTTCAAGCGCAGCCAGATGCAGGAAACCCGCGAGAAGATCTCGCGCGAAGTCGTCCTGCCGGAGACCATCACCATTCAGGAACTGTCACAGCGCATGTCCGAACGTGCCGTCGACGTCATCAAGTACCTGATGAAGGAAGGTCAGATGATGAAGCCCGGCGATCTGATCGACGCCGATATGGCAGAACTCATCGCCGGTGAATTCGGCCACACGGTCAAGCGCGTTTCGGAATCCGACGTCGAAGAGGGCATCTTCAACGTTTCGGATGCCGAAGAGGAGATGCTGCCGCGTCCGCCGATCGTTACGATCATGGGTCACGTCGACCACGGCAAGACCTCGCTGCTCGATGCGATCCGCCACGCCAACGTGGTGGCCGGCGAAGCCGGTGGCATCACCCAGCACATCGGCGCCTACCAGGTCGAGCAGAACGGCAACAAGATCACCTTCATCGACACCCCCGGCCACGCGGCGTTCACCGCCATGCGTGCCCGCGGTGCCCAGGCTACCGATATCGCGATCCTGGTGGTTGCCGCTGACGACAGCGTGATGCCGCAGACGATCGAATCGATCAACCATGCCAAGGCTGCCGGCGTTCCGATCATCGTGGCGATCAACAAGATCGACAAGCCGACGGCGAATGCGCAGAAGGTTCGCACCGAACTGCTGCAGCACGAAGTCTTCGTCGAATCCATGGGCGGTGAAGTTCTCGACGTGGAAGTGTCCGCGAAGAACGGCACCAACCTCGACAAGCTCCTGGAAGCGATTCTGCTTCAGGCCGAAATTCTCGACCTCAAGGCCAATCCGAACCGGACGGCCGAAGGTACGGTGGTCGAAGCCGAGCTTGATCGTGGCCGCGGTGCGGTTGCGACCGTCCTCGTCCAGAAGGGCACGCTGAAGCCCGGCCAGATCATCGTTGCCGGTGATCAGTGGGGCCGTGTGCGCGCGCTCGTCAACGACAAGGGCGAACACGTCAAGGAAGCTGGCCCGTCGATGCCGGTCGAGGTTCTCGGCCTTTCGGGCACGCCGGCTGCCGGTGACAAGTTCGCCGTCGTCGAAAACGAAGGCCGCGCCCGCGAGATCTCCGAATACCGCCAGCGGCTTGCCCGCGAGAAGGCGGTTGCTCGCCAGTCCGGCTCGCGCGGTTCGCTCGAGCAGATGATGAGCCAGCTCCAGACCTCCGGTCTCAAGGAGTTCCCGCTGGTCATCAAGGGCGACGTGCAGGGTTCGATCGAAGCGATCGCCGGTGCTCTCGAAAAGCTCGGAACCGACGAAGTGCGTGCGCGCATCGTGCACTCGGGTGCGGGCGGTATCACCGAGTCCGACATCTCGCTTGCTGAAGCGTCGGATGCCGCGATCATCGGCTTCAACGTCCGCGCCAATGCGCAGGCCCGTTCGGCTGCCGAGCGTGCCGGCATCGAGATCCGCTACTACAACATCATCTACGATCTGGTGGATGACGTGAAGGCGGCGATGTCGGGTCTGCTCTCGCCGGAGCGTCGCGAAACCTTCCTCGGCAACGCCGAGATCCTGGAGGTGTTCAACATCACCAAGGTCGGCAAGGTCGCGGGCTGCCGCGTCACCGAAGGCAAGGTCGAGCGTGGCGTCGGCGTCCGTCTGGTTCGCGACAACGTCGTTATCCACGAAGGCAAGCTCAAGACCCTCAAGCGCTTCAAGGACGAGGTCTCGGAAGTCAACGTCGGTCAGGAATGCGGCATGGCCTTCGAGAACTACGAAGACATCCGCGCCGGCGATACGATCGAGTGCTTCCGCGTCGAGCACATCACGCGGACGCTTTAAGATCCGTCCGATTAGAGATTATGCGGGCGCCGGGTTATCCTTCGGCGCTCGCATTTTTTTGAGGTACCGTCCATGAGCAAAGCCACATCCTCTGCCCCTTCCCAGCGCATGCTGCGCGTCGGTGAACAGGTGCGTGCCGCCATTACCCAGGTTCTGCAGCGTGGCGAGGTCCGCGATCCCGTGATCGAGAAGACCGTCATCGCGATCTCGGAAGTGCGCATGTCGCCCGACCTGAAGATCGCCACGGCCTATGTCACGCCGCTCGGCGTGCCCAATCATGCCGAAGTCATCGAGGCGCTCAACCGCAATGCCAAGTACATTCGCGGCCGCCTCGGCCCGCAACTTCGGCAAATGAAATACATGCCCGACGTTCGTTTCCGCGACGATACGAGCTTCGACAACTACAAGAAGATCGACGCCCTCCTGCGCTCGCCGGAAGTCAGCCGCGATCTCGACCAGACCAGCGAAGACGAAGAATAGTAGATTTCATGTCCAAACCGCGTAAGCCCAAGGGCCGCCCGATTTCGGGCTGGCTGATCCTCGACAAGCCGCTCGACTTCGGCTCCACCGAAGCCGTCTCGAAGATCAAGTGGCTGTTCAAGGCCCAGAAGGCCGGCCATGCCGGCACGCTCGACCCGTTGGCCTCCGGCATGCTGCCGATCGCGCTCGGTGATGCGACGAAGACCGTCCCCTACGTGATGGACGGACGCAAGATCTACGAATTCACCGTTGCCTGGGGCGAGGAACGCTCGACCGACGATCTCGAAGGCGAGGTCACGCACTCGTCGAGCGAACGGCCGAACGAAGAGGCGATCCGCGCGCTGCTGCCGAAGTATACCGGCGTCATCAGCCAGGTGCCGCCGCAATTCTCGGCGATCAAGATCGACGGCGAGCGCGCCTACGATCTCGCCCGCGACGGCGAGACGGTCGAGATCCCGGCCCGCGAGGTCGAGGTACACCGCCTGACGCTCCTGGGGGCCACCCCCAATCTCGCGCATTTCGAAATCGAATGCGGCAAGGGCACCTATGTGCGCTCGCTCGCCCGCGACATGGGGCGCGACCTCGGCTGTTTCGGCCATATCGCCTCGTTGCGCCGCACCTTCGTCGCGCCGTTTGGCGAAGAGGATATGGTGCCGCTCGCCGATCTGGTGGCGCTGGAAAAAATCGAGAGCGACGAGGACCGCCTTGCTGCGCTCGACGCGTATCTGATCGAAACCGGCGAAGCGCTTTCCAACCTGCCGCATGTCGCCGTCAACGACGATCAGGCGCATCGCCTGAGAATGGGCAACCCGATCATTCTGCGCGGCCGCGATGCCCCGCTTGCGACGCCTGAAGCCTATGCGACGGCACGCGGCAAGCTGGTTGCCATCGGCGAGATCGCCGAGGGCGAGTTCCGGCCGAAGCGTGTTTTCGCCACCGGCTAAACGCCCGGAAGCGTTTGCCTTTGCCCCATCCTTGACGCATGATCCCCGGCATGGGCTTCTAATCCATCCGAGGTGATTCCGTTTCCTTGCCGTGCTCCAGACCCGAATGGCGATCACGCCGCCTTCGACAGCGTCCGCCGAACGCGGCTGTGCCCGCTGGCTCGCAATGAAGACGGACGGCTGAGGTGACGGGCGTGTCGGAAGAAGGAAAACGAAGGACGGCGAATGGCCTGTCGGCGATCGTCGATCTCCTTCGTCATCGCCTGACCCGGCCTTTCAGCTTTTACCTGACGTCGCTGCTCCTGGTAGCCATCGTTCCGGCCTTCATTTTTTCGCTCGTGGTGCTGAAGCGCAGCGTCGATCAGCAGGAGCAGGTGATCACGGCGCTGCTGCAGGCCTCGACCGGGTCGGTCACCCGTATCGTCGAGCGTGACATCGAAGGCATGCTGACCACGCTGAAGGTGCTGTCGACATCACAAGAAATCGAAGACGGCAACATGGAGGCCTTCTACGGCAGGGCCTCGACCGCGCTTGCCGAGACGGATTCCTACCTGATCGTCATAGATCGCAAGCACAACCAGTTGCTCAACACGCGCGTGCCTTTCGGCGCACAGCTCAACAAGGCCTCGGATCCGGACTCCGTCGAGCGCGCCTTCACCAACAGTGGTGCGCCACTCGTCTCCAACGTCTTCTTCGGCCAGACCGCGGGAAAATGGGTGTTCAACGTTTACCTGCCGGCGAAGTTGTCGACCGGCGAGGAATATGTGCTGACGTTGACGCAAAACGCCGAGAACATGGCCAAGGCCGTTAACCGCGATACGCTCTCCCCCGGCTGGAATGCGGCGCTGGTCGATAGCGCGGGCAAGGTCATCATCTCGTCGGACGCAGCCGTGAAGGCCGGCGAACCGTTCTTCCTCGACACGGTGCCGGCGATCAGCATTGGCGTCAGCAATATCAAGGAAAACGGCACGGAATATCGCGTCGCGACCGAGTTCTCCGTCGTCACCGGATGGCGGATCATTGCCTGGGCACCGAGCGCAACCGTCGATGCGCCGGCCGTCTGGTCGTTTCTCTGGCTGTCGCTCGGCGGCATCATTTTCGCCGGCATCGCGATCGCCGGCTCGCTGGCGATCGCGCGGCTGTTGTCGCAGGGCGTCAAGCTGGTGGCGCAGGATGCGCGCCGTCTCGGCGCCGGCGAGCGGATCGAATCCCGGCCGCACATGATATCCGAGGTCGAGCAGGTCTCGACGGCGCTGGCACGCGCCGCCGCGGCGCGCAGCAAGGCGGAAAACGAGATCCGCTTCCTCATGCGCGAAGTGGCCCACCGCTCGAAGAACCAGTTGACCGTCATCCAGTCCATGCTGAACCAATCGGTCTATTCGGCCGAGAGTGCCGCCGACTTCGCCGAATCCTTCCGCAAGCGTATTGCCGGGCTTGCGCGCTCGACGGACCTGATGATTGCAAATGCGGCGCAAGGCGTCGATTTCCGCGAGCTCGCCCAGAACCAATTGCAGCCGTTCACGCCCGACGATCCGAAACGCCTGATCCTTTCCGGCCCCGCCCTGAGGCTCGACACGCAGATCTCCCAGACGCTCGGCATGGCCCTGCACGAACTTGCGACGAATGCCACCAAATACGGTGCGCTTGCCAACACCACCGGGGTCGTCAAGCTGAGCTGGTCGCTGGAGGACGACGGCATTGCCATTCGCTGGCGGGAGGAGGGCGCGGATCTCGCGGGCAAGCCTTTGGATCCGGTCCGCAAGGGCTTCGGGACCTTGGTATTGGAGCGCATGCTCGGCATGGCGCTGAACGCCGCCCTGGAGCGGATAATGCATGCCGACGGCATTGAGTGGCGGATCACCATTCCCCGCGACGAGAAGGAAGAAGAGGCATGAAGGCAAACGGAGGAGAGCGCTCGCGATGAAACCGTCTTTCGGTCGTCTGTTGGTGCTGGCCGTAATCCCGGTGCTCCTCCTGTCAACGGGTGGGCCGGCGCGCGGTATAGAAATCGCTTGCACCGTCGCGGACCCGACCGGGACGCCGCTCAACATCCGCGACGCGCCGAACGGTCGGGTCGTGATGACGTTGTCGAACGGAACGAGGGTGAAGAGGACCGGAGAGCGCAATCTCGGAGGCAAGCGCTGGTCTCTGGTCGCCAACGAGGCCGGCGCGCTTGGCTGGGCTTTCTCCGCCTATCTCGATTGCGTTTCGGTCAATCGCGACCCGCAGAAATCCGCACCGATGCGACCGCGCCCGACGAGCAACTGATGCGTCCTGCCGGCCTCCAGGAGGGCCGGCTCATGACCCTTTCCTTTTTCATCCATTTCGTTTATAGGCACGCCAGCAAAAGGCGCATGCCCGTTGCGTTCACGGCCGCAGCTGGACGACATCCCGGCTGAAGGCGTCCCGAAATCCTCGAAATCGAAAGGATCATCCGATGTCGATTACTGCAGAGCGTAAGGCTCAGCTCATCAAGGAATTTGCAACCGTCGAAGGCGATACCGGTTCCCCGGAAGTCCAGGTTGCTATCCTGACCGAACGGATCAACAACCTGACCGAACACTTCAAGGGCCACAAGAAGGATAACCATTCCCGCCGTGGTCTGCTCGCGATGGTTTCCAGCCGTCGTTCGCTCCTCGACTATCTGAAGAAGAAAGACGAAGCGCGCTACAGCAAGCTGATCGGTGCCCTGGGCATCCGTCGCTAAGCGACTTGTCCGGCGGGTCATTGCGGCCCGCCGGCTTTTTTATGGAGCGGTGCACGCTCGACGAATGAACTCTCCGGCCGCCCAGGAAGCGTGGCTTCAGGAGAGAATCCAGCGAACCGGATGGGCCGGTTTCGCGGATCAACCGATGGCCCGTCATGGGGCAGGATTGCAGGATGCTTCGGCCCTGCTTGCCGGAACGCCGCTGATGAGCGGTCCGGCGAAGCGGAAACAAGCCGATTTCAAGCGTGAAGCCTCCCGTTGTCTTGCCCGTGATGCGCCATTTCATGCGGCCCCTCGACCACCCGCGCTGCAACAGCCGCGGAAAGGTCCGCCGCACACGAAGGACAGAACATGTTCGATACCCACAAGGTTGAAATCGAATGGGCTGGGCGTCCGCTCAAGCTCGAAACCGGCAAGATCGCCCGCCAGGCTGATGGCGCCGTTCTCGCCACCTACGGTGAAACCGTCGTTCTCGCGACCGTCGTTTCGGCCAAGGCGCCAAAGCCGGGCCAGGATTTCTTCCCGCTGACCGTCAACTACCAGGAAAAGACCTACGCCGCCGGCAAGATCCCGGGTGGCTACTTCAAGCGCGAAGGCCGTCCGAGCGAAAACGAAACGCTGGTTTCGCGCCTGATCGACCGTCCGATCCGCCCGCTCTTTCCGGAAGGCTACAAGAACGACACCCAGGTGATCGTCACGGTCATGCAGCATGACCTCGAGAACAATCCGGACATCCTGTCGATGGTCGCCGCTTCGGCTGCGCTGACGCTGTCGGGCATCCCCTTCATGGGCCCGATCGGTGGCGCGCGCGTCGGCTACATCAACGGCCAGTACGTTCTGAACCCGCATCTCGACGAGATGGACGAATCGACCCTCGACCTCGTCGTCGCCGGCACCCAGGACGCGGTGCTGATGGTCGAATCCGAAGCCAAGGAACTGCCGGAAGACATCATGCTCGGCGCCGTCGTCTTCGGCCAGAAGGGCTTCCAGCCGGTCATCGACGCGATCATCAAGCTTGCTGAAGTTGCCGCCAAGGAGCCGCGCGAATTCGAGCCGGAAGACCATTCCGCCCTCGAGAACGCCATGCTCTCGATCGCCGAAGACGAGCTGCGCAACGCCTACAAGATCACCGAGAAGGCTGCCCGCTACGCTGCCGTCGACGCCGTCAAGGCCAAGGTGAAGGAACACTTCCTGCCCGAGGGCATCGAGAACCCGGCCCATACGGCTGAAGAAATCGGCGCCGTCTTCAAGCACCTGCAGGCCAAGATCGTTCGCTGGAACATCCTCGACACCAAGAGCCGCATCGACGGCCGCGATCTCGAAACCGTTCGTCCGATCGTCGCCGAAGTCGGCGTCCTGCCGCGCACCCACGGCTCCTCGCTCTTCACCCGCGGTGAAACCCAGGCGATCGTCGTTGCCACGCTCGGCACCGGCGAAGACGAGCAGTACGTTGATTCCTTGACGGGCATGTACAAGGAAAACTTCATGCTGCACTACAACTTCCCGCCCTTCTCGGTCGGTGAGACGGGCCGCATGGGTTCTCCGGGCCGCCGCGAAATCGGCCACGGCAAGCTTGCCTGGCGCGCCATCCACCCGATGCTGCCGACGGCGGAACAGTTCCCCTACACGCTGCGCGTCGTCTCGGAAATCACCGAGTCGAACGGCTCGTCCTCGATGGCCACCGTCTGCGGCACCTCGCTGGCGCTGATGGATGCCGGCGTTCCGCTGGCAAAGCCGGTTGCCGGTATCGCCATGGGCCTGATCAAGGAAGATGAGCGCTTCGCCGTTCTCTCCGACATCCTCGGCGACGAAGACCACCTCGGCGACATGGACTTCAAGGTCGCCGGCACGGAAGCCGGCATCACCTCGCTCCAGATGGACATCAAGATCGAGGGCATCACCGAAGAGATCATGGGCATCGCGCTCAACCAGGCCAAGGGCGGCCGTCTCCACATCCTCGGCGAAATGGCCAAGGCCATCTCCGAAAGCCGCGGCCAGCTCGGCGAATTCGCTCCGCGCATCGAAGTCATGAACATCCCGGTAGACAAGATCCGCGAAGTCATCGGCTCCGGCGGCAAGGTCATCCGCGAAATCGTCGAAAAGACCGGCGCCAAGATCAACATCGAAGACGACGGCACCGTGAAGATCGCCTCCTCGTCCGGCAAGGAAATCGAAGCGGCCCGCAAGTGGATCCACTCGATCGTCGCCGAGCCGGAAGTTGGCCAGATCTATGAAGGCACGGTCGTCAAGACCGCCGACTTCGGCGCCTTCGTCAACTTCTTCGGCGCCCGTGACGGCCTCGTCCACATCTCGCAGCTCGCCGCCGAGCGCGTTGCCAAGACGACCGACGTCGTCAAGGAAGGCGACAAGGTCTGGGTCAAGCTCATGGGCTTCGACGAGCGCGGCAAGGTTCGCCTGTCGATGAAGGTTGTCGACCAGGCGACCGGCAAGGAAATCGTTGCCGAGAAGTCTGAGAAGAAGGGCGACGGCGAAGCCGCCGAATAAGCAGGCTTCACCCGAATGCATTCGGGGCGCGGGGCGGATCGCTCCGCGCCCCTTTCTTGTAGGAAGAGACGGATAGACCGATGAGCCGAGATGCGTTGAAGACCCTGTTTTACCCGTTCGATAGCGGCGTGATCGACCCGCCGGGCGAAGGCGAGCGCGTTCTCTTTCTCGGCGCCGAGGCTGGCTACAGGCTGCCCCAGGGCTTCGAAGCCTCGATCGCGGCGGTGCAGCCGCTGAGGCCGCTCTATCGCGCCCTGGAGGCCGTACGCGCCGATGTGTCGCCGGAGATCACCGGGGAGGACTACGACGTCACGCTGGTGCTCTGCGGCAAGCACAAGGGCGAGAACGAGGACCGGATCGCCGAGGCGTTGAAGCACACGCGTGAGGGCGGCCTGATCGTCGTTGCCGGCGGCAAGGAAGACGGCATCCAGTCGCTGAGGAAGCGGATCGCCAAGTTCGATTGGGACGGCGACCACCTGCCGAAATATCACGGTGTCGCCTTCTGGTTCACCCGCCCGGACGACGTCACGGATGCCGTACACAAGCTCGCCAAGGTGCCGGTACGTGTCGAAGGCCTGTTCGAGGCGTCACCAGGCATGTTCTCGCACGATCGCATCGATGCGGGCTCGGAACTGCTCGCCTCGCGCCTGCCGAACGATTTCCACGGCCATGCTGCCGATTTCGGCGCCGGCTGGGGCTATCTCGCCGTCAAGCTCGCCGAAGCCTCGCCGGGCCTCAAGGGCGTCGATCTCTTCGAGGCCGATCACGAGGCATTGGAGGCTGCCCGCGTCAACATGATGGCAAATGCCCCCTCGACGCCGGCGCGCTTCTACTGGTTCGATCTGACGAGCGAAGAGCCGCGCGACAAGTACGATCTCATCGTCATGAACCCGCCCTTCCATGAGGCCCACGCCGCCGAGCCGGCGCTCGGCATTGCCATCATCAAGACGGCGCTGAAGGCGCTGAAGCAGGGCGGCAAGCTAATGCTGGTCGCCAATCGCGGCTTGCCCTACGAGCAGGTACTGGCCGAGAACGCCAAGGAATACGGCGAAACCTGCCGCAACGCCCGCTTCAAGGTGCTCTGGGCGAAGCGCTGAAGACCATTAAAGCATTCGCGCAAAAGTGCGCAGCGGTTTTGCGATAACGACATGCGAAATATCAAAGGCTTAAAGCACAAGGAGCGAATCTGAAAGATCGCGACGCGCTTTAAGGATCAAGCAACGAGCCGGGCCATTCGCCCGGCTCGTTGCTTTCTGGGCCCGTCGCTCCGGCCGGCGGGCAGCGACAGTTTGCCTGTTGCCATCACCCCTGTTCGGGCCCACCATGACGCCGTCGGTGTTTCTCGTCGGAGGATGAGTGCGATGACGTCGGGAGTGAACAGGCCGCCCTTGACCGAGGATGCGGCCGAGGCTGTCGCCAGGGACATCAAGCATGCCGAGGGACATGGAGCCACCTCCGAAGTGCCCATGTCGTTCCTGAAAAGCCTTTATCATCTGCCGCTGGATCCGGGGCGGCGCACCCATACGGGATTTGTCGTGCTGGCGGTCATCGCCGCCTTGTTCGTGCTGTTCGTCTTGGTTTGAACCGCCCATCAATGACGAAGCCCACGGACTACAGCGCCGCGCGTCTAATCAGACGCGCGGCGCTGTAGCAGTTTGATTTGCTGCATGTTTCCTTAAATCGAGGTCGATTTGAGGAAACATGCAGCAGGCTGATCCGTGGGCTTTGTCGTGCGTTTCCGCTTGAACGCCTTACCCTGAGCGCCTTACTCGGCGTCGGCTGTCCTGAGCGTGTCGAGGGACGGCATCGAGGTGATGTTGTAGCCGGAGTCGACGTAATGGATCTCGCCGGTGACGCCGCGCGACAGATCCGACAGCAGATAGAGAGCCGAATTGCCGACGTCGTCGATGGTGACGGTCCGGCGCAGCGGCGAATTCTTCTGCTGCCAGGACAGCATCGCCCGGGCGTCGGAAATGCCGGCGCCGGCAAGCGTGCGGATCGGGCCGGCGGAGATCGCGTTGACGCGGATGCCGCGCGCACCGTAATCGGCGGCGAGGTAACGCACGGAAGCCTCGAGCGCGGCCTTGGCGACGCCCATGACGTTGTAGTTCGGCATGACGCGCATCGAGCCGCCATAGGTGAGCGTCAGCATCGAGCCGCCGTCGTTCATCAGTTCGGCCGCGCGCTTGGCGATCTCGGTGAAGGAGAAGCAGGAGATCACCATCGTGCGGCTGAAGTTGTCGCGCGAGGTGTCGGCATAGAGGCCCTTCAGCTCGTTCTTGTCGGAGAAGCCGATGGCGTGCACGACGAAATCGAGCTTGCCCCAGCGCTCCTTGATCGCAGAGATCACGGCATCGACGGACTCGATGTCTTCGACGTCGCAGGGAAGCAGGAAGTCGGAGCCGAGCTCGGCGGCCAGCGGCTTGACACGCTTGCCAAGGGCTTCGCCCTGGTAGGTGAAGGCGAGTTCGGCACCCTGCGCCGCAAGCGCCTTGGCGATGCCCCAGGCAATGGAATGGTTGTTGGCCACACCCATGATGAGGCCACGCTTTCCAGTCATCAGTCCCGTCATCGTGTTATCCGTTGTAGCGCTGGAAAACGAGCGTGGCATTGGTGCCGCCGAAGCCGAACGAGTTCGAGAGAACCGTATCGATCTTGGCGTTGTCGATGCGTTTGCGAACGATCGGAACGCCCTCGAATTCGGGGTCGAGTTCGCTGATATGCGCGCTTTCGCCGATAAAGCCGGCCTGCATCATCAAGAGGCCGTAGATGGATTCCTGCACGCCGGCAGCACCCAGCGAGTGGCCGGTCAGCGACTTCGTCGACTGGATGTGCGGCATCTTGCTGCCGAACACTTCGCGGATCGCGCCGATCTCCTTGCTGTCGCCAACCGGAGTCGAGGTGCCGTGGGTGTTGATGTAGTCGACGTCGCCCTTCACCGTCGAAAGCGCCTGGCGCATGCAGCGGATCGCACCCTCGCCCGAAGGGGCCACCATATCGTAACCGTCAGAGGTCGCACCATAGCCGACGATTTCGGCATAAATCTTGGCGCCGCGGGCCTTGGCGTGCTCGAGTTCTTCGAGCACGAGAACGCCTGCGCCGCCGGCAATGACGAAGCCGTCGCGGTTGACGTCATAGGCGCGCGAAGCCGTCGCCGGCGTCTCGTTGTATTTCGAGGACATGGCACCCATGGCGTCGAAGAGGTTCGACATGGTCCAGTCGAGATCCTCGTGGCCGCCGGCAAACATCACGTCCTGCTTGCCCCACTGGATCATCTCGGCCGCATTGCCGATGCAGTGCGCCGAGGTCGAGCAGGCCGAAGAGATCGAGTAGTTGACGCCGTGGATCTGGAACCAGGTCGCGAGCGTTGCGGAAGCCGTGGACGACATGGCCTTCGGAACGGCGAACGGGCCGATGCGCTTCGGGCTGACGTTCTTGCGCGTGATGTCGGCGGCGTCGACGATCGTACGGGTGGACGGGCCGCCCGAGCCCATGATGATGCCGGTGCGCTCGTTGCGGGCAACGACCGACTCTTCGAGGCCGGAGTCGGCGATTGCCTGCTTCATCGCCACGTGGTTCCACGCGCCGCCCTGCGACAGGAAGCGCATGGCGCGGCGGTCGACGAGCTCGGTCGGGTCGAGCGACGGAGCGCCCCAGACCTGGCACTTGAAGCCGTTTTCCGCGAAATCGGGAGAAAACGTGATGCCCGACTTTGCATCGCGCAGCGACGCCGTGACTTCGTCGGCGTTGTTTCCGATCGAGGAAACGATGCCGAGGCCCGTGACAACAACCCGTCTCATGATACTGACCTTTTCTTTATTTCGTTCGGTGCAGGCAGGCCTGGTCCTTACTCGGCCTTATCCTTCGACAGCCCGACACGCAGGTCGGTTGCCTGATAGATAGTCTCGCCATCGGCCTTCAGCCAGCCGTCGGCAGTGCCGAGTACGAGCCGGCCGCGCATGACGCGCTTGAAGTCGATGCCGTACTGCAGCAGCTTGGTTTCGGGGCGAACCATGCCCTTGAATTTCACTTCGCCCGTCGAGAGCGCCATGCCGCGGCCGGGCTCGCCGAGCCAGCCCAGGAAGAAGCCCGTCAATTGCCACATGCCGTCGAGGCCGAGGCAGCCCGGCATGATCGGGTTGCCCTGGAAGTGGCAGGGGAAGTACCAGTCGTCGGGACGCACGTCGTATTCGGCGCGGATGAAGCCCTTGTCGAAGGCGCCGCCCGTTTCGGAAATCTCGGTGATGCGATGAACCATCAGCATCGGCGGCAGCGGCAGTTGCGCGTTGCCGGGGCCAAACAGCTCGCCACGGCCGCAGGCCAGGATTTCCTCGTAGCTGAAGCTGGATTGTCTGGTGGTCATGAATAGGTGCTTCCCCGAATGACTTAACGTGTTATCCGATCTGCTTTAGAGCAAGTTCGGCTTGAAATGAAGCGCGGGGAACCCGGATCTTCTCGTTTCCGGCCCGGTCACCGCCGCCTCAGATGGCATTTTCGTTCCGCCGTCGCTTACAGGATCAATGTGGGCGCGACCAGAGTTAATTGCCAACCTTCCCCGAGTTTGACCGGTTTTTCAGGCTTTGCAACGCATGTCTGGATGAGAATCTATTGAAAGCGCGGGGCGCAAAAGTTATATCGCAACGGAAGTATTGTGAATTTCGCCGGGATACATGGAACGACCCTTTATGACGAAAGCAACAGAAGTGAGTTCGGAAGAAAGGCTGCGCCACTCAGGCCTCCGTCCGACCCGTCAGCGCGTTGCCCTCGCCGATTTGATCTTTGCCAAGGGTGATCGCCATCTGACCGTCGAGGAATTGCACGAAGAAGCCGTGATGGCCGGGGTGCCGGTTTCGCTGGCAACCGTCTACAACACGCTGCACCAGTTCACCGAAGCCGGCATGATCCGTGTCCTGGCGGTCGAAAGTGCCAAGACCTATTTCGACACCAACGTGTCGGATCATCATCACTTCTTCGTCGAGGGTCAGAACGAGGTTCTCGATATCCCCGTCAGCAACATCCAGATCGACAATCTCCCGGAGCCGCCCGAGGGCATGGAGATTTCGCATGTCGACGTGGTGATCCGTCTGCGTCGCAAGAACGGCCGCTGACATCGGCGCAGTTGCGGGAAAAATGTGAAGCGGTATTCCGTCCGGAACGGCATAGCTTCAAACTGGCCCGCAGGGCGATCTTCAAGATAAGTTGATCGCTCGGCCTTCGTGTCGATCGTGCCCCAAGTCACATCACATCGTCCGGATCTCGGCCCGGCAGCGCCTTGCCCGTCGGCAGCGTCCAGCCGTATTTGAGCGCGCCGCCGCGCACGATGAAGGCCGAAATCACGCCGAGCGTCGATGCCGCCGTAAGCGGCAAGCCGGCCATCGTCGCCAGAACGAAGGCGCCAGCGCCGATCAATGCGGCGGTGACATAGACTTCCGGCCTGAGCAGCACCGAAGGCTCTCCGGCGAGCAGATCGCGCAGGATGCCGCCGAAGGTGGCCGTCAGCATGCCGGTAACGAGCGCGACACCCGCAGAACCCGTAGCCGCAAATCCCTTCGCAGCACCCATGACGCAGTAGGCCGCAAGGCCGATCGCATCGAGCCATACGAGGACCCGGTAGCGCGAGTCGAAGAGATGGGCGGTGAAGAAGAGGATGGCCGCCACCGTGGCGCAGACCAGCAGATAGGTCGGATTGGTAACCCAGAAGACCGGAGTCGCGCCCAAAACGACGTCGCGCATGGTGCCGCCGCCGATGCCGGTCACCGAGGCGAGGAAGAGATAGCCGATGATATCGAGCTGCTTGCGTGACGCCGACAACGCTCCGGTCGCTGCAAAGACGGCGACACCGGCATAGTCGAGGATTTCGAGGATCGGCATGGGCGCTCCGGACTAGAATCGGCGGTTCTCCTTGAAGCTGGCTGTCTCGTGCCCCGGCGTCAACTCTCAGGGCGCCGGCAGGATCGAGGCTGTCCGGCCCGCGAGGGAGTAGCCGATGAGCCCGATCCATTCGCGCACCGCCGTCGTCGTCAATTGGGCGTTGAGCGACGGCTGGGTGAAGTCGAAGCCGAGGCCAAGCTTGCCGCTGGTGCGGTAATCCGTCGGCCAGGGAATGACGGGGATATCGAGGGCGCGGAAGAGCGCGACCGAACGCGGCATGTGGAAGGCGGAGGTAACGAGCGCGCAGTTCGAAAGCCCTTTCGCCTCCAGCAATTCCTTGGTGTTGCGGGCGTTCTCGAAGGTCGTGCGCGATTGCACTTCGCGAATCAGCCGCTCGCCGCCGGCGTCGAACGCCGCGAGGAAGCCTTCCGACGCCTCGGCATCTCCGGCATAGGCGCCGCTGAACGAGCCGTCGCCGCCGGACACGAGAATACGCGCCTCGGGATAGCGCTTGGCGAGCGCCAGGGTCTCGATGAAACGGTCCGCCGCCTGGTTGAACTCCGTGCCGCCGCGGCCTGCCATCACTTCGTTCTCGAAGGCGCCGCCGAGCACGATGATGCAGGAGAGCGAGGCAGGTGGCGCCGGGCGGGGAAAGCGATCCTCCAGCGCTTGCAGGGCATAGGGGCCGGCAGTGGTAAATAGCGAAACAAAGAGTACCAGCGCGCCGAGGCCGCAAAAGACAATACCGGCGCGGCGCAAGCCCGCGGCTGTCGCCAGCAGTCCGGCAAAGACTGTGAAGAACGAGAACGACAGCGGCTGCGCCACCAGCCAGAAGATTTTCGAGATCAGGAACATGGGCATCAGCTTCTGCGTTTCGATGCTTAACAAATCATAAACGCGCATCGGAGCGGGCCCGGGCCGTACCGATGTGTGACTGTGCGGATCGGCGGTCGCGTTCGCAGAAGGTCGCGCGCGTAACATGCTCATCCGAACGTTGCACGGATGGCTGCGGCCACCACTTTCATTTGAACCCGAAAGGAGTATCATCCGGGAGATGACCACGATATCGGGCTTCAGATCCCAGTTGTTTCGTGCCGCCAATGAGGTCCATGAGCTCACCCCATTACAGGCACAACAGCTGCTCGAAGGCGCAGTGGCGTTGATCCGCTGCATGCGCGAACAGACGGGCATGGAACCGAACACCGAAGCGCCCGATGTCACCAATGTCCTGCTCGACATTGCCGCTTCCGTGCCGAACCGGTCGGAACGCGAAATCCGCAACGCCCTGCTCGAGTCGGCCGACATCATCCGGCTGCTGACCATGATCCTGGACTCGCTGGACGAATTGGGGGGCAGCGAGGGACCTTGAAGGTCCAAGAACGTTCAATCGAAGGAGAAGTTTGGTGGAGCTAAGCGGGATCGAACCGCTGACCTCTTGCATGCCATGCAAGCGCTCTCCCAGCTGAGCTATAGCCCCATATCGGGTTCCGGCTAGACCGGTCCGGGAAGTTCGTCGGGCTGTTGTGCCCGGCGAGTGGCGGCTTATTACTTCCCCTTTTTGAGGATGGCAAGCCGAAAAATGCGTGGCCTGTGGATTTATTTGCAGTCCGGGCCGATTTTCTCCCGTCCGGGCCGTAAAGGCCGAGGACGGGAGCATTCCTATGTCATTTGAAGCGCTTAGACGTCTTCTTCGTCGTCGGAAACGCCGATGAGACCGCTCATGTCGTCGTCGTCTTCGTCCTCGTCGGTTTCGAGGAAGGTGTCGTCGTCGTCACCGTCGATTTCGACATCGTCGTCGCCGAGATCCGGCAGGTCGTCGCCGCCCGCTGCCTCATCATCGGCATCCTCGAGCGAAACGAGTTCGACTTCGGTGTTCTCCGCATCGACTTCCGTGACGTCTTCTTCTTCTTCCTTCTCGAGCACCTTGGCGACCGAGCTTTCTTCGAAGAAGGACAGCGGGTAGGACTTGCCGGTGTAAGGCGAAACGATCGGATCACGGTTCAGATCGTAGAATTTGCGCCCCGTTTCCGGGTCGATGCGCTTTGTTCCAAGTTCCGGTTTTGCCACAGTCAAAGCCTCTTGAATGGCCGGCCGTGCCGGCGCTTGCCGGAAAAACCGGCGGGTGGAAAGGGTATCAAGCTTATGATGATTAGCCGGTCCCCATAATCATCTTGACAGCATCTGTCAAAGACAAAACTTGCAAGCGCCTTGGCGCCGGCCCGCAAGGATGCCTTACGCGCTGCATTGTTTTCTTCAATCCTATCGATCTAAGAATAAAAGCGGGCAGCCGTTCATGTGCTGCCGCGACTTTGGCGGGCCTTCGAGCGCGCGATACTGTCTTGCATGTTTCGAGGATACTGCATGTCGCAAGGATTGGGCCAAAGCCCCGCCACCGCCCGCAAATCCGACGGCCTCAAGGGGTCGACCCGCATTCCCGGGGACAAGTCGATTTCGCATCGGTCTTTGATGCTGGGTGCCCTTGCCGCTGGCGAGACGCGCGTTACCGGCCTGCTCGAAGGTGACGACGTGATCGCCACGGGCCATGCGATGCGGGCCATGGGCGCCGGGATCCGCAAGGACGGCGACACCTGGATCGTCAACGGCGTCGGCAACGGCGCGTTGCTTGCGCCGGAAGCGCCGCTCGATTTCGGCAATGCCGGCACGGGTTGCCGGCTCATCATGGGTCTCGCCGGCGTCTATGATTTCGAAACGACGTTCATCGGTGATTCCTCGCTCGGCCGGCGGCCGATGGCGCGCGTGCTCGACCCCTTGCGCGAGATGGGCGTGCAGGTAAAGGCGGCTGCCGGTGATCGTCTGCCGGTGATACTTCGCGGACCGAAGACGCCGACGCCGATCACCTATCGGGTGCCGGTCGCATCCGCCCAGGTGAAATCGGCGGTGCTGCTCGCCGGTCTCGATGCGCCGGGCATCACCACCGTCATCGAGCCGGTGCTGACCCGCGACCACACGGAACGCATGCTCCGCGGATTCGGCGCCGAACTCTCGGTGGAGACCGATGCCGCCGGCGTCCGCACCATCCGGCTCGAAGGTCGTGGCCGGCTCGTCGGCCAGGAGATCGAGGTGCCGGGCGACCCGTCCTCGGCGGCATTCCCGCTGGTTGCGGCACTGGTCGTTCCGGGCTCCGACATCACGATCCGCAGCGTGCTGATGAACCCGACCCGCACCGGCCTGATCCTGACCTTGCAGGAGATGGGTGCCGACATCGAGGTGATCGACATCCGGCAGGCCGGCGGAGAAGACGTGGCGGATCTGAGGGTGCGCCATTCCGAACTGAAGGGTGTCACGGTGCCCGAAGAGCGTGCGGCCTCGATGATCGACGAGTATCCTGTTCTCGCTGTTGCCGCCGCCCTTGCCGAAGGCGCGACCGTCATGAGGGGCCTCGATGAGCTGCGCGTGAAGGAGTCCGATCGCCTCGCCGCCATCGCCGCGGGCCTGAAACTCAGCGGTGTCGATTGCGATGAGGGCAAATCCTCGCTTGTTGTCCGCGGCCGTCCTGGCGGCAAAGGACTAGGCGCTGCTTCAGGCGCGGTCGTGAAGACCCATCTCGATCATCGCATCGCCATGAGCTTCCTTGTCCTGGGGCTTGCCTCGGAGCACCCGGTTCAGGTCGATGATGTGTCGATGATTGCGACGAGCTTTCCGGGGTTCACGGATCTGATGACAGGGCTGGGGGCAGAGATCGCGTGAAGCCGACGACGCCGGCAGCAAAGCTCAAATGGCTGCTGACAATTGCAGTCGTCGTCCTCCTGACGCTGCTGACGCAGCTCGGCGGCCTTGTCTGGCTTGTTGCTCTTGGTCTTACGCGCCGAAGAAGAGCAGGCATTCCCGTGTTTCTTGCACTCTTTCTGGGTCTCTATGCTGCGGGAAGCGCGCTTAGCCATGCCGTGGCACCGATCTTCGGCCGGGTTCCGCTGCCCTGTTTCGACGACGGCACGTCGCGGCTCAAGATGCAGTCGCCTTTATTCTGTGTCCTGAACCGTCAATATGTCGTTCCGGAACTGAGGGAAGCGGCCTCTGCCCTGTCGCGGCATATGGGGCAGGCATTTCCCGGAACGACGACCTTGGCGCTGGATGCCAATTTTCCCTTCTTCAATGGATTTCCGTTGTTTCCGCATCTCTCCCATTCGGATGGCCGGAAGCTCGATATCGCGTTCTTCTATCAGGATGCCGCTGGCAACTACCTGGATACGGCGACCCGTTCGCCGGTCGGCTATTTCGCCTTCGAGCAGCCGCGCCCGGGAAGCATTCTTCCATGCCGGGATCGCGAAGACCTCTTGACCTTGCGGTGGGACTTGGACTTCTTGCAGTCGTTGTGGCGGTCCTTGCCGCTGGAGGAAGGCCGGACCAGGGAGGCGCTCCGCTGGCTCTCCGGTGAGGGGAGTAGCTTCGGTATCGAGAAGATATTCGTGGAGCCGCATCTGGCGCAAAGACTTGGCGTTGAGGCCGAGTCCATTAGGTTTCAGGGTTGCAGGGCCGCCAGGCACGACGACCATATACATATGCAGGTTGGAAAATGACGTTCACCATCGCCATCGACGGGCCGGCTGCGGCCGGCAAGGGCACGCTCTCGCGAAGGATCGCCGAGGAATACGGCTTTCACCATCTCGATACGGGGCTGACCTATCGGGCCACCGCCAAGGCGCTGCTGGATGCGGGCCTGCCGCTCGACGACGAGGCGGTGGCCGAGAAGATGGCGCGCGAGGTCGAGCTCGCCGGGCTCGACCGCTCAGTCCTTTCCGCCCATGCGATCGGCGAGGCAGCGTCGAAGATCGCGGTCATGCCGGCGGTGCGGCGGGCGCTGGTCGAGGCGCAGCGCGCCTTTTCGCTGCGCGAGCCCGGAACCGTTCTCGACGGCCGCGACATCGGCACGGTCGTCTGCCCCGATGCGCCGGTAAAGCTCTATGTCACCGCCTCGCCGGAAGTGCGGGCGAAGCGGCGTTATGACGAGATCGTCGGCAACGGCCAACAGGCTGACTATGCGGCCATCTTCGAGGACGTGAAGAAGCGCGACGAACGCGATATGGGCCGCGCCGACAGTCCTTTGCGGCCTGCCGACGACGCGCACTTGCTTGATACGTCCGAAATGAGTATAGAGGCGGCGTTTCAGGCCGCGAAGACTTTGATCGACGCGGCGCTGATGAAGAAGATCTGAAGAAGAGCCTATCTCCGACGCTGTCAGGATCGCTCCTCTTGCATAGCCTGAAATTCCGTCCACGCGCCGGATTGCTCCTTCAAATGGAGCGGACTGGGTTCAGGCCTGTTCAACACCAGCCCCCGGCGCATGTGCGTCTCGAACGAGATGCATGCAGGAGATTTCATGTCTGCTACCAATCCCACCCGTGACGATTTCGCCGCCCTTCTCGAAGAATCCTTCGCGAAGACCGATCTCGCCGAAGGCTATGTTGCCAAGGGCATCGTTACGGCCATCGAAAAGGACGTCGCCGTTGTCGACGTCGGTCTGAAGGTCGAAGGCCGCATCGCTCTGAAGGAATTCGGCGCGAAGGCCAAGGACGGCTCGCTCAAGGTCGGCGACGAAGTCGAAGTCTATGTTGAGCGCATCGAAAACGCGCTCGGCGAAGCCGTTCTGTCGCGCGAAAAGGCCCGCCGCGAAGAGAGCTGGCAGCGCCTGGAAGTGAAGTTCGAAGCCGGCGAACGCGTCGAAGGCATCATCTTCAACCAGGTCAAGGGCGGCTTCACCGTCGATCTCGACGGCGCCGTTGCCTTCCTGCCGCGCAGCCAAGTCGACATCCGTCCGATCCGCGACGTCACCCCGCTGATGCACAACCCGCAGCCCTTCGAAATCCTCAAGATGGACAAGCGCCGCGGCAACATCGTCGTATCGCGTCGTACGGTTCTCGAAGAGTCTCGCGCCGAGCAGCGTTCTGAAATCGTTCAGAACCTCGAAGAAGGCCAGGTTGTCGAAGGCGTCGTCAAGAACATCACCGATTACGGTGCGTTCGTCGACCTCGGCGGCATCGACGGTCTGCTCCATGTCACCGACATGGCATGGCGCCGCGTGAACCATCCGTCGGAGATCCTGAACATCGGCCAGCAGGTCAAGGTTCAGATCATCCGCATCAACCAGGAAACCCACCGCATCTCGCTCGGCATGAAGCAGCTCGAGTCGGATCCGTGGGATGGCATCGGTGCGAAGTACCCGGTCGGCAAGAAGATCTCCGGTACCGTCACGAACATCACCGACTACGGTGCGTTCGTCGAGCTGGAGCCGGGCATCGAAGGCCTGATCCACATCTCCGAAATGTCCTGGACCAAGAAGAACGTACACCCCGGCAAGATCCTGTCCACGAGCCAGGAAGTCGACGTCGTCGTTCTCGAAGTCGATCCGACCAAGCGTCGTATCTCGCTCGGCCTCAAGCAGACGCTCGAGAACCCGTGGCAGGCATTCGCGCATAGCCATCCGGCTGGCACCGAAGTCGAAGGCGAAGTCAAGAACAAGACCGAATTCGGTCTGTTCATCGGCCTCGACGGCGATGTCGACGGCATGGTCCACCTTTCCGACCTCGACTGGAACCGTCCGGGCGAGCAGGTCATCGAAGAGTACAACAAGGGCGACGTCGTTCGCGCTGTTGTTCTCGACGTCGACGTCGAGAAGGAGCGCATCTCGCTCGGCATCAAGCAGCTCGGCAAGGACTCGGTCGGCGACGCCGCCGCTTCCGGCGAACTGCGCAAGAACGCCGTTGTTTCGGCTGAAGTCATCGCGATCAACGATGGCGGCATCGAAGTGAAGCTCGTCAACCACGAAGACATCACCTCGTTCATCCGCCGCGCTGACCTCGCGCGTGACCGTGACGAACAGCGTCCGGAGCGTTTCTCGGTTGGTCAGGTTGTCGACGCGCGCGTCACCAACTTCTCCAAGAAGGACCGCAAGATCCAGCTGTCCATCAAGGCTCTGGAAATCGCCGAAGAGAAGGAAGCCGTTGCTCAGTTCGGTTCGTCCGACTCGGGCGCTTCGCTCGGCGACATCCTCGGCGCGGCTCTGAAGAACCGCCAGAACAACGAGTAATCGTTGCCTGACATCTGAACTGGAAAACCCGCGGAGAGCGATCTCCGCGGGTTTTTCTTTGGCCGAATGCTTGTTCGGTTTGGACTCTCAGCCGAGGCCGCCGAGCCTGCGATAAAGATCGTAGGCGTCGGATGCTTCTGCCGCCCTGTGGTCGAGCGCGGCCTCGTCAGTTGGTTCCGCCCCGTCCGCTTGATCGTGGTCGTCGCCCTCTTCTGCGCCCTGCTCTTCGTCCGGTGTTTCGTCTTCCGATCCGCCAGGCATTTCATGGCTAAGGTTTTCGGTTTCCGCCGCATCCCTGGCGGCCGGCGGGTAGGGGATCATGGCAAAGGGGATGGCTTCGCGCGGCAGGCCGTTTTCGACCAGCCTGGCGATGACCTGCCGCATCGTCTGTTCGTCGGTTACGCGCTGCGGCAGCGTGTCCGCAGGCGTGCGCTGAGTGGCCTTTGCGTCCTCCGCCTGCTCGTCGAGCAAGGACGGCAAGGCGTTGCCGCCATCCGGCGCCTCGCGCGAGCGGGACGCATCCTTGATCTCGCGTGCCGGTGCGGCGTCCTTTGCCGGAACTGGCGCCGGCGCATCCGTTCCGTCGGCGTGCTCGGCCACCGGCTTGGTCTCGGTGCCGGCAGTGCTTCCGGGCGGGGTGACGCTGTCGCGAATGAGCGTCTTGATTGCCTCGAAAAGCACCCGCACCGGCCGGGTCTCGGGATTGCCGCGTCCGGCCGCCGTTGCTGTCTTGACGCCATTCTCCTCATCGGCATCCGGCATCGGCCCATAGGTGCCATCCGGATCCGCGTCTTCGGCGGATTCGGCCGTCGCATCGGCCTCGGCCAGCGCCGCCGTGGTCTCGCTGGCGGACGCCTCGCTTTCGACATGCCCGGCACCGGCCGATGGGACGGTTTGCTCAGGCTCGGCCCCGGAGGCCGTTTGCGGAGGTGTTTCCTCGACTTCGCCTGCGAGCAGGGCGGCGGCGTTTTCGACCGGCGTGCCTTCCGCGGACGTGGGCTTGCCTGTCGCACGCGTTTCGCTTCGCTCAACCGGTGCTGCGTTTCGGCCTTTCGAGGGTGCCTCTGTCGTTCCGGTCTGGTCCGGCTCATCGCCCCGGGGGTCGCGCACGTCGGTGTCGTCGCCGACGCCAAAGGTCTTGCGCAGTACTGTTTGCAGCAGCGCGACCTCGCCGGCGACCGGCATGCGTGCAGCAACCGGGTTGAGAGGCATGGCCGGCTGGAGAGAGGGGTTGCGCAGGATGACGTCGCGCACCTGGGCGGGCATCGACGTGGCGGTGCTGCCCGGCGCGCTCGTCCCATTGCGGATCGCCGGCAGTTCTGCAAGCAAGCCGACCCGGACGGCGAGGCTGCGCCCGCCGAGCTGGCGTTCGAGCAGCAGCCGATCGGAGGCAGGCATCGATTCGAGGAAGGCCACGAGGCGGCGAACGAAATCCCGCCCGCCTTCCTGCGGCAGGGGCGGAAACTTCAGGATGCGCGCCAGGTCCTCCATCAGCCGCACCAGCGCGTCCTTGGAGAGGATTTCGCGGCCCGAGAGATGTCGGGTCAGCGCGTCCAGAATCTTTTGTATGGCTTCGCCGCGCTGCAAGGCGGGCAACAGCGCTGACGGCTGCTGCGCTTTGGTGCTCGTGTCTTCTGCGGAGGTGGCCGCCGCTCGGCCCGTCTGGATGGGTATCAGCATTCTGGTCTCCATCTCGCTTGACCTCGGGTTGACCAATCGTCGTTGGCCGACGAAACGCGGTTGCACGCCTGGACACGGGCCGATTTCCGGCTCGCGTGCGAACTGTTTTCTTCGTCACTTACGGGTCGGCGCCTCATGCGCGTCTACAGCGCCGCGCGTCCTGTGAGACGCGCAAAGGTCGCTGTCGCTCTTTGGGTTGCTGCATGTTCTTGAAGAAACATGCAGCAGGCCAATGGCCGGACGACCGCGACAACGTCGCGGATGGGGAATCGGCATGATGTCCGAGGTTAGGTGAAAGAGGTTTATGAATTCTTAACCATGTTTCGATGGCTGCAGCGGTCGACCGCCCTTGCCTGTGGGCGTCAACAGCGCCATCTTCAGCACTTCTGAGGAGTTCCGGATGACCGTTCGTCCCCCAAAAGCCCTTGGCCCGACCTTCTCGACCACCGGCGCCTTCAACGTGCTCGAATATGAACTCATGTCCGAGCGCGCCGATGCGCTCGGCCGGCACGGGTTGAAGGTGGAAAAGGCACTTGACGCGCTGTCGGAGCTAAAGGCGGAGGTGGCTCCGGATCTGCGCGAGCGGCTTCTCGACGAAGCTGCCGATGCCGTTTGGGCCTTCTTCATCCAGCGCGAGATCTGCGGGCTGCGTGACAGCCGCGATGCCGTTCGCCGCTACGGCATCCCCAAGGAGGTCATGGCGCGGCTGGGGATCGTGCGCAGGAAATAGTCAGAAGCTCTGCGCCGTCAGGCTGTACAGGCCGTTCTCATCGAAGCGGACCAAAGATTGCAGCTCGGTTTCGCGGCGCTCGGCGACATTCTTCAGTTCATCCTTGAGGCGGAGTGCGCGTAACTGCTCGTTCTGTTCGACCAGCGACTGCTTGTCGGTGCTGCGGGTGGGATCGTTGCGCAGGCTGTCGACCTGGGCTTCCTCGAGCGACCCGGATTCCGCTGCGCTCTTCAGCCGATCCGCCGCCTTGGCAGCCTGTGCCTGGCTTTGGGACCCATTGCTGCTCGTCTCTCCAAGCGCCGCCTTCAACGTCTCGTTTTCCCGGCCGCCCGGGTTCTTGAGCGCCTCCGTCAGTTCGGTGAGGGAGACGCCGAGCTTATCCAGCCCAAGCTGCCTCTCGACCTTGGCGATATCGCTGGGATCCAGGGCCTTGATCTCGTTTTCGAGCGCTCTGGCGAAGGCGGCGTCGGATTTGAACGTCTCGCGGTCGAGGTCGAAGAACTCACCGACCTGGCGAATGAGAGCCGCGCGATTGCTGTTGGGGTCGTTCTGGGTGCGATCGAAGAAATGGGCGTTGATCTTGTCGTTGGCCGCCTTGCGGGCGCCATCGGACTGGACCTGCGCCTTCAGAACCTTGTCGTCCTTGGCACCTCTGGCCTTTTCTTCTTCTTCCGCCTGCCGCTTTTCGATGTCCTTGACGATCGAGCCGACCAAGCTGGTCGTTGCGGTGGCGATCGATTGCTGGGTCGGAAGCAGCATGTTTCATCCCCGGACAGCATCGTGGAGCTTTCCGAAAGTTAGGTCGTTGCGGTTAATGACGGTTTAACCGTGGTCTCCCACAAATCGGGGCGGGTCTGGCACACGCAGTTGTCTCCGCGATCGCGCACGGAGACACGCGTGAGCCGCAATCGCCCTCACGCGGCGTTGCCGAGGTTTCGCCTATCGGTAAGGCGAGTAGCAGACCCTGTAGGTTCCACCGTAACTTAGGAACCGGTTGGTTGCCGGATCGTAGGAGCGGTAGCGCGACATGCACCAGCTCACATGTGAGCCGCCGCGCACGTATCGGTCGCGATAGTAGTAGTTACCGCCGTAGTAGCGGCGCGGGTAGTAGCCGCGGTAGTAACCATAGCGCGGGTAGTAACCGTAGCGCGGGTAGTAGCCATAGCGGGGGTAGTAGCCGCCATAATAACCACCACCATAGTAGCCGCCGGAGCCGAAGTAGAAGCTCAGCCCCGAGCCATAGTACGGTCCGCCCCAACCGTGACGGTAGTAGGGTCCCCAGCCGGAACCCCATCCATGGCCCCAACCGCCGCGCCAGTGGCGCCGGTGGTACACATTCTGGACGTCGCTCTGTGCCTTGATCTGGAGATCGGGCGCCTGGATAGGCATTGCCTGAACGGGCCCGATGGGGGTGATCAGGGAGGTGGCGGCCAAACTGCAGCCGATAACGAAATTGCGAAATCCCGTCATTTTGTCCTCACTTTCAGAAGGCCATGCCTTCCGCTTTTGTCCCGGCCTCTATTACGTTTGTTTTTCTTGGTTTATTCATGGCGGCGGAAGTCGCGGGTCGCTACTGGAACTACTGGATTTCTGTTCGCTCATCCCCCCGCAGCATGATGCGCCGATGCTTCGGCCGTGTGACTGCGGTTCTTTCATGACCAATTCCCGTTTCAACGAGGTACGCGATGCAATTGAAGTTTGGCACCAGTGGTTTGCGCGGCCTCTCCGAGGAACTGAAGGGAGAGCCCTCCGCCCGCTATGCGACCGCCTTTGCCCGGCACCTGATGGCGGCAGGGCACAGCAGGCCCGGCGATCCCATCCTGATCGCCCGCGATTTTCGCGATTCGAGCCCTGAGATCGCGGCCGTTTGCGCCGCTGCCCTGTCGCGCGAGGGGCTGCGCGTTTTCGATTGCGGCACGGTGCCGACCCCTGCGCTGGCGCTTTACGGTCTCGCCAACAAGGCGGCGGGGCTGATGATCACCGGCTCGCATATTCCGGCCGATCGCAACGGCATCAAGTTCTATCGCCCGGACGGCGAGATCGACAAGCAGGACGAGGTTGCGATCAGCCGCATCGCCGACGGTATTGCGAACCAGATCGCCCCGGTCGCCGATGCCGGGACCGGCGAGGATTACGCGGCCCCGGCTGCCGCGCTCTTCATGGAAAGGAATCGGCAATTGCTGCCGGCCGGTGCGCTGTCCGGCCTCAAGGTCGGTGTCTACCAGCACAGCACCGTCGCCCGCGACCTGATCGCCGAACTGCTGGCTGACTTTGGTGCCGATGTCGTGGCCCTTGGGCGCTCGGAACACTTCGTTCCGGTCGATACCGAGGCGGTTTCGGCGGAGACGATCGAGCGGCTTCGGGATTGGGCTCGCGAACATCGCCTGGATGCGATCGTGTCCGCGGATGGCGACGGCGACCGGCCCTTGGTCGCCGACGAAAACGGGCTGCCCATGCGTGGCGACCTGCTGGGCCTGATGGCGTGCGGCTTCCTCGGTGCCAGACTTGCCGTCACTCCGGTCACCTCGAATTCCGGCTTGGAGGGCAGGGAAGGGCTCTCGGTTCTGCGCACCCGCGTCGGCTCGCCCTTCGTCATCGCCGGCATGCAGCAGGCGCTGAAAGAGGGGGCGCAGAAGGTCGCCGGCTTCGAGGCCAATGGCGGCACGTTGACCGCGAGCCCGTTCGTCGTCAACGGCGCTACACTCGAGGCTTTGCCAACGCGCGACAGCTTTCTCCCGATCGTTGCCGCACTTGCCGCCGCGGGCGAAGCCAAGCTTTCGCTATCCGCGCTCGCTGCTTCCTACCGGTTGCCTGTGGCGCTCAGCGATAGGCTCGAAAACTTCCCGGTCGAAACAAGCACCCGGCTGATGGCTTATCTGCGCGGAGACGAGTCAAATCTTGTGGAGTTCCTGTCGCCGATCGGCGGCGTCTCTGCCGTCAGCGACATCGATGGACTGAGGCTGACGCTCGACGATGGCCGGATCATCCATTTCCGGCCTTCGGGAAATGCGCCGGAGATGCGATGCTACGTCGAGGCGGAGTCGTCGGAGGCTGCCGAAGCGCTGCTCTCAAGAGGTCTATCCACAATCCGTCGGTGGGCTGAAACCGCGTCGAACTGAGTTTTTTGCAATCCGACACGAAAACTTCAAAAAGCCTGTTGACACTTCAGCTCTGGCCTTTTACACCCCCGCTCGTCGCCCAGATGGCGGAATTGGTAGACGCGCAGGTTTCAGGTACCTGTGCCGCGAGGCGTGGAGGTTCGAGTCCTCTTCTGGGCACCAAATTCCCTAAGCCAAATCCTTGATTTGGTTTTGAAAAACCCCGGTTACACGGGGTTTTTTCGTTTCTGGCATTTGGTTGAAAGTCGAACTGGTTTCCCGCCGAGCGGCACTCTCTTTCCCTCACATTGGTTGTACGCCGTCGCTCTTTTCGCGCAACGCGCCTTGAAGCCTTGACCGTCAGCATTGATATTCTATCCGCAACGCAAGGCGTGCGGGCCGTGCAAACGCGGTACCATGCAATTGTCCGCCGTGCCGGCGGAACTCAAGCGAGGACAAGGCGATGTCTGAGACGCGTCGCAAGCTGACGACAATCCTATCCGCGGATGTCCAGGACTACACTCGGCTGATGCGTGCCGACGAAGAGGGCACGCTCGCCACGTTGAAGCGCTATCGCGACGCCATGGCGCGGCTGATCGAGGCGCATGAGGGGCGTGTCGTCAACACCTGGGGTGACGGTCTGATCGCCGAGTTCCCGAGTGTCGTGGAAGCCGTGCGGACGGCGATCGACGTGCAGAACGAACTGGCGGGGTGCAACGCCAAGTGCCCTGCCGAGGAACAGATGCTCTTTCGCATCGGCATCAATCTTGGCGATGTGATTGCCGAGGGAGACGACCTCTATGGAGACGGCGTCAATGTCGCGGCGCGCCTGCAGGCCTCAGCACCCGCCGGCGGCATCGTCATCTCCAGCACGGTCTACGACCAGGTGCGCAACAAGGTCGCCGTCGGCTTTGATTTTCTGGGACCGCTTGAAGTGAAGAACATCGATGGCGGCGTGCCGAGCTACGCGGTGCGCATCGGCACGGCCGAGGCACGCCCGGCGCCCGGCGTTCAGGCCCTCGGACGCTCCGCTGGCCAAGCGAGCGGAGATCCCGACCGATCCGGGACGGAGGCAAAGGGTGTCGAGGGGGCAGTTGCGGCGGCCAAGCGAGGATCTCTTCCCGTGCTCGCTGTCATCGTCGCAGGACTGGTCGCGCTGAACCTCCTTACCTGGAATGGTGCGTTCTGGTCCGCTTGGCCACTGCTCGGGTTCGGCACCCTGTCGGGCCTCGCCTGGCTCAAGGCAAATCCGTGGGTCGATCGCGGCATCGGCGTGCTGGCCCTTGCCGGGCTGGTGATCCTTGCCATCAACCTGCTGACGTGGCGCGGCGTGTTCTGGGCCGTTTGGCCGCTGCTCGCCTTTGCCGTCGTCGCCGGTATCCGCTGGGTGACCCGCCAGCGCCGCAGCATCGGGCCATGAGGAACGTTACGTGCTTTCGCGAGAACCGCCCTCGGCCTCTTCCGGGCTGATCGGCGGAGTGCCCACGGGTGCCATTTCTTCCGGTTCGGCGCCGAGCACCTCATAGATCTCCAGCGCGGAGGCGCGACCCTTCGCCTGTGCCGAGCCCAGCGGCCGGAAGCGGATCGCGGTGCCGGCCTGGGCGACGACGGCGCCACTCGCCATGATCGTCGTATCGTAGTTCTTGTTCATGCCCTCAAGGCGGGAGGCAACGTTCACCGTGTCGCCCATCGCCGTATATTGTAGCCGCTCCTTGGCGCCGACATTGCCGACGACGGCGGTGCCGGTGTGAATGCCGAAACGGGTGCGAAACTCCGGCAACCCTTTCCTGCGCTGGGTTTCGTTGAAGGCGCTGAGGCGCTCCTCGACCGCCAGCGCACAACGACAGGCATGTTCGGCATGCTTTTCGTCCGGGGCCGGCGCGTTCCACATGGCGAACACCGAATCGCCGAGGAACTGGATGATCGTTCCCTCGTGCTCTCCCACCGTCTCGCTGAAGATGTCGAAATACTCCGACAGCATCGCCACGACCTCTTCCGGCGGATATTTTTCGCTGAGCGTGGTGAAATCGTAGATGTCGGTGAAGAGTGCCGTTACCTCCTGCCGCCAGGCGGAGCGGCCGCTGAACTGGCCCGATTCGATGCCTTTGCGCACCAGTTCCTTGGGCACGTAGAGCGCGAAGGTGAAGATCGCATCGCGCGCCCGGTTCATGGCGCCGCCGAGCGTGGAGATTTCGCTGACATGCGACGAAACGTCGATGGGCGTCGTGAAGTCGAGATCCTGCAGCCGGTTGGCGCTGGCGGTCAGTTGGTTGAGCCCCTTGGTGATCAAATGCGCGAGCATCAGCGAGGCGAGAACCGCGAGCGCGACGACCGAGCCGGAAATCGCGAGACCTTGCACGAGCGTCTGGTTGGCCTCGGCCATCAACTCGTCGAGCGGTGCCGCCACCACGGCGCGGTTGCCGGAGAGAAGCAGTGCGGATTCGAGCGGCGTCACCATGACGAGATAGGTTCGGTCTCCGACCTCGACGAAATCGGCCTTGCCGGGCGCCGGCGGCTTGAGGCGAATGCTCTGGATCAGCGGGTCGCTCTCGGCCTGCACGATCGGGCCATCCTTGTCCTTCGCCGCCATGATGCGTCGCATCGTCACGCGGTCCGAATGGATGATCGGGCGCCCGACGGAATCGAGGATGAAGGAAACCGAGCCGGCGGTCAGCCGTTCGCGGGCGAGGAAATCGGTGATCGTGTCGAGTACGACATCGGCGCCGATGACGATCTTCGGATTGCCGCGATGTGCCTGCGAGATCGTCATCCCGGGCGTTTCGGTCGTGGCGCTTTCGTAGGGGCCTGTCGAAACCGCGGCCGTTCCGTTGACCGCGGCGCGGTACCACGGACGGGTCCGCGGATCGAAGCCGGTGGGCGGCAATTGCCGTTCGGAGAATTGCATGCCGTCCTTGTCGAGGAAGAGCACGCGCTGGAGGGACGTGCCGCTTGCATCCTTTTCCATCGAGCGCACGGCAATGGCGGCACCCCGCGGCGCGTCGAGCGCCATGCGCCAGGCGATCTGCTTGAGGTCGACCACGTGGAAGAAGGCGCCGTTGGGATAGCCGACATAGACCCCGTCGATGTGCGGCGAGCGGGTGATGCCTTCGCGCAGGACCGCGACCTTGTCGTTCATGCGTTCCGGCGGTGGTACCAGGAAGGAGTTGGCGACCGAGGAAACGAGATTGACGAGGGCGGTCGTGTCACCCGAGAGAACCCCCAGCCGGTCGACGAGGCGGCCCATGAAGCCCCGCATGTTGGCTTCGGCGTCGGCGATGGCGGCGTTGCGTGAGCGATGATAATCGAGCCCGACGAGCGTGGCGGAGACGACGATCAGCATCGCCACCATGACCAGGCTGAACAGCGATCGCAACGAGCTGTTCCAGCCATCGTGCTTCCTGCTTTGCCGAGTGCCGCGCGCCGTGTCTGTCATTGCGAATCTCTGCTTCCGTACCGATCAATCGGCGACCACCTTAACGTGCAAGGGCGGTCGTGTGTGCAAGGAAAGTTAAATGCGAATCCCATAAAACACGTTAATCGGCGGGATGCACGCCCCGCCGGCAGGCACTGCGAAAAATCGGTGGTTCAGTTCACCGTGACAGGTTTCGAACGCATGCGGGCGACGGTTTCCCGCTCGGCCCGCTTGCAGCGCATCGGCGGCAGGTTGCGGTCCATCAGGTCCATGTCCTCGAGCACCATGTCGCCCATCTTCTTGAAGGCGCTGTCGAGCGCGCCGGCGCGATGGGCCGAACGCAGGAAGCCCGGCAGGCGCCGGACCGGATGGTCGAGCGGCAGGGGCTCTTGCGGAAAGACGTCGCTGGCCGCCACGATATGGCCGCGTGCGACGGCGGCCATCAGTGCGTCGAAGTCGACGACGCCGGCGCGGCTGAGCAGGATGAAGGCGGCACCCGGCCGCATACGGGCAAAGGCCTTCTCACCGAGGAAGCCTTCGTTCTCGCTGGTGACCGCGGCGACGACGAAGACGAAGTCGCTGTCGCCGAGGACCGTATCGAGCGATGCCGGCTCGACGCCGTTGTCCCTAAGGATCGAAGCCGGCATCCAAGGGTCGAAGACGCGGATCCTGGCGCGAAAGCCGGAGAGCACGCGGTTCAGCGCCTTGCCGAGGTCGCCGAAGCCGATGATGCCGATGTCGGCGCCGGAGAGAAGCCGCGCCGAGCGGTTGCCGTCGCCGCCCCAGAGTTCGCGGCCCTCGCGGAAGGCAAGGTCGGCGTCGACGATGCCGCGGGCGATGTTGAGCGCCATGGCGAGGCCGAGTTCGGCGACAGGCTCGGCAAACACCTGGCCGGTGGTCACCACGTGGATGCCGCGTTCGAACAGCACCTCGTAGGGCATGTTGTTGATCAGGTTGCTTTCGACGTTGAGGATCGCCCGGAGCTGGCCCATGCGCTGCAGCGTGGCGTGATCGAGCGGCGGCTGGCCGATGATGTAACGCGCTTCAGACAAGACAGCGTCGCCGAGCCCGGCGATGTCGTCCGGATCGGCTTCGACGATCCGGTAGCGCCGATTGAGGTCCTTCAACGCCTCCGGCGTGAAGATCAGGTCGAGCGTGCGCGGAGCGGGTGCGCTGATGGCGAGCGGCTTCGTATCGGACATGGTTCCTCCCACTGCATGTTTCCTTTGATCGTAACTGATTGAAGGATGAAAACACGCAGCAATTCAAAGTGCTAGAGCGACCATTGCGCGTCTGGTAGGATGCGCGGCGCCGTCGGCGGAGGCAGCCGCGGCCGTCGGGTCGCGGAGCATACGAGCGGGTGGCGGCCGATGACGGATCGCCTTAGTAGCCGAGGCCGCGTTTCTGCCGATAGAGCGACGGCGGCAGATCGCTGCCCTGGAAGACCGGTCCATCACCGCGGCGGCAATTGTAGATCGTGTCGTAGACGGGGCGGCCGCGAGCCGTCGATTCGAACGGATAATTGCGGTCGACGAAGGTCTGCTCACATACAATGTGGTCGCCGCCGCCGTTCAGCGGGTCCATCTGGCGCACGCCGGGCAGATCCCGGTAGGTCTGTGCCGGTGCCGGGACGGCGGAGAACCCCAAAGTCAGCGCAAGGGCCGAAAGGGTGAGAGCAGAGCGAAAAGACGTCATTGTCAGGGCTTTCGAACGGGCGACCGGCTGGCGGCACACGGTAACGGTATCGCCGGCGCCAAACTTGCGCTATAGGCGACACCATTTCGTTTGATCTGGGGATTTTCGATGGCGAATGCAATACGGGTCCATGAAGGCGACATTTCCGCGGTTGATGCTGCGCGCTATACGGGCGAGATCGCCATCGACACTGAAACGCTCGGCCTCATCCCCCGCCGTGACCGTCTCTGTGTCGTGCAGCTTTCGCCGGGCGACGGCACGGCCGACGTGATCCGTATCGCCGCCGGGCAGACGCAAGCGCCGAACCTCGTCGCCATGCTTGCCGATCCGGCCCGCCAGAAGATCTTCCATTTCGGTCGCTTCGATATCGCCGTGCTGTTCCACACCTTCGGGGTGACGACGACGCCGGTCTTCTGCACCAAGATCGCCTCGCGGCTGACCCGGACCTACACCGATCGCCATGGCCTCAAGGACAATCTCAAGGAGATGCTCGACGTCGACATCTCCAAGCAGCAGCAGTCGTCCGATTGGGCGGCGGATATCCTGTCGCCGGCGCAGCTCGAATATGCGGCTTCCGATGTGCTGCACCTGCATGCGCTGCGCGACAAGCTGACAGCGCGCCTCATCCGAGACGGCCGGCTGGAGCTCGCCGACGCCTGCTTTGCCTTCCTGCCGACGCGATCCAAGCTCGACCTGCTGGGCTGGGACGAGACGGATATCTTCGCGCACAGCTAGGCCGGCGACCGCAGCGCTGTGGCGGCCTGGCGTCAGGGCGTCAGATACAGGATAACGGCATAGCGCGCCGCCTTGCCGATCGAGACGAACAGCAGGAACGGCGGCAGCGGCATGCGCAACAGGCCGGCAACCAGCGTCAACGGGTCGCCGATGACGGGAAGCCAGGAGAGCAGCAGCACGGGCTGGCCGTAGCGGGCAAAGAGCGCCTCGGCCTTTTGCCGGCCGGCCGCCGAAACCGGAAACCAGCGCCGCCCTTCGAAGCGGATGAGAAAACGCCCCAGCGCGAAATTGACGACGGCGCCGAGCACGTTGCCGAGCGTCGCCGCGACGAAGAGGGCGGATCGACCCGTCTCTCCGTGCAAGGCCGCGGCAACGACCGCAGCCTCGGACATGCCGAAGAGCAGCGTCGCCGACAGGAACGCAGCGGAAAAGACGCCGGCGAGAATTCCGAAATCCAGGATCAGCTCCTGTCCGTATGGCCGAGATCGCGCTCCGGCTCGATGATATCGCGGATACGCTGCTTCAGTTCCTTGGGGCCGGGAAAGCCGCCATCGCGCTTGCGCTCCCAGACGAGCGCGTCATCGACCCGGATTTCGAAATTTCCGCCGGTACCGGGAATGAGCGCCACTTCGCCAAGCGATTGTCCGAACGTCTGCAGCAATTCCTGCGCCATCCAGCCGGCGCGCAGGAGCCAGTTGCACTGGGTGCAATAGAGGATGGTGATGCGCGGCTTCTGGTCCATGGCTTGGTCTCGGACATGTCTCGGAGCGGCGACCATACCGGCGGCGTCTGGCGGAAACAACTGCGTCGCGCTTACCGTAGCTGCTCACGCCGCGCTCACACAATTGTCAACCAGTTTAGTCATGTTTTTATCGGCAGGTAGCTTGCTTTGAGCGGGCGGCGCGGAGAGAGATGCGGCATTGCACAAATTGTCGCACCCCAACCGCCGGAGAGGCCCTTCATGACCGACGTCACCGTTTCCAGTTCCCGCCCGCGCGCCATCTTGCCGGCGCTGGAAAAGATCTATCTGCCGCTCGATGGCTTTGCCGAGACGTTGCTGCGCGTACTCGCCGGTGCCCTGCTGGCCGTCCATGGCTTCGGCAAGATCACGGATCCCTTCGGCGCGATCGGCATGGTCGAAGGCCTGGGTTTCTATCCCGGCGTCTTCTGGTCGCCGCTTCTCGCCGCCACCGAATTCTTCGGCGGCATCCTGGTTGCGATCGGCCTGCTGACGCGCCCGGCGGCTTTCGCCGGCATGATCGTTCTGCTCGTCACCGTCTATTTCCACGGCGTCGTGCAGGGCGAGGGCCTGTTCGGTGCCGAGAAGTCGATCCTCTGGGCGGCGATCCTGTTCTTCTTCGCCATCCGCGGCGCCAACGGCCAGTCGGTCGACGCCAGGCTCGGCAAGCAGTTCTGATCGATCGCACGATGAACGGGGAAACGGGGAGGTGGCGAAAGCCGGCCTCCCCGTTTTTCGTTTGGCGGCATGTAATGGCGGTCGACCTTCAGAGAATACGCAATTCCGGACAGAAAACCGTTTCACACTTTTCCTGGAATTGCTTGGGGCGTCACGCTGCGGATGGTCATGCGATGCACCTTCCCGGACCGGTCCTGCCAGTCGATCGACTGGCCGACGGAAAGGCCGATCAAAGCCGCTCCAACAGGCGTCAGCACCGAGATGCGTCCGGCCTCGATATCGGCCTCGCCGGGATAGACGAGCGTCACCTGCTTGGCAAAGCCGTTGTCGGCGTCAAAGGCAACGCTGGAACCCATCTGCACGCTGTCAGCCGGCAGCGCGCCCGGCGCGCCGATGCGAGCGCGGTCGAGCTCGCAGAGAAGCGATTCGGCCACGTCGGGCACGCGATCGAGCGCCGATGAGGCCAATGCCGTCAGCCGCTTGTGGTCCTCGGCATTGATGATGATGGAGGGAAGTTTCTTGCGGGATGCCGCCATGATGTGACCTGCCGTGTTCGGCCGTGGCGCCTGCGGGCGCGCTCGGAATCGAATTTCTGGGAATTCGGCGCTGTTCAGCCGCGTCTGAAATTTCTTCTGTCGACGCGAAAGGCTCCCCTCACCCGGAGAGCGCAAACATCCGGGCCGGGGTCAGGTTCCTGCGATCGGGCACACCCGGAAGCAGTGATAGGAAGAAGTCGTCGACATCATGATGCCGCAAGGGTCGGAAAGTTTGACCAGGAAGTCAAGACCCGTACCGGGGCGCGGCAAAGCGCGGGGTGCGGATCATCGCGCCTCTTGAACAGCGGCCGCGCTCGTGATCAATCTCGGTTCGCGACGGCGAAGGGAAGGTGACGATGCGGGTTTTGGTGGTTGAAAACATGGCGAAGACCGAGCTCGGCCAGGTCGGCACGGCGCTTCGCGAGGTCAAGGCGCAGATCGAGATCCATCGCGCCTATCTTGGCGATACCATTCCTGCAACGCCCGAGGGTTATGATGCGCTCGTCGTGCTCGGTGGCGAGCAGAGCGCGCTCGATGATGCTGCCTATCCCTATCTGCCTGACCTGGCCGCGCTGATGCGTGCTTTCGGCGACAGCGGCCGCTCCGTGCTTGGCATCTGCCTCGGAAGCCAGCTTCTCGCGCGGGCCTATGGCGCCGAAAATCTGCTGGGCGCCGCCAGGGAGTTCGGCTGGTGCCAGGTCCAGGTGCGCAGCGAAGGCGCCGAGGACCCGGTGCTCTCCAGCGTCGGCCAGAGCTTCCCGATCTTCCAATGGCACGGCGATACCTTCTCGTTGCCTGATGGCGCTGTGCACCTCGCCGAAAACGCTGTCACCACCCATCAGGCCTTCCGCATCGGCCGCGCCGCCTATGGCACTCAATTCCATTTCGAGGCGGACACGCACCTGGTCGAGGATTGGAACCGCGCCTTCCCGGATACGATCAACCGGCTCGACCCCACCTGGCTTGCCCGCTATCGCGAGCACGCTGCCCGCCATGGCCGAGCGGCCGATGCTGCCGGCCTGGCGCTGGCGCGCGCCTGGGTAGCGACGATCGGACGCCGGGAGGGCGTCGGGATGAATAAGGATCCGGTTCTGGAGGAGGTAGGCGGATGAGTGAAACACTGAACGGCGGCTGCTTCTGCGGCAAGATCCGCTATCGGCTGAAGGCCGCGCCGATGTTCGTCAACTGCTGTCACTGCAGCGATTGCCAGCGCCAGGTCGGCAGCGCTTTCGTCGTCAACGGCGTCATCGAGCGCGAAAACATCGAGCTCACCGAGGGCGAGCCCGTCGTCGTCACGCTCCCCACCGACAGCGGCCGCCCACACGACGTCTATCGTTGCGCCGAATGCCAGACGGCGCTCTGGAGCGACTACGGCCGGCGCGGCTGGCTCTCCTTCCTTCGCATTGCCAGCCTCGATCGGCCCTCGGACTTCCCGCCGGATGCGCACATTTTCACTCGCTCCAAGGTGAAGTGGCTGTCGCTCGAGGGCGGCGCCCCGGCCTTCGAGGTCTATTACGACATGAAGACCATGTGGCCGGCCGAAAGCCTGGCACGACGCGAGGCGGCGGAAGCAAAGGCAAAGGCGTGACCGCCAGCGAACGCGACAAGATGGCCGCTGGCGAGTGGTACTCGTGCCTCGACGACGAACTCGACGCGCTTCGCCTCACGGCGCGTGAAGCGGTCCACCAGCACAACACCATGCCGCCGGCGGAGCGTGGAAGCATGGCGCCTGCCTTGCGCGCGCTGTTCGGTGCGGTCGCCGATGACGTCTTCATCGAGGCGCCGTTCCATTGTTCCTACGGCATCAACATCCATCTCGGCGCCCGCGTCTATCTCAACGCCGGCTGCACCATCCTCGATAGCGGTCGGGTGACGATCGGCGAGGGGACGATGCTCGGGCCAAGCGTGCAGATCTATTGCGCCGAACACCACAAGGATGCCGCGCTCCGGGGGCAGGGCCTCGAAGTCGCTCGCCCTGTGACGATCGGCTCGGATGTCTGGATCGGCGGCGGCGCGATCATTCTCGGTGGGGTCACAATCAGCGACGGCGCGATCGTCGGCGCGGGTTCGGTGGTGACGAAGGACGTGCCCGCCGGCGCGATCGTCGTCGGCAACCCGGCGCGCCCGCTGCCCAGCGCCCCTATATCGGGAGAGGCGTGAACCGGCTCCGTCCGGAACTGCGTGATTGCAAGGGCCGGATCAGCCTCATCGTTCCAGCGGACGGATGAAATGATCCGGGCGATTTCAGGAGGACAATTTTCGATGACGAATGCGATGAAGACGATCCATGTACGCCCGGCGCGACCCGACGACGCACCGGCACTCTGCGCCTTCCTGAACGAGATCATCCGGATCGGCGGCACCACCGCCCACCAGACGCCGTTCACGCCCGAAAGCTTCGTGGCCCACTATCTCGCCGGCCCCGGCTTTGTGAGCTGCTTCGTCGCCGAGGACGAGAATGGTGAACCTTGCGCCTTCCAGGCGCTGGATCGCTGGGACGGAATACCCGAGGACTGGGCCGACATCGGCACCTTCTCCCGCCCCGGCAACAAGGTGCCCGGCGCCGGCACCGCGCTCTTCAAGGCCACTTGCGACCACGCCCGCTCGATCGGCCTCAAGGCGCTCAACGCCACCATCCGCGCCGACAACCTGGGCGGCCTCACCTATTACGGCAAGATGGGCTTCGTCGACTACAAGGTCGACAAGGCCGTGCCGCTGAACGATGGGCGCTTGGTGGATCGGATCTCGAAGCGGTATCTGCTTTGAGGGGTGAGATCTGTCGCTGGGCGGGCCAAACCGCCCACGGTCATCCTCGGGCTTGACCCGAGGATCCAGTCGCAAGCCGACCCGAGGGCTATTGCCGTGCAACGCGCTCTTTACTCGTCGCCCATCTTCAGCGCGGCGATGAAGGCTTCCTGCGGGATCTCCACCTTGCCGAACTGGCGCATGCGCTTCTTGCCGGCCTTCTGCTTTTCCAAGAGCTTGCGCTTGCGGGTGGCGTCGCCGCCGTAGCACTTGGCCGTCACGTCCTTGCGCAGGGCCGAGATGGTTTCGCGGGCGATGACGTTGCCGCCGATCGCCGCCTGGATCGGGATCTTGAACATGTGCTTCGGGATCAGCTCCTTGAGCTTCTCGCACATTTCGCGGCCGCGCTTTTCGGCCGCCATCCGATGCACCATCATCGACAGCGCGTCGACCGGCTCGCCGTTGACGAGGATCGACATCTTCACGAGGTTGCCTTCCTTGTGCTCGGTGATCTGGTAGTCGAACGAGGCATAGCCCTTGGAGATCGACTTCAGCCGGTCGTAGAAGTCGAACACGACTTCGTTGAGCGGCAGGTCGTAGGTCAGCATCGCGCGGGTGCCGACATAGGTCAGCTCGATCTGGATGCCGCGGCGGTCCTGGCAGAGTTTGAGGATGCCGCCGAGATAGTCGTCGGGCGTCAGGATCGTCGCGCGGATCCACGGCTCGTGGATCTCGGCGATCTTGACGACATCGGGCATGTCGGCCGGGTTGTGCAGCTCGCGCTCCGTGCCGTCGGTCATGAACAGCTTGTAGACGACCGAAGGCGCGGTTGCGATCAGGTCGAGGTCGAACTCGCGCTCCAGGCGCTCCTGGATGATTTCGAGGTGCAGGAGGCCGAGGAAGCCGCAGCGGAAGCCGAAGCCGAGCGCTGCCGACGATTCCATTTCGAAGGAGAACGACGCGTCGTTGAGGCGCAGCTTGCCCATCGCCGAGCGCAGATCCTCGAAGTCGGCGGCGTCGACCGGGAAGAGGCCGCAGAAGACCACCGGCTGCGCCGGCTTGAAGCCCGGCAGGGCCTTGTCGGTCGGGCGCTTGTCCTCGGTGATGGTATCGCCGACGCGGGTATCGGCCACTTCCTTGATCGAAGCGGTGATGAAGCCGATCTCGCCCGGCCCCAGCGCGTCCATGTTGACCATCTTCGGCGTCAGCACGCCGACACGTTCGATCGTGTACTTGGCGTCGGTGCCCATCATGCGGATGGTCATGCCCTTCTTGAGCGTGCCGTCGATGATGCGCACGAGAACCATGACGCCGAGATAGGTGTCGTACCAGCTATCGACCAGCAACGCCTTCAAGGGAGCCGCATCGCCGCCTTCGCTCTTCGGCGCCGGCAGCTTGGTGACGATCGCTTCGAGCACATCAGGGATGCCGAGGCCGGTCTTGGCCGAGATCAGCACGGCGTCGGAGGCGTCGATGCCGATCACTTCCTCGATCTGCTCCTTGATGCGGTCGGGTTCGGCCGCCGGCAGGTCGATCTTGTTGAGCACGGTGACGAGCTCGTGGTTGTTGTCGATCGCCTGATAGACGTTGGCGAGCGTCTGGGCCTCGACGCCCTGGGAGGCGTCGACGACGAGCAGCGAGCCTTCGCAGGCCGACAGCGAACGCGAGACTTCGTAGGCGAAGTCGACGTGGCCGGGGGTGTCGATCAGGTTCAGCACATAGGTTTCGCCGTCATTGGCCTTGTAGTGCAGGCGCACCGTCTGGGCCTTGATGGTGATGCCGCGCTCGCGCTCGATATCCATGCTGTCGAGCACCTGCTCGGACATTTCCCGCTCGGCGAGGCCGCCGGTGGACTGGATCAGCCGGTCGGCAAGCGTCGACTTGCCGTGGTCGATGTGGGCCACGATCGAGAAGTTGCGAATATGCGAAAGGGGCGTCTTCGAAGATGTTGTGCTCATGGGCCGCATATAGCAGCGCCTTCAACCGCCGCAAAGCGGGAAATGAAGGCTTCGTTCACTATAAATCGGCCTATTCGGCGCCCGCCTCGGCATCGACGAGCGCGCCGGCATTCGGCACCTGCGCGCTCCTGATCTCGAAGCTCTCGCGCTCGGCCGCCGGCACCTCGTCGCGTTTCCTCAGCCGCATGAGCACGAAGAGGGCGTAGAGGGCGGCAACGGCCATCGCCGCATAGATGAAGGTGCGCTGCCCGAACACCGGTGTCAGCAGCGTCACCAGCATCGGCACGACGGTCGCGGCGATCGACCAGGCAACCAGCATGGTGCTGGCAAGTGGCACGAAATCCGCGGGGTCCGTGCGGTCGTTGGCGTGCGCATTGGCGATCGAATAGACGGTCTCGACCGCGCCGGCAAAGAGCGCGAAGACCAGCATCAGCAGGATCAGATTGCCGAAGGAGGCCGAAAGCGCAAAGAAACCGGCGGCGAGGATCAACAGGCAGGTGCCGATTAACACGAGCCGTCGGTCGATCCGGTCGGACAGCGTTCCCATCGGGTACTGGATGGCGATGAGCCCGAACTGCATCACGAACATGAGGTTGGCGACATCGCTCTGGCTGACGTCGTTGGCGGCCGCATAGATCGGGGTGAAGCCCTGCACCACCATCGACAGGCCGCCGGCGGCCAGCACGCCGATGAAGGCGACGGGGGAATTGCGCCAGACCATCGGGATGTCGATGCTGACCTTGGCGGGCGCCGGCGGCGTCGGCAGTCGCGTCAGCCCGATCGGCAGCAGCGCAAGCGCAGTGAAGAAGATGGTGACGAGTGGCGGCAGGTTGCCGTCGGCCGGGATCTGCCCGAACAGCCAGGCGCCGGTACCGAGCCCGATGACATAGGCCATGTAGAACAGCGCCATCGCCTTGCCGCGCCAGTGGTTCTCGCTCGCATGGTTGAGCCAGCTCTGGGCGATGATGAAATTGGTGTTGCCGGATGCGCCGTAAAGGCCGCGGGCAAGCACCCACAAGAGCGGATGCACGCCGAGCGCGATCGTCAGCGCCGAGAGGATGACGAGCGCCATCGAGCAGGAAAAGGCGCGGGCATGGCCGACCCGGCGGATCATCGGCCCGGCGATGACGCAGCCGATCAGCCCGCCGAAGGCGATCATGGTGACGGCCGCACCCGGCACCCAGTCCGGCGCGTCCGAGCGCGTCAGCGCGAAGGGCACATAGGCGAGCATCATGCCGTTGCCGATCGCCACCGCCGTCATCGAGGTGACGATGCTGGCGATCGAGGTCAGCGAGGAGGGCTGCTTTGTCATGTCCAACCTGTCGATGAAGGCGCACCTGAAGGGCGCACGGGCGTGATCAATGAGAACCGTCTAAAGTATTGAAGTGTAAGCTTTTCTCGTTTCCGTTCGCGAAACCGCGACCATAGCAGAAAGACCTTTGTCGTGCTGTCGCCAAAGCGGCATCGCATGCCCGTATTTTAATCTTTCTCAGTCTTGACTCCACTATATGAGAAATGCAATCTCAAATAATGGAAAACGTCACCGACCCTCTCGAATATGCCATCGGCGAGCGGATCCGCACGCTGCGCACCGAACAGAACCTGACGCTCGACGAGCTTGCCAGCAGTTCCGGCGTCAGCCGCGCGATGATCTCGCGCATCGAGCGCGGCGAGGCGAGCCCGACCGCCCAGCTTCTCGCCAAGCTCTGCAGCGCGCTCAGCACGACGCTCTCAGCCCTTTTTGCCTTCGACACCAAGGAGGCGTCGCCGCTTGCGAAACGTGTCGACCAGCGGCTCTGGCGTGATCCTGAGTCCGGCTATTTGCGCCGCTCGGTTTCGCCCGATGGTCTCGGCTCGCCCGTCGATATCGTCGAGGTCGAGTTTCCGCCGGGCGCCCGTGTCGTGTTCGAGCGCCAACCGTCCGACCGGGGCATCACCCAGCATCTCTGGCTGTTTTCCGGCCGGCTGGAACTGACAACCGAATCCGGCTCCCACTCGCTCGAGCCAGGCGACTGCCTGTTCATGGCTCTGGGGGCAGGCCACATCTTCCACAACCCCTATGATGAGCCGGCTCACTATGCCGTCATCCTCTGCCGCACCAAGGTTTGAACATGTCCGATTTCCAGATCCGCCTGCTCGATGAAACCCAGGCCCGCCTCGCCATCCCGGCACTTGCCGAGGTGCTTTCCGACTGCGTCGAGGGGGGCGCTTCTGTCGGTTTCATGCAACCCTATCCGCCGGAAAGCGCGCTCGCCTATTGGAGTGGCGTCGTCGAAGCGGTCGCCGCGAACGAAACGCTGCTGATGGTGGCGGAGGAAGCGGGCCGCATTCTCGGCACCGTTCAGGTGGGTGTCGCGCAAATGCCGAATCAGCCGCATCGCGGCGACCTCAAGAAATTGCTCGTCCATCGCGCCGCCCGCGGCAAGGGGCTGGCGCGGCGGCTGATGGAGGCGGCCGAGCGCGAGGCCGCGGCCCGTGGCAAGACGCTGCTGGTGCTCGATACGGCAACCGGCAGCGAGGCGGAGACGATCTATCCCCGCCTCGGCTGGGAGCGCGTCGGTGTCATCCCCGATTATGCCATGTGGCCCGAAGGCGGCCTTTGCGCCACGACCTTCTTCTACAAGCGGATCGCGCTCCAAGGGTGATTGCGTGATCGCGCCGCTCACCCTAGAAAAGAGCGATGCTCCCTATTGACCTCAACTATGCTTGAGGTCGTACGCCTGCTCTTGTTCAAAAGAGAGCAGAGGAAAGAGCAATGAGCACCGCATCCGAAACCGCCGTCGTAGCGCCGCTGTACCGCATCAACAAATACACCGTGCCGGTCGAGGCGCGGCAGCAGTTCGTCGAGCTGGTCGACAAGACGCTTGCGGTCATCCGCAAGCAGGATGGCTATGTGAAGGACCTGTTCCTGGAGCAGCACGCCGGTCCCGGCCAGTTCGATTTCATCACCATGATCGAGTTCGCCAGTGCGGATGTCGCGCCGAAGGTCGCGGCCGCTCTGGGTGAGTTCGACCGCAGCCTTGGCCTCGACCGCGAAGCCCTGATGAAGACGCTTGGCATCCGCACCGATTTTGCCAGCTACAGGGCTTTCGCCGGACTGGCTGCTTAAACGGAACCGGCCCGGCAGCTTGGTCGGGTCGGGTTCGCCGATTGGCGAAAAGTGCAGTCCGCCGTCAGGAAACGAAGAACGACGACAGGCCCTGGCCGGCGGCAAAGGCCATATAGGCAAGCACGGTGAAGTAAACAGTCGTTGCGACCAGGAAGAGATAACCGCCGGCCACCATCAGCCCATCGCGCTGGATAATGCCGAGCGAGAGTAAGAGGATCGCAATCCCCGGCAGCGTGTTCGACAGCGGAATAAGCCCGAGCGGGAACATCAAGAGAATGCCGCCGGCCATGATCATCAGGCCGTTGAAGCGGTTCATCACCGCGCCCTGCGTCAGGAAGCCGAGGCGCGGCCGCACGTAGCGGTCGAGCTTGGAGACGATGCTCGCCCCCTTCTGCAGGGTCGGCACCAGCTTCTCGGTCTCGATCTTGCGGTCGAGAATGCGCTGCGGCACCCAGGGCAGGCGGTTGAGCGTGACCGACACGGAGATCAGGATGATGGCGGCGCCGAAGACGGTGCTGACGCCGGGGATCGACACCGGCAGCAGGAACGGCAGCGTTAGCAACGCACAAAGCAGCAGGAAGCCCTGTTCGCCGATCTCGGTCATCAGTTCGCGCAGCGTGATCGTCTCACCACGGATAGAGGCAATCATGCCGTTGAGCGTGTCGCTGAGACTGCGTTGCGTGTCGCCGAACTCGATTGCCATCAAACTTGCCTCGTCATTTTCAATGGGCGGTGGCGGAAAGCCGCGCACATTTTACCCTGGTCGCCTGGATGTCCGTCCTACCAAGGGCATGTGAAGGATCGGTTATGATGTGGCCGACCGGCACACCATAATGCGGTGAAACGGCATTTGCCGTTAAACCATGGCGTGATTGGGACGCCTCTTCATCTTCCTGCCGCAATCGATAGTATGAAGCACTTTCGAGCACCAATGGGGACAACTGATTCCATGATCAAGAAATGCGCCATTCTGGCTGTTGCGGCCATCTATCTTTCGGGATGCACCACCACCGATCCCTATACGGGTGAACAGAAGATGTCGAACACGGCCGGCGGCGCGCTGATCGGCGCAGGCCTCGGTGCAGCGACCGGTCTGCTCGTCGGCGGCAGCGCCGCAGGCCGGCGCGACGCAGCCCTCGTCGGTGCCGCGATCGGCGGTCTCGGCGGCGGCCTGATCGGCAACTACATGGACCAGCAGGAAGCGGAGCTGCGCGCCCAGCTTCAGGGCACCGGCGTCTCCGTGACCCGCGCCGGCGACCGCATCATCCTCAACATGCCGTCGAACATCACGTTTGCGACCGACCGCGACCAGGTGATCCCGGCCTTCTACGACACGCTGAACTCGGTGGCGATCGTGCTGCGCAAGTTCAACAAGACGATGATCGACGTCGATGGCCATACCGATTCGACCGGCAGCGCCTCCTATAACCAGGGTCTTTCCGAGCGCCGTGCCGCCTCGGTTGCCAACTATCTGGCAGGCCAGGGCGTCGACCAGCGCCGCATGTCGGCCATGGGCTACGGCAAGGAGCGCCCGATCGCTTCCAACGCAACGGAAGCCGGCCGCGCGCAGAACCGCCGTGTCGAAATCTCGATCGCTCCGATCAAGGCCTGATCGGCAGACACTGACTGTTTGTTATCGAGGGGCTGCGCCGCGAGGCGCGGCCCTTTTCATATTTGCTTGAAACGGTAGCGAAGCAGGCGCCCCATGCGGCGCAGCACGGGGACCACGCTCACGAACTGGATCGCGATCCGCGCCATCGGCGACATGCGCGCAATCTGCGCGGCATCGTAGTCATGGATGTCTTCGAGCAGCGTCAGCCCGGGCACCTCGCGTTCCAGCGCCCGTGCGTCCTCGATCCCCCAGCGAAGCTCCGCGCCCGTTGCGCGCAAGGATGGATTGAAGCGCAGAAGCTCGATGGCGATATGGCTATAGGCGTCGAAGACGATCTCGCCGCCGGCAAGGCAGGTCACGAGCCGTCGCATGAGGTCGCGCACCTCCTGGTCGCGAAGATAGGGCAGCACGCCTTCGGCGACGACGATCGTCGGTCGGTCGTCGGGGATGCGGTCGATCCAATCCCGCTCGGTAATGGACGAGGCGATCGCGGTGCAGCCGATGCGATCGGGGAAGAGCTGCTGTCGCAAGGCGATCACATCCGGAAAATCGACGTCGAACCAGGCGACGGAGGAAGGCGGATCGAGCCGGAGGATCCGTGTATCGAGGCCGCAGCCGAGATTGAGCACGACCGCATCCGGGTGGCGTTGGATGAAGGCTCGGGTCCATCGGTCGAGCAGGTAGGCACGAACCGCGATGCCGATCGTCATGTCGTGGCCGACATCAAGTCCTTTCGCCTTGCCGTCGAGGCGTCGCATCAGCTCGGCGGCGAAACGATCGCGCAGAAGGGAATCGGGAAACGCGCTCTCCGCAGCCTTCGCCCGGAGCGTGATCAGCAGCGTTTCGCGCACGCCATGAAGGCCGAGGCTCTCGGCTTCCATCGTCTCCTCCCGACGGCGCCGTCGAACGCGTCAGCGGTGCCATAGTCCTTGCCTCGCGACCCGCCGTCGTTTCGGCAGGCCGCAATACCCGATAAGGCCTAAGCCGTCGTTCGTCTTGCGCGCCATACGCGCCCGGCCGTCAGCACAGCCAGTGCCGGCAGCAGCGCAAACAGACCGAAGAGCCAGGCCGTCGCCAGTGCCACGCCGCCCTCCGACGACGACTCGATGCCGGCGAGGTTGGCGGTCAGTCCGGCAAGCGCGGCGCCGAGTGCCGCGGCAAAGAGCTGGACCGTGGTGATCGAGCTCGATGCCTTCTCCGCTTCGCCCTCTGGCGCGAACTCGTAAACGGCCGTGACGATATGCGGCCAGGCAAAGCCCATGCCGAAGCCGACCGCGATGATGCCGATGCAGAGCGGTGCCGCGATGACCAGGAACTCGGCGCCCGCAATCGGCATGAACAGGGCAATCAGGGTCAGGCCGATGAAACCGAAGGCCGGACCGGCAAAGATCGTCTGCTTCGCCCGCTCTCCGTGCCAGTGGGCACTCGTCATCGATCCCGCCGTCCAGCCGATCGACATCAGCGCCGCGATATAGCCAGCCACCAGCGGCGACAGCTCATGCAGTTCCTGCAGCAGGTACGGCACATAGATTTCCGGCTGCAGGCCGACCATCAACAGCGTGATCGTAACATAAAGGGCGGCCAGCGGGGAGGTGAGGGTGAAGCTGCCGGAAGGCAAAAGCTTGCCCGCCGCCCGGCGCTCGATAAACAGCAGGCTCAGGAACAGGAAGATCGCGGCTCCGACGCAGCCGATTTGTTCGAGGGCCGTGGCGCGGGTGCTCGCAACCGAAAGCGCAAGCACGATGCCGACGAGAAGCAGGAGCTGCAGCAGCGGGAGCGGCGTGCGCCCTTCTTCGGCGGCGGCCTTGCGCGGCAATGTCGAGAAGGCGAGCGCGGCAAGCAGTGCCGTCAGCGGCAGCAGCGACCAGAAGGTGATGCGCCAGGTGGAGAACTCGGCAAACATGCCGCCGATCGCCGGTCCGATCAAAGTCGCCGTTCCCCAGGTTGCCGAAATCAGGCCGATGGCGCGGGTCCAGAGTTCGGGCCGGAACACCTGCCGGATCACGCCGTAGGCGAGCGCATAGAGCAGGCCGCCGCCGAAGCCCTGGATCGCACGGCCGGCAAGCAGCATCGCCATCGAAGGGGTCGTGGCGCAGAGGAGCGTCCCCAAGCCGAAGACGAGCGCGCCGATTGCATAGGCACCGCCGGCGCCAACGACACCGAGCAGCCGCGCCGACAATGCGGCGCCGAGAATGGAGGCGGCGACGAAGACGGTGGTGCTCCAGGCGTAATATTCGAGCCCGCCGATCTCGCGCACGATCGACGGCATGATCGTCGTCACCACATAGATGTTGAGCGCATGCAGCGCGACGCCGCCGCTGAGCACGAGCGAGTGCACGGCGTTTTCGCCCGTCAGCAGCGCGCGCCAGCCGGTTTCCTGTTGCGGAGCGGGTGTTTTCTCAAGCATGTCAGTACCTCACGCGGGGCATCGCAGCGGACGCGCATTGGCTCATCCGGTATCGGGAGATCGCGTTCGCTTCGGCGGTGCCGCTATGTCAGTGGAGCGCAGCCTCGCCAAAATGCGTGAGCTTGTCCGGGTTGCGCATGATGAAGATGTCGTCGACGTTTCCGTCGCCGTCATAGCCGAAGGCGACCGTCGCGGCGATCTCGTTTTTCGCTTCGTCCCGAAGCACGATGCCGCGGCCGCCATTGATGTCGCCGATTTCCCAGGTGTAGTGCGCCCAGTATTCGGTGAGCCGATCGATGATGAAGGCGAGCACCGTCTCCTTGCCGGAGAGCACGCCGAGCACGGTCGCCACCTTGCCGCCGCCGTCGGCAGTCAGCTTCACGTCGGCTGAAAGAAGGGCTGAAAGAAGGGTCACGTTGCCGCCGTGGATCGCCTGGTGGAAGGCCGACAGCAGCGCGTCCTGCCGCTCGCGAGGCGTCTGGTGCCGGGCTTTCTCCAGGCCGATATTCGTCTTGGCACGCGACACCAGCTTGCGGGCCGCCGCCTCCCGCATGTCCAAGGTTTCGGCCACCTCGTCATAGGGCTGGCCGAAAATCTCGTGCAGCAGATAGGCGGCGCGCTCCTTCGGCGTCAGCCGTTCGAGCATCAGCAGGAACGCCGTCGTCAGCGAAGAGGTCAGCGCCAGCTTCTCTTCGGCGTTGTCCTCGCTCGCCGTATGGATCGGTTCGGGCAGCCACGCACCGATATAGTCGACGCGCTTGCGATGCGCGGCCTTGAGCAGATCCAGGCAGCGGCGCGTGCAGGCGGTCGTCAGCCAGGCCGCAGGGGTTTCGATCGCCGCGCGATCGATCTCCTGCCATTTCAGGAAGGTGTCCTGCACCGCATCCTCCGCATCCGCGCGTGAGCCGAGGATGCGATAGGCGAGGCCGAGAAGGCGCGGGCGCGCCTCCTCGAAGATCTGCATGTGCTGGCGATCGTTCATGTCAGTGCCTCGAAATCTGGATGCGGTTCCAAAGGTTGATCATCGCCACAGTCGAGGTGATGACGCTGATCTCCTTTTCGCTGAAATGCCGGCGCAGCTCGGCGCGCAGCGGCGCGAAGTCGGTGCGTGGCCCGAGTTCCGTCAGCGCCTCGGTCCAGGCAAGCGCTGCCTTCTCGCGCGGTGTGAAATCATTGACCTGGTCCCAGACGATGATGCGGTCGAGCCGCTCGCTGCTCTCGCCCTCGGCACGGGATTCCTTGGTGTGCATCTTCACGCAGAAGCCACAGCGGTTGATCTGCGAGGCGCGCAACTGCACGAGATTGTGGATCGTCCGGTCGAGCCCGTGCAGGTCCATGGCCTTGTGCACATCGGCGAGCGCGCCGAGCACATCGGGGATTTCCTGTTCGTAGCGGACGGCTTTCGTATCGGTCATGGTCTCAACTCCATCGTTGTCGTGTTGCTTATGACCATGTGACGATTGACGCAGGATACCTGTGACGCGCCTTCGCGATTTTTCCGCGGGAGGCACCAAGAAAAACGTAGCTTCCAGATATTTTGATGAAGTTTCAATGGGTTGGCGAGACGCGATTTCTCGCGTGTCAACCTTTCGGCGGGTAGCTGTGCTCGCCGCCGCGAAAATCGGTGACCGTGTAGCAGCCGCCGCCATCGGCTGCGATCGTCGCGGCGCTGATGACCGCCTTGCCGTGGCCGCCGGGAATGTCGAGGATATAGGTCGGCTGGCAGAGGCCGGAGACCCGGCCGCGCAAGGTGTTGACCAGCGTCTGGCCTTCCTCGATCGTCAGGCGGAAATGGCTGGTGCCCGGCGCCAGGTCCGGGTGGTGCAGATAATAGGGCTTGATCCGGGTTTCGACGAAGGCGCGCATTAGCGCGGCCAGTACCTCCGCATCGTCATTGACGCCCTTCAAGAGCACCGACTGGCTGATCATGACGATGCCGGCATCGATCAGGCGCGCCGCGGCGGCGCGCGCCTCTTGCGTCAACTCGCGCGGATGGTTGGCATGCAGCGCGACATAGGTCGCCTTGCCGCTGGATTTCAACGCCGCGATCAGGTCGGCGTCGATACGCGACGGCTCGACCACCGGCACGCGCGTGTGGAAGCGGACGACCTTCACATGCGGGATCGGCTTCAGCCGCTCCATGAGCTCGGTTAGCCGTCGCGGCGAAAGCACCAGCGGATCGCCGCCGGTGAGGATGACTTCCCAGATTTCCTCGTGGCTTGCGATATAGGCGATCGCCGTGTCGAGTTCGGCCGGCGTCAGCGTGCCAAGCCCCTGCGGACCGACCATCTCGCGGCGGAAGCAGAAGCGGCAATAGACCGGGCAGACATGCACGGCCTTCAAGAGCACCCGGTCCGGATAGCGGTGGACGATGCCGGCGACCGGGCTGTTCGGCTTATCGCCGATCGGATCGTCGCGCTCTTCGGGAAGCAGCGTCAGTTCGGCGGCATCCGGCACGAACTGCCGGGCAATCGGGTCTGCCGGATCGCTCGGGTCGATGAGGTCGGCGATGACAGGGCTGATCGCAACGGCGTAGCGCTCGGCGACCGCGGCAATGGCGGTCTCCCGGGCGCTGTCGACGAGACCGGCTTCTACCAGCTCGCGCGCGGTCTTGATCGGGCGGTGGACTTTCACGGCTGGGTCTCCGCCACCGGTGCCCAGAGCACCTGGTCGATGCGAGACGCGCCGGTTGCGAGCATCACCAGCCGGTCGAAACCGAGCGCGATGCCGCTCGCTTCCGGCATGATGGCGAGCGCCGCCAGGAAATCCTCGTCGAGCGGATAGCTCTCGCCATAGACGCGCGCCTTTTCGGCCATCTCCATCTCGAAGCGCCGGCGTTGCTCCGCTGCGTCGGTCAGTTCGCCAAAGGCATTGGCGAGCTCGACGCCGCAGGCATAGAGCTCGAAACGTTCCGCGACGCGCCGGTCGCGCCCGGCCGGCCGCGCCAGCGCCGCTTCGGCCGTCGGGTATTCGTCGAGGATCGTCGCGCGGCCGAAGCCGAGATGCGGCTCGACCTTTTCCACGAGCACGCGGCTGAAGAGATCCGCCCAGGTGTCATCGGATGCGACCCGCAGGCCGACCGTCGTCATGGCCGAGGCGAGGCGATCGCGGTCGGTTTCGCCGTCGGCGGCGATCGAGGCCAGCAGGTCGATGCCGGCGAAACGCTCGAAGGCATCGGCGACGCTGAGGCGCTCGGGCGTGGCGAAGGGATCGCAGACATGTCCCTGGAAGGTGAATTGTCTGGTGCCGGTGGTCTCTGCCGCGAGCGCCAGGATCTCGGCGCAATCGCGCATCAGCGCCTCGTAGCTTTCGCCGGCGCGATACCATTCGAGCATGGTGAACTCGGGGTGATGCAGCGGTCCGCGCTCGCGGTTGCGGTAGACGTGGGCAAAGCAGGCGATGCGCCGTTCGCCGGCGGAAAGCAGTTTCTTGCAGGCGAACTCCGGCGAGGTGTGCAGGTAGAGCGGATGGCCGGAGCCGTCGTGGTTGAGCGCCTCTGTCGCGAAGGCGTGCAGATGCGCCTCGTTGCCGGGCGAGACCTGCAGCGTCGCCGTGTCGACCTCGATGAAATCGCGTGTCTCGAAGAACCGGCGGAATGCCGATTGGATCCGGTTGCGGCCGAGAAGAAACGGGCGCCGGTCGGCATGGACATCGGGTGTCCACCAGGGTGAGGCATGCGACATGATCGGTTCAGTCCAGGCTTTCTTCGCGCAGATGCCGGCTCAGGCTGGCTATTTGCACGAAATTAGGGTAGTGGCGGCGCGAAATCCTTCTTTCCGCGTCCTTCAGGGCCAGTGTTTCCGGCCCGTCGTGTCGCGCATACCTCTGTTACAAGGAAGACTAATGGTCAAGGTCATCGCTTCATCTGTCCGTAAGGGCAACGTTCTCGACGTCGACGGCAAGCTCTATGTCGTGCTTACCGCGCAGAACTTCCACCCGGGCAAGGGTACGCCGGTTACCCAGGTCGACATGCGCCGCATTTCCGACGGTGTTAAGGTCTCCGAGCGCTACCGCACGACCGAGCAGGTCGAGCGCGCCTTCGTCGAAGACCGCGAGCACACCTTCCTTTATGAAGATGCCGAAGGCTTCCACTTCATGAACCCGGAAAGCTACGACCAGCTGGTCATGAGCGCCGAGGACATCGGCGATCAGAAGGCCTACCTGCAGGAAGGCATGGCCGTCATGCTGTCGATCCACGAAGGTGTTGCCATCGCCATCGACCTGCCGCGTCACGTCATCCTCGAAATCACCGAGACCGAACCGGTCGTCAAGGGCCAGACGGCGTCGTCTTCCTACAAGCCGGCCGTCCTGTCGAACGGCGTGCGCACTTCGGTTCCGCCGCATATCCAGGCCGGCACCCGCGTCGTCATCGCGACGGAAGACGGCTCCTACGTCGAGCGCGCCAAGGACTGAGGCCTGAGCCAGGTCGTTTTGGACGGGGACGGCAGCGAAAGCGGCCGTCCCCGTTGTCGTTTCCGGAGCCTTGATCAGCAACCAGAAATTTAAGGAGCGCATTTCCAAAAACGGGTGCTAGGATGCGGCCGCTGCCAATACGACGGTTTGTCACGAGAGGGCCTGCATGTTCCCATTGTCGCATATGATGAAGTCGTTCATTCGCAAGGGTCGCCTGACGGTGATCGACGCCGATGGCAAAAGGCACGTCTTTTCCGGCACACCCGGGCCCGAAGTGACGATGCGGCTCACCGACAGGAAGCTCTATCGCAGCCTCGTCTTCAATGCGGAACTCGCCGCCGGCGAGGCCTATATGAACGGCACCATGCGCTTCGAGGAGGGCTCGACGCTTCGGGACTTCCTGACGCTGTTCTCGATCAACCGCCTCTCACTCGGCTCCTACCCCATCCAGAAAGTCCTGCGCGCGGTGAAGATGCGCTTCCGCAAGCGCCAGCAGGCAAATCCCAAGGGTAAGGCGCAGCAGAACGTCGCGCATCATTACGATCTCGGCAACGAATTCTACAAGCTGTTCCTCGACGAGAACATGCTCTACTCCTGCGCCTATTTCCGAGAACCCAACGAGACGCTCGAGAAGGCGCAGCGCAACAAGCTGAGGCTGCTCGCCGCCAAGCTCTGCCTCGAACCCGGCATGAAGGTGCTCGATATCGGCTGCGGCTGGGGCGATCTCGCAATGTATCTTGCCGAGCTTGCGGACGTGCAGGTGCTCGGCGTGACCCTTTCCAAGGAGCAGCAGGCACTGGCCACCGAACGGGCCCGCGCGGCCGGGCTGTCGGACCGGGTGCGCTTCGAGCTCAGGGATTACCGCGATGTCCAGGGGCCGTTCGACCGTATCGTTTCGGTCGGCATGTTCGAGCATGTCGGCGTGCATCACTATGACGAATTCTTCAAGAAGCTGAACGCGCTGATGCCGGACGACGGCCTCGCGCTGCTGCATTCGATCGGTCATATGAGCCCGCCCGGCATGGCGAGCCCCTGGCTTCGGAAATACATCTTCCCCGGCGCCTATTCGCCGGCGCTTTCGGAGGTCTTCGAGGTCGTCGAGCGCAACAGCCTCTGGGTCACGGATCTCGAATTCCTGCGGGTGCATTACGCGACGACGCTCGCCCATTGGGGCGCGCGCTTCGAGGCGAATCGCGACAAGGTGATCGCCCTCTACGACGAGCGCTTCGCCCGCATGTGGGAGTTCTACCTGATCAGCGCCGAGATGATGTTCCGCACCGGCAGCCAGCTCGTCTTCCACATGCAACTCTCGCGCTCGCGCGATGCGGCGCCGATCGTGCGCGACTATATCACCGATCGTCAGCGCGATTTCATGGCCCGCGAACAGGCGCTCGCCCTTAATCTCTAGAAAGGACGCAATTCCGGACGGAAAACCGCTACACACTTTTCCTGGAATTGCTCTCTTCGTCTGCATGCCAGCGCAGCCGCTTGTAGTCGAAGCCGAACTCGAGCGTCGGCTTCACGATGGCGAAGAAGGGCGAGAGATCGAAATCGCGCGGCGTATAGAGCGAGTGGTGCCGGATGTGCAGGATCTCCTCGCGTGAATAGGTCGAGGTCGCCGCGGCCCGTCCGGGCGCCCGGGTAATCTCGGGAAGGATCGGATAGCGGATCTGCTCGAAGGCAGCCGCAATCAGCGTCGAGCAGATCGCCCGCGTCGGATCGCCGGAGCCGAAGGCCAGCAGGCGCCGGCGCCAGCGCACCGGCACCGGTGGCGTCGGCATGAAATAGCGCAGCATGTCGAGAATGTTTTTCAGGTCGTATTTCATTCCGAGCCGCGAGATCATGAAGCCGACGAGTGCCGTGCGATCATCCGGCGTCAACGCGATCGGCCGGCAAACGCGTGTGTTGAACGAGGCGTATTTCTGCAGCGGTACCGCAACGCAGCCCTCGCCGATATTGACCTCGATGAGCTGCGGCCGCTCGATGACCGGCAGCGTCGCCTGATCGAGCGTCAGCGGCATCTGGTCGCCGACAAAGAAGGCGGCATGCGACCAGGTTGATTGCGTCAGATACTTGATCGCGGCCGAAATCTTCTGGTTGCCCTCGATCAAGAGAACGTCGCCCGGACGGAGCGTGCGGGCCAGGGTTTCCTGATCGGAAGGGGTATAGGGCTCGTAGCCGGACGTCTGCGCTTGCAGGCGCGCGGCAAGCCTGGCGCCGAGACGATCCAGCAATGTGTCCTTGCTTTCTGAAAGCGGATAGATGGTCCTCATCGAGGCGATCGCTCCGGGAAGGGAGGGGGACTGACGTCGTGACCCCATATCGTGGCTGAGCCGCGACACTCTGTCGAGAGATTGTCGCATGTTTGCATGGCTTTGACCTTGACGGTGACGTCTCGGCTTTCTATTTTTAGAATTATTCTAAAGAAGGTTTTCTTCCAATGTTTTCGCGTCTCTTCTTCCGATCCAAACGGCCCTTTCTGTCCCTGAGCGAACAGGAAATCCTGGCGCTCGCAATCTCGTCCGAGGAGGACGACGGGCGCATCTATCTCGCCTATGCCGACGCGCTCCGGCGGCAATATCCGCACTCGGCAAAAGTGTTCGAGGAAATGGCGGAAGAGGAAAGCCACCACAGGCAGTGGTTGATCGATCTGCACGTGCAGCGGTTCGGCAGCCGCATTCCGCTCATCCGGCGTGAACACGTGCGCGACTTCCCGGAGCGCAAGCCCGATTGGCTGATTGCCGAAATGCCGATCGAAAAGGCGCGCGAGGAAGCCGAAGCGATGGAGGAGGCGGCGCACCGCTTCTATGTCGAGGCCGCGACGAGAACCCGGGATGCAGCCACTCGCAAGCTGCTCGGCGATCTCGCCATTGCCGAGAAGTCGCATGAATCGCTGGCACGCCGGCTTGGTGAGGAGCATACGCCCGAAGATGTGCGCGCCGAGGAGGATCAGACCTCGCGCCGTCAGTTCATCCTGACTTACGTTCAACCCGGCCTCGCCGGCCTGATGGACGGCTCGGTCTCGACGCTTGCGCCGATCTTTGCCGCCGCCTTCGCGACGCAGGACACCTGGCAGACCTTCCTGGTGGGTCTGTCAGCCTCCGTCGGCGCCGGCATTTCCATGGGCTTTACCGAGGCCGCCCACGACGATGGCAAACTCTCCGGCCGCGGTTCGCCGATCAAGCGCGGCCTCGCTTCCGGCATCATGACGGCATTGGGCGGTCTCGGCCACGCATTGCCCTATCTGATCCCGCATTTCTGGACGGCGACCGTTACCGCGGCCGTGATCGTCTTCTTCGAACTCTGGGCGATCGCTTTCATCCAAAACCGCTACATGGAGACACCGTTCCTGCGGGCGGCATTCCAGGTAGTGCTCGGCGGTGGCCTGGTGCTCGCGGCCGGCATTCTGATCGGCAATGCGTGACGGGCGAGCGATAGATGTGAAAAAGGGCCGGTTTGAGCGGCCCTTTTTTGAAACCCTGTACTTTGCTGCGGATCAGTTGCCGACCGAACCGACGACGACTTCCGCGCCGTTCTCGATGGTGACCCAGCGGCCGCTGTGGTTCGCAGCCTGACGCTTCAGATAGCGGTAGGGTGTCTGCGTCCAGAGCTTGACGCCGTTCTCGAGATTGTCGAGCACGAAGTCACCCTGCGACGTGCGCACCGTCAGCACCGCATGGCCTTCGCCATCGGGCTTGCGTACGACGGTGATCAGGAGGTCGCTCGCCGAGAAGCCCTTCTTCATCAGGCGCTTGCGCTTTTCGAGCACGAAGTCCTCGCAGTCACCGGCGTTGTCGGGATAGGACCAGACCTCGTCCCTGCCGTGCAGTTCCAAATCGGTGACCGGCATGATCTCGCGATTGACCGCAGCATTCACCTGCCGGATGGTGGCCCAGCCGCGTTCGGTCACGCGCGGAGCAACCGTTCCCTTGGAACGCACGTTGCATGCGCTCTTGTATTTCTGGCAGAACTCATAGTGACCGATCGGCTGTGAGGTGGCGGAGCCGGTCTGCATCCATGGAGAGGAACCTGCCTGTGCAGGAATTGCCGTGTTTGCTGAAATGAAAAGTGCGCAAAACGCCGCGATACTTCCCTTAACCCCAGTCCAAGACGCCATACAAATCCCCTGCAGCGCGGTATGCCGGGCTCTTCTTGTCCGGACGTATTCGCGCAATCCTGAGTTGAAGGCAGCTTCTTTAGGATTGTCCCCGCTGCTGCTCTAATCGTTAAGAAAGAGTTAATAACGTCGGCGCTGCAGAGTCAATCGCCGGAATCGGCGCATCGGACTTTATGGTTAAAAGCGGGACTGTGTGCGCGCAAACCCTTACGCCGCAGGCGATCTGCGGCGCCGGACAGGCTTTCGGACAAGTCGTGGCGGAAGGGGCGGGCGTCTTTTCCGCCCGAGGCTCAGGCGAGCATCGTGCCGATGGCCTGCTTCATTTTAGCGATGTCTTCTTCACGCGAAAGGCGATGGTCGCCGTCGCGGATGAGCGTCATGACGACATCGTCGGAGGGCAGGTGCTCCATCAGCCGCAGCGCATGGGTATAAGGCACGTCGGGGTCGCGCATGCCCTGCAGGATATGCACCGGGCAGCCGGTGGTGATCGTGCCGTCGAGCACCCGGTTGGCGCGGCCGTCTTCGATCAGGGCGCGGGTGAAGATGTTCGGCTCGGGGCTATATTCGGAGGGCTCCTCGAAATAGCCGCGTTCGGCAAGCGAGGTCCTCTCCGCTTCCGTCAGGTTGGGCTCGATCAGTTCCACGGTGAAATCCGGTGCCGGCGCGATCAGCACGAGGCCGGCGACGCGCGATCCGTCGCCACGCCGCCTGAGCTCCTGGATGGCGCGCAGTGCGATCCAGCAGCCCATCGACGAGCCGATCAATACGACGCGGCCCGGCGCCGCCTGATCGATGACCGCAAGGCTCTCCTCGAGCCAGCGCGAGATCGTGCCGTCGGTGAAGGCGCCGCCGGAGGAGCCATGGCCGGAATAGTCGAACCGAACGCAGGCCGCACCCCGTTCGGTGGCGTAGCGCTCGACCTCGACCGCCTTGGTGCCGGTCATGTCCGAGCGGTAACCGCCGAGCCAGACGAGCGTCGGCTGTCCCGATGGCTTTTCCGGGCGGCGCACGCGCATCGCGATCCTGCGTCCGGCCGCAGACACACCGACGTCGATGAAGCTGATTTCCGTCTCGGCTGGCGTATCCTGCATGCATTTCTCTCCAAAGGCCGGTTTCGCTGGCGATTTTCTTTCTAAAACAGATTCGCCTTGGTATCGACAGGTGGTGATTTTCCTTGCAAGCCGTGCTATTGACTCTGGCGCCGCAATTCACACATTGCCGTCGGTGACAGATTCAGGCGCTTCGTTTGTGATCGCGCCGATGATCGAATTAACTACATTTCGGAAATAGCTCGAGGAGAGTACGACCATTCGCAGACCGTTCAAAGCGGACGCCCCAGTCAAGGAGGGGCCGCGCTCAAACAAGGAAATCCGGGTTCCCCGGGTTCAGCTTATCGATGCCGAAGGCCAGAATATCGGCGTCGTGCCGATCGACCAGGCGCTCCGCATGGCGGAGGAAGCCGGTCTTGATCTGGTAGAAATCGCACCGAACTCCGAACCGCCGGTGTGCAAGATTCTGGATCTTGGCAAGCTGAAATACGCCAACCAGAAGAAGGCGGCCGAAGCGCGCAAGAAGCAGAAGATCGTCGAAATCAAAGAAATCAAGATGCGCCCGAACATTGACACGCATGACTATGACGTGAAGATGAAGGCGATGAACCGGTTCTTCGAGGACGGCGACAAGGTCAAGGTCACGCTGAAGTTCCGCGGCCGCGAAATGGCCCACCAGGAACTGGGCATGAAGCTCCTGCTTCAGGTCAAGGACGATACCCAGGCGATCGCCAAGGTGGAGGCCGAGCCGAAGCTGGAAGGCCGTCAGATGATGATGGTTCTGGCGCCGCGCTGAGCCGTTGCTGCCGTCAATCGCAAGACCGATCCGATGAAAGCCGCCTTCCGGGCGGCTTTTTTCGTTGCCGGTGCCGTGCCGGCGCTTTCTGACAGAATGCTGACAACCATCCTCAGCGATCTGTCAGCAAACGGATGCCATTCTTCGTGCATCGGCAACGGGAGATGGACTGGAGATGATGAGTTCAGCGCTGCGAAAAGCCCTGCTTGTTTCCTCGGTCAGTCTCTGCAGCCTCGTTTCAGCGCCCATCGGCTTGTCGGTAATCGCAAGCGGTCCTGCGCATCCGTTTTCGACCGCAGCCCTCGCCGATGACGATGACGGCGACGATCGCGGCAATGATGATCGCAGTGGTAGCGGTCACGACGGATCGGAAGATCGCGATGACGATGACCGCGACGACAACGATCGGCATGACGTTGATCGGGATGACGACGGCGACGACGATGATTTCAACGATGACGACTTCCGGGATGCCCGCGATCGTCCCGAGGTCGAACTGCGCGTTTCCGAGGAAAGCCTTCGCGGCCTGCGCGACGGGTCGCTGATCGCCGTCGACGATCTCGGCCGTGTGCTCGAGGTCGAAGTGGAATTCGAACATGGCGTTCGCGTCGTGACGGTGGAGCCGAATCACGGTGATTTCCGCCGTAACCCGGGGCCGATCACCACCGTTTCCATCAGGCCGGCGCCCTGATCTGTTTGGAGTTTGCCCGGCGCATTAGCCCCGCACCATGCGCCGGAGCGAAGGTCGACCGCCACCAGCCCGCCCGGCGGCTCGACCCGGCCAGCGCATGCCCCCGTGCCAACGTGGCGCTGGGGGTATGCGCGCAACTGGCGTTGTGGCGACGGCTGGCGTAGGCTGACACCCCGTGGGCGCGCTCTCGCGGGCCGACCTGCGGATGCGCTAAGCTTGGGAAAATAACCCTGAACCGAAATCGAAGAGGCGATCGCGACCGGATGGCGCCATGGCGATGACACGACGAGACCTGATTGCGCTCTTCTGCTGTTCGCTCCTGCTTTCGCTTGCGCCGCAGCCCGGTCGCTTGGGCGCCCTGGCCGAGGACGGCGATTCCGGTAACGGCGGTGGTTCGCGTGGCGGCGGTGGCGGCAGCGGCGGTGGTGGTGACCAGGGCGGCGACGATGACCACGATGACAACGATGACGATCGCGGCAACGACGGCGGTGGCAACGACGATGACGACGATGACGGTACAAGCGCCGGCGCTCCGGATGGCGGCGGTCGCCGCAGCGACCAGGAGCGCGCGCGCGCAGCGGTCGAGAAAGGCGACATCCTGCCGTTGAAGGATGTTCTCCGACTTGTGGACGAGGACAAATACGGCAGGGTCATCGGCGTCGATCTCAGAGGCTCCGGCAGCCGCGAGGTTTACCGGCTGCGCACGCGTGACCGGCAGGGCACGATCCGCAACCTGCGCATCAACGCGCGCACCGGAAAATTCATGAATATCTTCGGTTTCTGAGGGCGGCATGCGCATTCTTCTGGCGGAGGACGATCCCAACATCGCAGCCCACGTGAAAGGCAGGCTGGAAGCGGAGGGCTATGGCGTCGATACGCTTGCCCTGGGGCCGGACATTTGGGAGCGAGGGGAAAGCGGTAACTATACCGCGATCATCCTCGATCTCGGCCTGCCGGGCATGGATGGGCTGTCGATCCTCAAGCGTTGGCGCCAGGCCGGGCTGGAGACGCCGGTGCTGGTTCTGACGGCGCGGGGTTCCTGGATGGAGCGTGTCGATGGCTTCGATGCCGGTGCGGACGACTATCTGCCGAAGCCCTTTCGCGCGGAGGAGCTGCTGGCGCGGCTGAGAGCTCTGTTGCGGCGTGCCGGCCCTCGCGTCACGTCGGTACGTGCGGCCGGGCGCTTCACGCTCGATGAGGCGACGCGCCGCGTGACCTTCGACGGAGAGCCACTCGAACTCAGCCCGCTCGAATACCGGATGGTCGCGCTCTTCGTGGAGCGCAAGGGCCAGGTCGTCACACCGCTCGAACTGGCGAGCCATGTGCAGGGACGTGATGACGATGCGGCCAAGAACGCCGTCGAAGCGATGATCGCACGCCTGCGCAAGAAGACGGAAAGCGACGCGATCGAGACTCGCCGCGGCTTCGGTTACGTTCTGCCGGATGGCCCGGCATGATCCGTTCGCTGCGGCTGAGGCTTGCTATCGGCGCATCGATCGCCATAGGCCTCGTGCTGCTGGTGGTCTGGCTCTCCCTGAGCAGGCTTTTTACCGATTACGTCGTCGGCCGCTATCGCACGGAAATGGCGACGCTGGTCGATACGATTGCCGCCCAGGTGGCGGTGCGTGACGGCGAAATTGTCCTGCCGCGCGAGCCCGCGGATCCGCGGCTGAGCCTGCCCGCCGGCGGACGCTACTGGCAGATCACCCGCGACGGCCGCGCGCCCATCCGCTCGCGCTCTTTATGGGACACGGTGATCGACCGCGATCGGCCTTCGGCACCCCACCATCTGGGCTTCCTGGAGGTAGAAGGTCCGGACGGAGCATCTGTGCTGGTCTACCAGCAGACGCTGACTTTCGGTGAGGGGCCGGATGCGCGACGGTTCTCCGTTGCCGCCGGCTTCGCGCGCAGCGAACTCGATGATGCGCTGGCCGACTTTCACAGCCAGATCCGGCTGATGCTGGTGGCAACCGCCTTCGTGCTCGCCGGTGCCGCGTTTCTACAGGGCGCGCTCGGACTTTCACCGCTGGTGCGCTTGCGCGAGCAGGCGGCCCGGGTTCGATCCGGCGAAGAGAAGGATTTTGGTTCGGCCGGCCCCACCGAAGTACAGCCCCTGATCGCCGAGATCAATTTGCTGCTTTCCGAGCGCGAGGCAGCCCTGGCGCAAGCGCGCGCCCGTGCCAGCGATCTTGCCCACGGCCTGAAGACGCCGTTGACCGTGCTTGCCCAGCTTGCCGAGAGCCTGCCGCAGGAAGAGCGGCGGATCGCGCTCGAGCAGGTCGATCTGGTGCGCCAGCGTGCCGATCGCCAGATTCAGGCGGCCCGCATGGGTGTCGAACGCATGGCAACCACGTCGATCGCCAGCCTCGGCGGCAAGCTGGTCAATGTCCTGCGGCCGATAACGGCCGAGCGCAATGTCGTCTGGGAAGTCGAGATCGATCCGTCGATTTCGCTTGACCTCGATCCGGCCGACCTGGCCGAATGCCTCGGCAATTTGCTCGACAACGCCGCCAAATGGGCGCGGACCCGCATCCGGCTCTCGGCGGAGGCGGCTGACGGTCGGGTGCGCATCGCCGTTGGCGACGACGGTCCCGGCGTTGCCGAGGCGGACCGGGAACAGGTCCTGCGCCGCGGCGCCCATGGTGAGGACACTGAGGGCAATCACGCCGCCAATTCCGGCCTCGGACTTGCGATCAGCGCCGATATCGCCGACGCCTATGGCGCGGTGCTGTCGCTCGGGCAGTCGTCGCTGGGCGGCCTCGAGGCCGTATTGACATTCGACACCGGCGGCGGCCGCCGGAGACCGCGCGATCCCGCCTAGGGACAAGGTGTTCGCGATGCGTCGGACAATGGTGGCAGGCCTTCAGCCACGGCTTGCGGCCCATCTTCGATTCCGCAGTTGCGCTTTTCCGGATGTGCGGTTATAAGCCCCCGTCCGAACGGTCCGGCAGGGCATGCCGTGGCCGTTCTTAACGCTGGAAACGAGCCTCGTCTGTTCGTTTCGCATTTTAAAGAACAATGGAGTAGCAAAATGCCCAAGATGAAGACGAAATCGTCTGCCAAGAAGCGGTTCAAGATCACCGCGACCGGCAAGGTTCGTGCAGCGGCTGCTGGTAAGCGCCACGGCATGATCAAGCGTACCAACAAGTTCATCCGCGACGCGCGTGGAACCATGGTTCTCGCCGAGCCCGACGGCAAGAAGGTCGTCAAGAACTACCTGCCGAACGGTCTCTAAGACTTTCAGGCACATTGGATACGTTAAGGAGATCATGACATGGCACGTGTAAAACGCGGCGTTACCGCCCACGCCAAGCACAAGAAGACGCTCAAGGCAGCCAAGGGTTTCTACGGCCGCCGCAAGAACACCATCCGCGCCGCCAAGGCAGCGGTTGACCGTTCGAAGCAGTACGCTTACCGCGACCGCAAGGTCAACAAGCGCAACTTCCGCGCTCTCTGGATCCAGCGCATCAACGCTGCCGTCCGCGAATTCGGCCTGACCTACGGCCGCTTCATCGACGGCCTGAACAAGGCTGGCATCGAAGTCGACCGCAAGGTTCTGTCCGACATGGCGATCCATGAGCCGGCAGCATTCGGCGCCCTCGTCGAAGCTTCCAAGAAGGCGCTTGCCTATCTCAAGGAAGCCGGCACGGCAAACGAGTTTGAAAGCGCTGTCCGTTAAGCCAGCGTTTTCCCAAAACCGTACTTGAAATTCGTTGGGAAACCCGCGCTGGCAGGGCTGGCGCGGGTTTTTCTTATTTCGCGAGATGAACGTGCGAGACGATCGAAAGGAACTGCCCCGGTTCCCTCATCCGACGACGCTTCGGCCGAGCCTGCGGCTTGGTCGTCCTTGCACCGGCATTCTTCGCGACCGCGGCGCGATCACATTCCTGAAGACTTGAGCCGATATAGAACCGAACCCATTCCCGCATCGAGGCAGGACAGAATGAGCGAACTGGAAACACTGGAACGGACACTGCTGGCGGATATCCATGCCGCCGACGATGAAGGATCGATCGAGGCGGTGCGTGTCAATGCGCTTGGCAAGAAGGGCTCGATCTCCGAGCTGCTGAAGACGCTCGGTACCATGACGCCGGAGGAGCGCCAGACCCGCGGCGCCCAGATCAACGCGCTGAAGAACACGGTCGCCGAGGCGATTGCCGCCCGCAAGGCGGCGCTGAAGGACCAGGCGATCGCCGAGCGCCTGGCGCGCGAGACCGTCGATATCAGCCTTCCGGTCCGCTCCTCGCCGGCCGAACGCGGCCGCATTCACCCGATCAGCCAGATCGTTGACGAGATCACCGCGATCTTCGGTGACATGGGCTTCTCGATCGCCGAAGGTCCGGATATCGAGACCGACTACTACAATTTCACCGCGCTGAACTTCCCCGAGGGCCATCCGGCCCGCGAGATGCACGACACCTTCTTCTTCAATCCGGATGAGAAGGGCGAGCGCAAGGTACTGCGCACGCACACTTCGCCGGTGCAGATCCGCACCATGGAAGCTGAGCAGCCGCCGATCCGCATCATCATCCCCGGCAAGACCTACCGCCAGGATTCTGACGCGACCCACTCGCCCATGTTCCATCAGGTCGAAGGCCTGGTGATCGACAAGGCGGCGAATGTCGCCAACATGCGCTGGGTGCTGGAAGAGTTCTGCAAGGCCTTCTTCGAGGTGGATCAGGTGACGATGCGCTTCCGTCCGTCCTTCTTCCCCTTCACCGAGCCGTCCTTCGAGGTCGATATCCAGTGCGACCGTTCCGGCCCGATCGTGAAGTTCGGCGAAGGCACCGACTGGATGGAGATCCTCGGCTGCGGCATGGTGCATCCGAACGTGCTGCGCTCGGGCGGGCTCGATCCGGACAAGTACCAGGGCTTCGCCTGGGGCATGGGCCTCGACCGCATCGCCATGCTGAAATACGGCATGCCGGACCTGCGCGACTTCTTCAACGCCGACGTTCGCTGGATGACCCATTACGGTTTCCGCCCGCTCGACATGCCGACGCTGTTCGGCGGTCTTTCGGCCTGATCGCGCAGCTGATCAGAGCGGGTGCGCTCACACCGTTCGCGCTTCCGCTCGTTCTTTTTGATTTGCCGCATTTGTGCGACGTCAGGTGAGGCCACCTGACTGCAAAATGCTCCTAGGACACAGGTGAAATCATGAAATTCACGCTTTCCTGGCTCAAGGACCACCTTGAAACCGACTCCACGCTCGAAGAAATCTGCGCGCGCCTGACGATGATCGGGCTCGAAGTGGAAGACGTCGACGACAAGGCCGCCTTCAAACCTTTCGTCATCGCCAAGGTCGTCTCGGCCGAGCAGCATCCGAATGCCGACAAGCTTCGCGTGCTGATGGTCGATACCGGCTCTGGCGCTCCGATCCAGGTCGTCTGCGGCGCACCGAATGCGCGCGCCGGCCTTGTCGGCGCCTTTGCCGCTCCGGGCACTTACGTGCCCGGCATCGACGTGACGCTCGCCGTCGGTACCATCCGCGGCGTCGAAAGCCGCGGCATGATGTGCTCGGAAAAGGAGCTGCAGATCTCCGACGATCATAACGGCATCATCGACCTGCCCGCCGATGCGCCTGTCGGCACGAGCTATGCCGCCTATGCCGGCCTCGACGATCCGATGATCGAGATCAACCTCACGCCGAATCGGCCAGACTGCACCAGCGTCTACGGCATCGCCCGTGACCTCGCCGCCTCCGGCCTCGGCACACTCAAGGCGCGTAAGGCGCCGTCTTTCGCCGTCGAAGGCGAAACACCGGTGAAGCTCACGCTTGACCTCGGCGAAGACAAGCACCTCTGCCCGGGCTTCTCGCTGCGGCTGGTGCGCGGCGTCAAGAACGGCCCGTCGCCGAAGTGGATGCAGCAGCGGCTGCTGGCGATCGGCCTGCGCCCGATCAACGCATTGGTCGACATCACCAACTACATGACCTTCGACCAGGGCCGGCCGATGCACGTCTTCGACGCCGCCAAGGTCAAGGGCAACCTGACGGTCCGCCGGGCCAAGGAAGGCGAAACCGTGCTGGCGCTCGACCAGCGCGAATACAAGCTCGGGCCCAACAACGTCGTCATATCCGATGAAAAGGCGATCGAATCGATCGGCGGCGTCATGGGAGGCGAGCATTCCGGCTGCGACGAGAACACCACGGACGTCTTGATCGAATCGGCGCTCTGGGATCCGATGAACATCGCCAAGACCGGCCGTACCCTCGGCATCATCACCGATGCCCGCTACCGCTTCGAGCGCGGCGTCGATCCGGAATACATGGTGCCTGGCCTCGAGCGTACGACCGAGCTGGTGCTTGAACTCTGCGGCGGCAGGGCGGCCAAGGCGGAAGTGGTCGGTTACGCCGGCCACACGCCGAAGATCGTCGATTTCCCGGTTTCCGAGGTGAAGCGCCTGACCGGCCTTGAGGTTTCGTCTGAGGAAAGCGTCTCGATCCTGAAGAAGCTTGGCTTCGGCGTCGAAGGTTCGGGTGAGCGCTTCAAGGTTTCGGTTCCGTCCTGGCGCCCGGATGTCGACGGCAAGGCCGACCTCGTCGAAGAGGTCATGCGCATCCACGGCGTCGACAACATCGTCGCCGCCCCGCTGCCGAGCCATGGAACCGTCAACGGCAAGATCCTGACGACGCTGCAGATCCGCACCCGCCTTGCCAAGCGCGCACTTGCAAGCCGCGGCATGCTGGAAGCGGTCACCTGGTCGTTCATCTCCGAGGAGCAGGCGAAGCTCTTCGGCGGCGGTGCGCCGGCGTTGAAGCTCGCCAATCCGATCGCCTCCGACATGTCGGACATGCGCCCGTCGCTGCTGCCGGGTCTCCTGACGGCTGCCCAGCGCAATGCCGACAAGGGCTTCGGCGACGTCGCGATCTTCGAAGTCTCCGGCACCTATGAGGGCGATACACCTGAAACCCAGCGCCGCGTTGCCGGCGGCATCCGCCGCGGCACGGCGTCGCTGAACGGCGCCGGCCGTCTCTGGTCGAACGCGGCCAAGGGCGGCGGCAAGCCGGTCGACGTCTTTGATGCCAAGGCCGACGCGATTGCCGTGCTCGAAGCCTGCGGCGTGCCGATGGGCAATGTCCAGTTCGAACCGGGCGGCCCCGCCTGGTATCACCCGGGCCGTTCCGGCACGATCAAGCTCGGGCCGAAGATCATTCTCGGCTCCTTCGGCGAATTCCACCCGAAGACGCTGGAAGCGCTTGACGTTTCGGGCGCGCTGTGCGGCTTCGAGATCTATGTCGACGCCATGCCCGAACCGAAGAAGAAGGCGACCCGCACCAAGCCGGCGCTCGATCTCTCGCCCTTCCAGGCGGTGAAGCGCGACTTCGCCTTCGTCGTCGACAAGACGGTGGAAGCCGGCGCCATCCTGCGCGCGGCTTCGGGCGCCGACCGCAAGCTGGTGACGGGCGTCAGCGTCTTCGACGTCTTCGAAGGCGCCTCGCTCGGCGAAGGCAAGAAGTCGATCGCCATCGAAGTTACCATCCAACCGGTCGAGCGCACGCTGACCGACGAGGACTTCGAGGCTCTCACCGCCAAGATCGTCGCCAATGTGACGAAATCGACGGGCGGCGTGCTCCGGGCGTGAGCCCTACTGCATGTCTCCTTAAAACGACCTCGATTTAAGGGCGAAGACATGCAGAAAATCAAAGTGCTACAGCGACCTTTGCGCGTCTGATAAGACGCGCGGCGCTGTAGGCAAGCACTCGATCGAAAGGGCCGCTGGATCGCAGCGGCCCTTTTTCGTTCGAACTCAGTCCAGGCGCTGCATCAGTTCGATACGGTTGCCGAAAGGGTCGTAGACATAACATCTGCGGTAGTCGGCAAGCGGTTCGTCCTCGACGATCGTCACGCCGGCCGCTTCGAGCCGCAACGTCAGACAGTCGAGATCGTCGACGAGGAAACCCGGATGCGCTTTGCGCGCCGGCCTGAAGTCTCGGTCGATGCCGAGATGCACGCGGATATTGCCCTGCTCGAACCAGCAGCCGCCGCGCGCGAGAAGATTGGCCGGCTTCGTTACTTCCGAGAGGCCGAGAAGGCCGCCATAGAAGCCACGTGCCGCCGGCTCGACACCCGCCGGCATGGCAAGCTGGATATGGTCGATGCCGATGAGCCTGCCCGTCGGCTCGGTCTTCTGCAGGATTTCCGTCATGACGCGTGCTGATGGAAGACCTTGTTGACGATCACCCAGCGCCCGTCGATCTTCACCAGCGACAGATGGTCGGAATAGCGTTCGCCGGCGAAACTGTCGACCACTCTCACGGTTGCGGCATCACCGGTGATATCGATCTTCTGCACGTCCATCTCCGGCTGGGTTCCAGGTGGCGCAGCCCCCGCCTCGACGATCGTCTTGATGAAGCCTTCGCGCGTCGTCCATTCGAGCGCGCCCTTGTAGTTGCCGATGATCGCTGCATCGGGGTGAAACGCCTTGCGCAGAGCGCCCTCGTTGGCAAAGGCCATGCCGTCGACATAGAGATGCACCACTGCGCTGATCGCCTGCTCGTCGGACATTCCCGCTCCTCCAGATTTGTTGCCGTTGGTTGAGAGGTAGTGCGTCCGGTGGGAATTTCGATGGGAAATCTCCCCGCCTGTGACGGCGGGCCGGGAGCAATAGAGCATTCCCAGGAAAAATGCGAAGCGGTTTTCCGTCAGGAAATGCGGTAGAAACAAAGCATTTCCAGGAAAAGTGTGAAGCGGTTTTCCGTCAGGAAATGCGGTAGAAACAAAGCATTTCCAGGAAAAGTGTGAAGCGGTTTTCCGTCAGGAAATGCGGTGGAAACAAACAGATAGAGGGCTTCCACCACGCCGCTTCAACGGGAGACGCTCCAGCTCAACGGTTGGTGAGCGCCAGCGAGGCGTCCGTGTAGCGTTTGCCGGCGACCAAGGCCGGCGAGAGAGCGTCGGCGAGCCGGCGGGATTCCTCGGCCGTGAGGGTGATGTCTGCGGCCGCAGCATTCTGCTCCAGATGATTGAGCTTGCGGGCGCCGGGGATCGGCACGATGAAATCGCCCTGGTTGACGACCCAGCCGAGCGCGAGCTGAGCGGCGGTGACGCCCTTTTCTTCGGCCAGCGCCTGGAGTGTCTCGACGAGCCGGACATTGGCGTCGAAATTCTCCGCCTGGAAACGCGGCAGCGAGCGTCGGAAATCGTCGGCTTCGAGATCGTCAGCCTTGCGCAGGGCGCCGGTCAGCATGCCACGCCCGAGCGGGCTGTAGGGCACGAACCCGATGCCGAGTTCGCGGCAGGTGGCAAGCACGTCTTCTTCCGGGTCACGCGACCACAGCGAGTATTCGCTTTGAACAGCGGCGATCGGATGAACCTTGTGGGCCCGGCGGATGGTGGCGGCACTCGCTTCCGAAAGGCCGATGGTCCGCACCTTACCCTCGCGCACCAACTCGGCCATGGCGCCGACGGTGTCCTCGATCGGCACCTCCGGATCGACGCGATGCTGGTAGTAGAGGTCGATGACATCGGTGCCGAGCCGCTTGAGCGAGGCTTCCGCCACCGCCTTCGCATGCTCCGGCCGTCCGTCGACACCCCTGATCGCCTGGGCTACCGGCGCGCCGGCTTCGATGCGAAAGCCGAATTTCGTGGCGATCGTCACCTTGTCGCGCAGCGGCCCGAGAGCCTTGCCGAGCAGTTTCTCGTTCTCGAACGGGCCGTAGACTTCGGCCGTATCGAAGAAGGTGATGCCGAGATCGACGGCGCGGTGGAGCGTGCGAATCGATTCCGCCTCGTCCGTGGCGCCATAGGCGAAGCTCATGCCCATGCATCCGAGGCCGATGGTGGAGACGGTGAGGTCATTCCCGAGTTTGCGGGTCTTCATGTCGTTTCCTTGTCTAGCTGGCACGCATCGAAACTCGCGCGCTGGGAGGGCACGTCTATCGTCCGAGGCGTGAATTGATGGTCGGGCGCCGCCGACGAGCCCGCGTGGGCGAACGACGGTTCCTCTGCGCCAAGGCTGACGAACTCCTCGCTCCGTCCGACGTTGGCGACGATTGAAGAATAGGGCCATGCGCCGCGGCTGAAAATCACTGTCAATTCTCACGGGCTGTTCTATCATTTCGATCAATGAACAGAACACAGCTCTCCCAACTTGCGGTATTGGCCGCCGTTGCCGCCCATGGCAGTTTTCGCGGGGCCGCCCGAGAACTGGGCGTGGCGCCATCAGCGGTGAGCCATGCCGTCGGCAGCCTCGAGACGAGCCTCGGCATCCGCCTTCTGGCGCGCACCACGCGCAGTGTCGCGCCGACGGAGGAGGGGCGCCGGCTGCTCGAACGGCTGGCGCCGGCGCTGGAAGAGATCGCCCTCGCACTAGAGGCCGCCGCCGACGCGCGTGAGCGCCCCGCCGGCAACCTGCGCATCACGGCGCCGCGGTTTGCCGCCGATCTCATCCTCGCGCCCCGGCTCGGCGCCTTCCTGAACCGCTATCCCGAGATCGTCCTGGAGATCGCCAACGAGGACGGCTTCACCGACATCGTTGAAAAGGGCTACGACGCCGGAATCAGGCTCGGCGAAAGTCTGGAGGCCGATATGATCGCGGTGAAGGTCGGGCCGGAGCTCGAAAGTGCCGTCGTTGCGTCGCCCGACTACTTCGCGCGCCATGGCCGGCCGCAGCACCCGCGCGATCTCGCTCAGCATCGCTGCATCCGCCTGCGCTTTTCCAATGGCGCGCTCTATCGCTGGGAGTTTGAGAAGGACGGCGAGGAGTTGACGGTATCGGTCGAAGGCCCGCTAATCCTCGCCGAGGACAGGCCGATCATCAAGGCGGCGATCGGCGGTGCCGGTCTTGCCTATCTCTTTCGCTCCCGGGTCGAGACGGCGATCGCCGAAGGTCGGCTGGAGCGCGTCATGGAAGACTGGTGCGCACCCTATGCCGGTCCATATCTCTATTATCCGAGCCGCAGGCAGATGCGGCCGGCGCTGCGCGCCTTCATCGATTTCTTCCGGCACAGCGGATAGCAGCCGCTCTGGAATCGGGTGGCGCGGTTGGGCCGAATCTGGAATGCCATTGGCTCGCGCACTCCGTTTGTTCGGATGAGAAAGGAAGACGATGAAGAAGCCCGGATCGATGAAGGGTCTTGAAGATCTCGGCCGTGTGCGGCTCTCCCGGAATTTCTTCTTCCGCGAGTTCCTGCATTCGGAGATCGCCGATTTCTACCGTATCCCGAACATCCCTGATGATCCGGATCTCGCGATCGAGGCGGGGCGGCGCCTCTGCGAAGAACTGCTGGAGCCGCTGGAAGCGACCTTCGGCCGCCTCGTCATTCGCTCCGGCTACCGCAATCGCGCCGTCAACGGCTTCGGCAACGCCAATGGCCTCAATTGTTCGACCAATGCCGCTTCGGCCGCCGACCATATCTGGGACATGCGCGACGCCGACGGATGTATCGGCGCCACCGCCTGCATCGTCATCCCCTGGGTATGGGACCGGCGCGGCGACATCGGCGGCTGGCAGTCGATCGCCTGGTGGATCCACGACCACCTGCCCTACGCCTCGCTCTGTTTCTTCCCGAAGCTCTGGGCTTTCAACATCCAGTGGCACGAGCGGCCCGCGCGCCGGATCATGAGCTTCGTGCAGCCGCGCGGCGTCCTGACGAAGGCCGGCATGGCCAACCAAGGCGGCAGCCATGCCGAGGCCTATGCCGGTTTTCCGGATTTGCGGAATGTGCGGAAACTGACCTTGTAGCGCACATGCTCGTCGGTGCCGGAGGAGCGCTCACGGAGCCGCCGCACGGCGGCATGGTCGGCTTCGGTGCACCAGTGGGAGCCGACGCCGGTCGCTTCGTCGCCACCGGCAGCAGCGCGTCAATGCCATCGTGCTGGCTTTGCCTCCGTCATTCGCCGACATCGTTGAGTTGCTGGATCGCTTCATCCGACAGCTGGAGATCGGCAGAACGAATGAGGCTCTGCAACTGCGCGAGGTTCGTGGCGCTGGCGATCGGTGCCGTGACGCCCTTGCGCGTCCGGACCCAGGCGAGCGCAATTTCTGCCTGGCTTGCACCGGTTTCGGCGGCAATCTCGTCGAGCACGCCAAGGATGCGCATGCCGCGTCCGTCGAGGTATTTCTCGACACCGCTGCCGCGCGCCGAGCCTTCGAGGTCCTTGTGTGTTCGGTACTTGCCCGACAGGAAGCCACGCGCCAGCGCGAAATAGGTGATCACGCCGATCTCTTCCGAAATGCAGAGGTCGCGCAGCGGTCCCTCGAAGGCGTCCCGGTCGTAGAGATTGTATTCCGGCTGCAGCACCGCATAGCGCGGCAGGCCGTGGGTCGCGGATATGTCGAGCGCCTCGCGCAGCTGCAGCGAATTCAGGTTGGAGGCACCGATGTTGCGGACCTTGCCTTCGGACAACAATTGGTCATAGGCCGCAAGCGTCTCTTCGCAGGGCGTTTCCGGGTCCGGCCAGTGGGAGAGATAAAGGTCGATATGGTCGGTCTGCAGCCGCCTCAGCGAATCTTCGACCGCTTGCAGGATCCAACGGCGCGAAAGCCCCTTGCGGCCGGGCCCGAGTTCGGAACCGACTTTGGTGACGATGACTGCCTTATCGCGTGGTCGCCTCGATTGTTTCAGCCACTTGCCGATGATCGTTTCGGATTCTCCGCCCTGGTTGCCTGGCGCCCAGGAGGAATAGACGTCTGCGGTATCGATGGCGTTGAAGCCGGCATCGAAGAAGGCATCGAGCAAGGCGAACGACGTCTTTTCGTCGGCGGTCCAACCAAAGACATTGCCGCCGAAGACAAGTGGCGCGATTTCCAGGTCAGTGCGGCCAAGTCTCAGTTTTTCCATGGGTTCGCTCCATTGGACGGGATGGAAGCATATCGCGATCGGGAGGATTGCGAAGGGAAAGATAGGGCGGAAAAGCTGACATTGTCACCCGCCCCAGGGCTTTTTTCTCCGAACGGGAATCTCCGTCGGAACGATATCAACCGCTTGATAGGTACGTACCTCGGCACTACAGCGCCGCGCGTCCTTAGACGCGCTAAGGTCGCTGTAGCACTTTGAGTTGCTGCATGTTTTCATCCTTAAATTGCAGGAAATTTAAGGAAACATGCAGTAGTCTCGGCCGCTAAAATCAGGGAGCTCCGCCATGTTACGTTTCGGAATTCTGTCCACGGCCAAGATCGGCCGCGACCTCGTCGTGCCGGCCATTCAGGATGCGGAAAACTGCGTCGTCTCGGCCGTTGCCAGCCGCGACTTCGCAAAAGCCCGGGCCATGGCCGATCGCTTCTCCGCCCCGCATGCCTTCGGCTCCTATGAGGACATGCTGGCCTCCGACGTCATCGATGCGGTCTATATCCCGCTGCCGACGGCACAGCACGTCGAATGGTCGGTGAAGGCCGCCAATGCCGGCAAGCACGTGCTCTGCGAAAAGCCGATCGCGCTGCGCGCCTCGGAGATCGACGCCTTGATCGCCGCGCGTGATCGCAATGGGGTTCTGATCGCCGAAGCCTTCATGGTCACCTACAGCCCCGTCTGGCGCAAGGTGCGCGCGCTGCTGGCCGAGGGCGCGATCGGCCGGCTGCGCCACGTCCAGGGTGCATTCACCTATTTCAACCGCGACCCCAACAACATGCGCAACATTCCCGCGCTCGGCGGCGGCGGCCTGCCGGATATCGGCGTCTATCCGACGATCACCACCCGCTTCGTCACCGGCCAGGAGCCGGTGCGGGTTCAGGCAAACACCGATCGCGATCAGGAATTCGGCACCGACATCTATTCGAGCGTGCGGGCAGACTTCGGTGATTTCGAGCTGAGCTTCTATATCTCCACCCAGCTCGCTGCCCGCCAGATCATGGTCTTCCACGGCGACAAGGGCTTCATCGAGGTGAAATCGCCCTTCAACGCCGACCGCTACGGCCGAGAGGAGGTGGAACTCACCAATCAGAACCACGCCCAGTCGCAGCTCTTCCGCTTCCAGGATGCGCGCCAGTACAAGCTCCAGGCGGAAGCCTTCTCGCGCGCCGCCAAGGGCGAGCCCGAGGAAGTGGTGACACTCGAGAATTCGCGCCTCAACCAGAAATTCATCGATGCGATCTACCGCGCCAGCGCCAAGGACGGCTGGGAGACCATCTGAGCCGGTCGAAGAATGCGAGGAGGTCCGCCGGCATGGCTGGCGGACCTCCTTCTCGATCTCTTGGGTTCGTCAGGCGAGCGCGGCGCGTTCCCGTGCCAGTCCCCGCAGCTTGAAGAACAGGAAGTCGGCGACAGCGATCATGCCGATCACGACGAGGGCGATGCCCGCAGCCGAGAGATCGGTATAGGCCGTGAACAGCAGCACTAGGCTCGCCATCTGCCAGAGCACGTCGCCGGCAATGCTGATGCGCGCCGCTGCCGTTACCGGACCGCCATTGCGCGCCGCCGACAGGTGAAAGATCCCCCAGACCAGCAGTCCAACGCCGAGCACCTTCATCGTGACAGGTGTCGCGGCGGGGCTGATCAATGCGGCGAAGGGTGCCGCGTCGAGGATCAGGACGGCGGCGGCGACCAGCGAGAATGCACCGTCGGCAAGGTCTTGTTGAGCAGGCTGCGGTTCGAGAGGTTCATTTTCGGCTCCATCCGTTTGTCGATGGCCGGATATTGCTCTGATGACGTCATCGAACCAATTACCTCTGAGGTAATGGATTTACTTGGCACGGACGTCACTCTGCCGGGCAAATGGAGAAAACAGGCATATGCAATTTGGCGAACATCTGAAGGAATGGCGTGGCCATCGCCGCATGAGCCAGCTCGATCTCGCGGGCGCTGCCGACATCTCGGCGCGGCACCTGTCGTTCCTGGAAACCGGTCGCTCGAAACCGTCGGAGGGCATGATCCTGCGGCTGGCCTCGGTGCTGGATATTCCGGCCCGCGACCAGGGAACGCTGTTTTCGGCAGCCGGCTATCGGCCGCGCATGGCGACGCGCCCGGCCGCAGGGCTGGACGCCATGCCGCCGGCCGTCGCCAATGCCATCAGGCTCATCCTGGCCCGGCACGATCCCTATCCCGGCCTGGTACTCGACCATGAATACACGCTGCTCGTCGTCAACCCGGCGCTGGCGAGCCTGGCCGTGGCTGCCGACATTCCATTCCAGCCCGGAGAAAACTTCCTCGACGCGTTCCTCGGCAACGAAAACGTTCGCAAGCTGGTCGTCAACTGGGAGGCCGCGGCGGCTGATCTCGTACAGCGCGTGCGCACCGAGGCCTGGCTGCAGGGGCCGCGCAGCCGCCTCGGCAAACGCCTGGAGAAAGCCGCGTCGAGCCCGGCGGTCGAGCGGGCGATCGAAAACCACCCCGCCACCGATCGCCTGCCCGTGCTGCCGATCGAGCTCGATGTCGGCGGCCTGCGCTTGAGCTTCATCACCACGCTGCAGACCTTCGGCTCGACCCAGGATGCCCTGGTGGAAGGCGTGCTGATCGAATCCTTCTTCCCCGCGGACGAGGAGACCAAGGCGTTTTTCGAACGGAAGGGGTGAGCGCTATTGCTGGTCGCGCTGCCGGTCGATGGCAATGGCGCCGCACAGCATAAGGGCGAGGCCCATGTTGTAGGCGCCGATCGTTGCTAACGCTTCGATCCAGTCACCGCCTGCGCCGGCGAAAGCCATCAGCGCCGCGCCGACGAACAGGCAGGCGCGTGCCGATCGCAGGCCGCATGCGATGATGCCGAGGAGGAAGGAAGCGGTGACGATCATGGTCCCGGGCACCCTTACGAATTGATGATAATCATGCCGCTGATGATCAGCGCGGCACCGAGGCCGTAGCGCAGCGTCATGGCCTCGCCGAGGAAGACGGCAGCAAGCAGCGGTACGAGGCAGAACGTCAACGCCATGAACGAATAGGCGATCGTCAGCGGCACGGACTTGATCGTGAAGATCCAGATGATCGTGCCGATGCCATAGACGGCTAATGCCGTGAGCAATGTCGGGCTGAGGGCGAGCGCCAGCAGCCCGTGAGCGTTGGCGTCGCCGGTCTTGGCGCTCGTCAGCTTGAAGAGGATCTGTCCGGCCGAAATCAGCACCGGTGTGAAAAACAGTCCGAACCAGACAGTGGGCGCCAGATTGAGATTCATCGCCACCCCTCACACCGCCAGAGCTTTGTCTTCGCGATAGAAGATGTCGCGGCCGATATCGATGCACTCGTGTTCGGCTGGAACCGGATGCATCGCGCGAAGGAAGGAGTGGGTGTAGGGAAAGAAATTGAAGTGCGGGTTGAACGTGTAGCGATACTCGCGCTCGCGCGGCACGACGATGATCAGGCGCCGCCGGGTGATCCGGCGAAGCTCGGAAATCGCCTTGCGATAGTCGAGGATATGCTCGATGACGTGCGTGCAGACGACGGTATCGAACTCGCCATCGGCAAACGGCAGCTCCTCGATCATCGCCGCGTGATACTCTACGCCCTCGATCCGGGCCGCATCGTCGATGGCAAAGTCGACGCCCGTGAGGCGCCGAAGGCCCGGATTAGGCTCTCGAATACGCTTCAGCAGAACGCCGGTTCCGCAACCGACGTCGCAGACGCCGTCGCCGACGACGCTTGCCGCGATCTTGCGAACGCAGGCTTCGGAATTGTCCGATCCCTCGTGGACCCTCGGATGCAGCCGGTAGAGATCTTCGTATTCGCGCGCCGACAGGAACGGCGCACGCGCGCGAAACTCGGCAAGATGCGCGATATGCTTGCCCCAGGCGAGGCTGGCCATGCCCTTGAAAAGCCGCGAATCTCGGAAGATCGGCGGGATGACGTCTTCGATGATGAAGCGTATGCGGTTGGTTGTTTCCCGGTTCATCCGTGGCGTTCCCGAACAATCCGTGGTGTTGGCTGTAGGCCGGATTCCTGGTCGTCGAACGGGGAGGGAGCGATGCTCGCATTCAAGCTCTCAGCCGGCGCAGCCCGTGCGGGCGTCGCGATATAGTGCAGCCGGAGCTGCTCGGTGCGGGCGCGCGAGACCGAATCGAGGATCAGACCGGCCGTGATCATCATGATCGAGACCAGGAGCAGAGCCAGCGAGAAGACCCAGGTGGGCATGCGGGGCACGAGCCCGGTCGCGAAGTATTCGATCAGGACCGGCGTCATGAAAATTGAACTCGCCGCCAGGAAAGCGAGGCTGATGAGGCCGAAGAAGGTGAACGGCCGCGTTTCCTTCATCAGCATCACGAAGGTCCAGAGGATCTTGGCGCCGTCCTTGAAGGTCGAGAGCTTGGAATGGGAGCCTTCGGGCCGCCGGCCGTAATCGAGCTCGAGTTCAGCGACCGGCAGCTTCAGCCGCGAGGCATGGACCGACATCTCCGTCTCGATCTCGAAGCCATTGGAAACGGCCGGGAAGCTCTTGGCGAACCGCCGCGAGAAGACGCGGTAGCCGGAGAAAATGTCGTTGAAGTCCGTGCCGAACATCGAACGGTAGAGAAGGTTGAAGAGGCGGTTCCCGAGGGCGTGCCCCTGTCTGCCGGCGTCGTCATGAACGCCGCGGCGCGTCCCGACGACCATGTCGGCGCGCTCGGTGATCAGGGTGCGCACGAGATCTTCCGCATCCGTCGGGCAGTAGGTGCTGTCGCCGTCGGCCATGACATAGATGTCGGCATCGATATCGGCGAGCATTCGGCGTACTACATGCCCCTTGCCCTGCCGGCGTTCGCGCACGACGGTTGCGCCGGCAAGCACGGCCCTCAGCGCCGTGCCGTCCGTCGAGTTGTTGTCGTAGACGTAGATGCGGGCCGTCGGCAGCGCCGTTTGGAAACCTTGAACGACCTGCCCGATGGTCGAGGCTTCGTTGTAGCACGGCAAGAGAACGGCGATGTTGAAACGTTCGAACATCCGAGCGGCTCGGTTCCTGTTGGATCGGTGCCATCATAGGCATCAGGGTGTTAACAAGACGCCAAGGAGCGTCGCGCTGGGCGCTCGACAAGCTCGTTCCCGCCCCCCCCCGGTTTTTACCCTTTCTTGATTGCGCCTCCTTATGATGCCGCGAGAGCAAGAGGGGCGGGAAACTATGCCGAGTGGCACTGCGGCACCATCAGACATGGCGACGGCGCATGCACCGAGGCGGTCCTGGTCGAACCTGCCCTGGGCGGTGCTCGTCTACGGCGCGCCCATCATCCTCTTCCTCATCATCCAGTTCCTGAGGGCGCCTGACTATGTCGGCCGCGACAATGACGATGTCATGCGACTGGTAGAGGTGCGCGATCTGCTGGCCGGCCAAAGCTGGTTCGACATGACGCAAGTCCGCCTCGGCCCTGAGGGCGGAACGTTGATGCACTGGTCGCGCTTGATTGATCTGCCCATCGCCGGGCTCATGGCTCTCCTCAGGCCCTTTGTCGGTGCAATGCAGGCGGAAGTCCTGGCCCTAGCGATATTGCCGATCTGCCTGGCGCTTCCGTTGCTCGCGGCAATGGGTCTGGCCGGGCGCCGTGTCGGCGGCACGCCATCCATGCATTTCTGTCTGGGGCTGACGGCGCTGTTCATCGCCACCTCGAACCGGTTCCTAGGGGGGGCGATCGATCATCATAACGTGCAGTTGGTCCTGGTCGCGGTCATGCTGGCGATGCTCGTCGATCGGCGGTATCGCGCGTCCAGCTACGCAATGGCAGGATTGGCGGCGGCGCTGGCGATCGCCATTGGTGCGGAAACGACGCCATTTGTGGCCATGGTCTGCGCCGTCGTTGCCTGCCAGTGGGCCGCCGTCGGCGGGAAGGCTGCGCGGACCACCGTTGCCTTTGGCCTTTCGCTCGCTGCAGGCTTGAGCCTCTTCTTTTTCGTGACCGTGCCGCCGCGCCTCTATCTGGCTGCGACCTGCGACAATCTCTCGATCGCCTTCTACTCGCTGGCGCTGACTGGAGGCGGCCTGCTTGCTCTTGCCGCGGCAATGGTCAGCGATCGACCGACCGTCGTGCGGTTCTTCGCCCTCGGCGCTTGCGGCCTGGGTATCGTTGCCGTGGCACTGTCGGTGGCGCCGCAATGCCTGGGCAATCCCTTGGCAGGGCTCGATCCGCTGCTTCGCGAGCTGTGGCTCGACAACGTCACCGAGGCGCGTTCCTTCGTTGCCGTTGCAAGGACGGAATCAGCGAGCATCGGGGCCTACTACTTCACCGGTGCATTTGCCGCGCTTCTTTGTGTCTGGCGCATCTGGCGCCGTGACCGGATCGGTCTCAACCTCATCCTCTTCGCGCTTGTGTTCTCGAGCCTGATGATTGCGCTCATCCAGGTGCGCGGGATGGCCTTTTCCAATCTCCTGGCGATTGTGCCGATCGCTTTGCTGCTCACCGACCTTCGCGCCCGCTCAAACGGCGGAACGGCAGGCGTGGGCGCCTCTCTGCTTTACGTCGGCACGCTTGTCATTTCGGTTCCGGCGGTATGGGCCATGGCCGGAACGCTCGTCGACAAGGGGATCGGGGGACACGTGGCGGGCGAAACCGCAGTCTCGAACGGTGAGGCGTGCCTGACAGCGGCGTCGCTGGCAGATCTGGAAGACTTGCCGCCGTCGTTCGTCGTCGGGCCATCGGATATTGGTGCGGCCCTCCTTCTTCACACGCAGCACCGCGTGCTGAGCGCGCCCTATCACCGCAATGCCGCCGGCATGCTCGCGGAACTGAAGATCGGCCTGGCGCGGCCGGAAGAAGCGGAGGCCATGCTGCGGCAACTCGGGCATCCAGTGCTGGCCTTCTGCGCCGCCGACGTTCAGGCGCGAATGATCGCCGCGAGGGCGCCGCAAGGCTTCTATGCCGAGTTGACCGCCGGGCGCGTGCCGGCGTTCCTTTCGCCCCTGCCGGTTTCGGCAGGCGCGTCCATTCGGCTCTATGCCCTGAAACCTTGAGCGCGCCTGCCGCCGGCGGGTGGAAAGCGCAACGGATGTGCTGGCCTTCGGCCAAGGGTGCGGTAAAAGAAGCCATGGCTTCTTTCTTCGACAGCGATTCTCCGAGCAACCTCACCGAATATTCGGTGTCCGAGCTTTCCGGCTCGATCAAGCGAACGGTCGAGCAGGCTTTCGACCAGGTGCGCGTCCGCGGCGAGATCTCCGGCTATCGCGGCCCGCATTCGTCCGGTCACGCCTATTTCGCGCTCAAGGACGATCGGGCGCGCATCGATGCGGTGATCTGGAAGGGCACGTTCTCGCGCCTGCGCTTCCGGCCCGAGGAAGGCATGGAAGTGATCGCGACCGGCAAGGTCACGACCTTCCCGGGCTCGTCGAAGTACCAGATCGTCATCGAATCGATGGAGCCGGCCGGTGCCGGCGCGCTGATGGCGCTGCTGGAAGAGCGCAAGCGCAAGCTCGCCGCCGAAGGGCTCTTTGATGCCGGCCGCAAGCGGCCGCTACCCTACATGCCCAAGGTGATCGGCGTCGTGACGTCGCCCACGGGTGCGGTCATCAGGGATATCCTGCACCGCATCGCCGACCGCTTTCCCGTGCACGTCGTCGTCTGGCCCGTCCGGGTGCAGGGCGATGGTTCGGGCGACGAGGTGGCGGCAGCGATCCGCGGCTTCAACGCGATCGAGCCGGGCGGCGCGATGGCCCGGCCAGACGTGCTGATCGTCGCCCGCGGCGGCGGCAGCCTCGAGGACCTCTGGGGTTTCAACGACGAAGCCGTCGTCCGCGCCGCGGCCGCCTCCGAGATTCCGCTGATTTCCGCCGTCGGGCACGAGACCGACTGGACCTTGATCGACTATGCCGCCGACCAGCGGGCGCCAACGCCGACTGGTGCTGCGGAAATGGCGGTGCCGGTGAAGGCCGATCTCGAAGCCGCGGTTTCCGGCCTCTCGGCTCGTCTCAAGGCGGCCGTCGGTCGGCAGATGGACAATCGCCGCCAGGCGGTGCGTTCACTGGCGCGCGCGCTGCCGTCGCTCGATCAGTTGCTGGCGCTGCCGCGCCGCCGGTTCGACGAGGCCGCCCTCGGGCTCGGACGCGGCCTGCAGATGAACACGGCCAACAAGCGGCGCCAGTTCGAGCGCGTATCGACCGAGCTTCGAGCAGACCTTCTCAAAGGCAAGCTCTCCGACCGCCGTCAGCGAATCGCCGACTTCATGAACCGCGCGGAACGCATCGTCGAGCGGCAGGTGCATCGCGGCGAGGCGCGGGTTTCGGCGGCAGACGCCGCGCTGCGGACGTTGCCGTCGCGGCTGCTTGGCCAGATCCATCGCGCGACGGATCGTGTCGCCGGGCTCGCCGCCCGATCCGATGCAGCGGTTCGCGCCGACGTGCGCCGCTTGCGCAGCGTCATCGTCGCCCAGGACCGCATCCTGCAATCCCTTTCCTATCGCAACGTCCTGCAGCGCGGCTTCGCGCTGGTCCGCGATGCCGAAGGCGGTCCGGTGCGGCAGGCGGCGGCCGTTACGGCCGGCATGGCGCTCAGTCTGGAATTTGCCGATGGCCGGGTCTCAGCCATCGCGGGCGAGGGGAGCGGCGAGCCGGTCCCGCAGCCGCCGACGCCCCGCAAGAAACAATCGAAGTCCCCAGAACCGTCAGGAGAGACGCCGAAGCAGGGCACGCTGTTCTAGTCCGGCTGGCCGTGATGGGACGGGCGTCTTGGGAACGCGCCGCTTTCTGGCTTCACGGTCGCCAGCCCAGAAGATCAAGCGGAAGCTCCGGCGCCAGTCATAAGGGAGAACCATGCGTATCTTGCTCGTGCTTGCTCATCCGCTGGAAGACAGTTTTGCCGCAAGTGTTGCGCGTGAAGCGCGCGCGGCGTTGGAGGAAAACGGCCATACCGTCAACCTGCTCGATCTCTACCGCGAAGGCTTCGACCCACGCCTGAGCGTGGCGGAACGCGCAAGCTATTTTACCGAGACCTATGATCGATCGGCGGCCTCCGATTGGATCGCACGACTGCAAGCGGCGGACGGGTTGGTGCTGGTGTTTCCGCAATGGTGGTTCAATTTCCCGGCGATTCTCAAGGGCTTCTTCGACCGGGTTTTGGCACCCGGTGTTGCCTTCGACAACGATGCGACCGGCGGGCGCATCATTCCGCGCCTCCAAAACATCAAGCTCTTCTGGGCGCTGACCACGACCGGTGCTCCCTGGTGGGTGGTGCATCTCTACATGGGCAATCCGGTGAAGCGGCTTTTGAAGCGCGGCATCGCTGCCTTGTGTGCCAAGGGGCTGAACTTCCGCATGCTCGCGCTGCACGACATGGACCGGGCGACCGACGCCAAGCGCAAGGCGCATCTCGCCCGTGTCCGTCGGCTGGTCGGCGGCATCTAGAGCGCCATGCGTTCAGATGAACGCACTAAGGTCACTCCAGCACTTTGTTTCTAGGGCATCTTTCCGCTTCCAGCGCTTTCACTTGAACGCGCCATGCGCTGGCCACGGCTACTCGAACGCCGCCAGATACTTGCGCAGCAGCCGGTCGAGCGTCGCGCGCTCCTCGGGCGAGAGCTCGGCAACGACCCGATGCTGGTTTGCCACATGCGCGGTCGCCGCCTCGTCGACCCGGCGCAGCCCTTCCTCCGTCAGGGCGATGATGACGCTGCGCCGGTCCTCGGGATTGGCGATCCGCTCGACGAGGCCGGCTTTCTCCAACTGGTCGATGCGGTTGGTCATGGTGCCGGAACTGACCATGGTCGTATCCAGCAGCTCGCCGGGCGAAAGCCGATAAGGCGGCCCGGAGCGGCGCAGCGTCGCCAGCACGTCGAAGCTCGAAGCGGAGAGGCCGCGTTCGGCAAAGGTCTTTTCGATCTCCCGGCCGATATGCGTCGAAAGCCGCGAGAGCCGGCCGAGCAGACCCATGGCCGACACGTCGAGATCCGGCCGTTCCCGGTGCCATTGAGCCAATATCCTATCGACGCGGTCCATCCGAAGCCTCCATTGTTCCAACAGCTATAGGATATCTTGACGTAGAGATAAACTCTGATAGTCTCAATTTATCTTGATATAGAGATTCTTTAGGTAGAGATATGAGCGCGAACCGCACTGCCGACCTTGCCTTGACTGCGCTGGCACCCGCCATCTGGGGCAGCACCTACCTCGTCACGACGGAGTTCCTGCCACCAGGCTACCCGCTGACGGTTGCGATGTTGCGGGCCCTGCCGGCGGGGCTCCTGCTGCTGCTCATCATACGGCGTCTTCCTGAAGGTATCTGGTGGCCGCGAAGCTTCATCCTCGGTGCGCTCAACTTTTCCTTCTTCTGGGCCATGCTGTTCGTCTCGGCTTACCGACTGCCGGGCGGCGTTGCCGCCACGGTCGGCGCCGTCCAGCCGCTGATCGTCATCCTGTTGTCACGCGTCTTCCTCGGCTCGCCGATCCGGACGCTCAGCGTCGTCGCCGGCCTTGCGGGCATCGTCGGGGTCGGCCTTCTGGTTCTGACGCCGGGCGCCACGCTCGATCCGCTCGGAGTGCTCGCCGGTCTCGCCGGCGCCGTCTCCATGGCTTTCGGTACGGTCCTCAGCCGCCATTGGGCGCCGCCGGTGCCGCCGCTCACCTTCACCGCCTGGCAACTGGCGGCCGGCGGCCTGCTTCTCGTGCCGGTAGCGCTGTTCTTCGAACCGTCCCTGCCTTCATTGACGATGGCAAACGTTCTCGGCTTGGCCTATCTCGGCCTGATCGGCGCCGCCTTCACCTATCTGCTCTGGTTCCGCGGCCTCTCACGCCTCGAACCGGCGGCCGTCTCGCCGCTCGGCTTCCTGAGCCCGGTCGTTGCAATCCTGCTCGGCTGGGGCGTGCTCGGCGAGCAACTGACGCCGGTCCAGGCCCTCGGCATCCTCGTCGTCTTCGCCAGTGTCTGGCTCAGCCAGCGCGCACAATTGCTGCCCAAGGTGCGACCGGCCCGCGCCTAAGCGCGGGCTTGCAACCATAGGGCAAGCGCTTCACATTGCCGGCCGGCCACTTTACTGACGAAGAGGCCGCCGCATTCCTGCGACGGCCTTGATGGTTTTCACAAAGGGAACCGGCCCCTGATCGCGACCGCGATCAGGCCCACTCGCCCTGGCGCATGACCGGCACGCCGCTGCCGTCGGCACGCACGCCGTCGATGTCGACCTGGCCGGAGCCGATCATCCAGTCGATATGGATCAGGCTCGAATTGCCGCCCTGGGCGCGGATCTGTTCCGGCGTCAGCCTGGCATCGTCGACGAAGCAGCCCGAATAGCACTGACCGAGCGCGACATGGCAGGAGGCGTTTTCGTCGAACAGCGTGTTGTAGAACAGGATGCCGCTGGCCGAGATCGGCGAGGAATGCGGCACCAGCGCCACTTCGCCGAGCCGGCGCGCGCCTTCGTCGGTATCCAGCACCTTGTTCAGCACTTCCTCGCCGCGCGATGCCTTCGCCTCGACGATCCGGCCGCCCTCGAAGCGCACCTGGATGTTGTCGATCAGCGTGCCCTGGTGCGATAGCGGCTTGGTCGAGGAGACATGGCCCTCGACGCGCAGGGCGTGCGGCGTCGTGAAGACCTCCTCGGTCGGGATGTTCGGGTTGCAGGTAATACCATTCTTGGCTTCCGACGCGCCGCCGCACCACAGATGCCCATCGGCCAGTCCCACCGTCAGGTCGGTGCCGGGGCCGGTAAAGTGTAGCGCAGCGAAGCGCTCGCCGTTCAGCCAGGCCGAGCGCCGGGCGAGGTTGGCATTGTGCTCCTTCCAGGCGGCCACCGGATCGGCGACATCGACGCGCGAGGCGGCGAAGATGGCGTTGGCGAGCTTTTCGACGGCAACCGCGTCCGGATCGTTCGGGAAGACCAGCTTCGCCCAGGACGGGTTCGGGTAGGAGACGATGTTCCAGTTGATGTCGAAGTTGGAGATCTTTTCAAGCGCCGGCTTGTAGGCGATCGAATTCGCCTTGTTGGCGCGCGCGACCTTGGCCGGGTCCTGCGTCGAGAGCATCATCGGGTTGTCGCCGGAGATCGCCAGGCGCGCAGCACCGCCGGCAAAGGCCTTGGCCATGCCCTCGAACAGCCAGTCGCTCGCCCGGTCGAAGCTCTCGTCCGGAGCGTAGGCGTAGCGTGCCAGTGTCGTGTCTTCGTCGGTGTAGAGCGTCGTCACCAGACCTGCACCCGCCTTGTAGGCGTGCTTGGTGATCAGGCGCACCAGCGGCATTGCCGCGACCGGCGCGGTCATCACCAAGTCCTGGCCGCGCTGCAGCTGCAGGCCGACCTGGATCGCGACTTCTGCAAGCTTATCGAGTTTTACAGGATCGATGGGATTGGGCGTATTGGCGGGATAGGTCATGATCTGCCTGTCTTTTGAATCGGAAGAAGAAGACTTAGAGCGCTTTGCGGCGAAAATGAAGGCTGATTGCCCGGCACTGTTCCGCGGTTAGCGTGCCGCGAGGGCAGCCCTCATCCGTTCGACATTGCTCCGGTGCACTGCCTCGTAAGGCGCGAAATGGACGAGCGCGCCGGAGGCGATCTCCTCGGCGGCGAATTCCGCAAGCGTGCCGATGGCAGCGCCGGTCCCAATCGCATGCGTCAGCCGCTCGATGTAGCCGCGGTTGGCATCGATCAGTTCCGGCCCGTAGCCGCCGGCGGCGATGCGCTCACGGTCGCCATGGGCGGGCAGGATCCGAGCAATCGGCCATTGCCGCAGGCGCCCGAGTTCCGAGATGTGCGTCGCCGTCTGGTCGGCCTCGCTGATGAAGGTCGTCGTATCCTCGAGCGTATCGCCGGCGAGCAGCAGCTTCTCCTCGGGCAGCCAGATGACATTGCCGTCGGCGCTATGGATGGCGAAGTGATGCAGCTCGACCCGACGTTCGCCGACGGTGAGCGTGAGCGTCTCCGTAAACAGCCGGTTCGGCATGACGAGGGGATTGATCGGCGGTGTCGCCGTCTCGATCCGTTCGCGATTTTCCTCAAGCTTCTCCGCCGTCAGCTTGAGCGCGATGATCTCGCAGTCGGCAAAGACGGCGTTCCCGGCCACGTGATCCTTGTGCCAATGGCTGAGCACGACGCGGATCGAGGTGACGCCGAGGCTTTCGAGATGATCGCGGATCGCCTGGGCATGGGCGAGCGAAATATGGGTGTCATAGACCAGCGCCTCGCGGCCATCGACGATGGCATAGGAGGCGATGCCCAGTTCATAGGCGCCGTCATCGAGCCAGTTCGGCGCCTCCGAGTGAAGCCGCACCCCGGCAATACGCCCGTCGTAATAGGCGTAGAGGCCGGGGTAGGGCTCCAGGATCGTCAAGGTCGAGGTCAGGTCCGTCATGTGCAACTCCTCCCGCACGGGCTTGGTGATGTCATAGGCCAGTGCGAAACGAAACTGAAGGACGGGATGCTGGCTGCGATCCTATCTGCCTATGCCTCTCGCGCACGCAGCAGGTAGGCGTCGTGATCCCTGAGGAAGGCCATCAGCCGCTCGCCGTAATCGGCGGTCACGGCCGCCTTGACGCTGGGTCGCTCGGAGAGCGCCCTTCGCCAGGTGCGGACTCGGTCAAGGCGATCGAAGATATCGTGATCGGCGAGCGTGTCGAAGAGGTCGAAGTAGCGGAAGATCGGTGCGAAGACCGCATCGACGAGGGAAAAGCCGGCGCCGGCAAAATAGGGACCATCGCCGAGTGCCGCTTCCACGGTCGCGAACTTGCCGGCGATCGCCTTGCGCTTCTGCTCGTAGGTTGCCTGGTCCTTGGCGGTCTCGAAGCCCCAGAGTTCCGAAAGGATCGATGAGCCGAATTCCATCCAGCCGCGATGCCGGGCGCGCTCCAGCGCATTCTCGGGGTGAAGCCTCGGACCGGCTTGAGTTTCCTCGACATATTCGGCGATGACGGAGCTTTCGAACAGCACTGCTTCACCGCCTTGCTGCGGCACCTGGAGCAGCGGCACCTTGCCGAGAGGCGAGATCTTCAGGAACCAGTCGGGCTTGGACTTGAGGTCGATATAGGTCCGCTCGAAACGAACGCCTTTTTCGTCGAGCGCAATCGAGGCGCGTTGCACATAGGGGCAGAGATGGTGGCTGACGAGGGTAAGCATGGCAGTCTCCCGGTTGAAGTAAGGTAGATGCATCTGCATGTATGTGGGCTTGCTTCGGCTTTCAAGATGGATGTAATTGCATCTATGGCCAACGAGACAAAAAACGAAGCAAAGCGCCCGAGTGCGGAAACCACCGAAGCCTGGATCGGGCTGATGCGCGCCCGTGAGCGCGTGCTTGCGCGGATCGAGGCCGACTTCAAGGCTGCCGGCTTGCCGCCGCTTGCCTGGTACGATGTGTTGTGGGAGCTGGCCCAGGCGGAAGGCGGCCGTCTGCGTCCCTTCGAGATCGAAGCGCGCACGCTGCTTGCGCAATACAATCTTTCGCGCCTGATCGATCGGCTGGTAAAGGAAGGTCTGGTCCGCCGCGAAGCTTTCGACGCCGATGGTCGCGGCCAGTGGGTGGTGATCACCGAGGCCGGCCGGACGATGCGTGAACGCATGTGGCAGACCTATGGCCCATCGATCGAGGCCCATGTCGGTGCCAGATTGACAGAGGCCGAGGCGAGGCAGTTGGCAGCGCTGCTGGCGAAGCTGCGGTAAGGCATTTCAAGCGCGATATAGCTATTGGCACGGCGTAGGGGCGATGGAATTCCTCGGAAGCTTGCCCCTCGGTCGTGGCTGGGAGAGCGAGTGCAGCAAGGCCCCTTCTCCCCGCGTGCGGGGAGAAGGTCGCGGCAGCGGGATGAGGGGCCGTCACGCGCAGCCCACGCCGCGCGATACCCTCAACCTCAGCTGCTGAGGCCGAAGGATTTTTCCAGCGCTTCCCAGGTTTCGTCCATGGCGAAGGTGCCGGAGAGATAAGGCAGCGCCACATGGCCGTAGAGCGGCGAAAGTTGCCACTCGGCCGTCTCCTCGTCGACGCCGGCGATCTGCTGCAGGTAGATCGTCGAGACGAGGCCGGTGCGGTCGGCGCCGGCCTTGCAATGGATCAGTAGCGGCTTCGGCGCGTTCCTGAGGATCGCCATCAACGCGTCGGTTTCCTTGCGGTCGATCTCCGCCGAGGCGGACATCGGGAAGTTGATGAGCCGGATACCGTTACGCTCGGCGGCGGCGACCTCATCACGATACCAGCGTTCGTGCGGTTTCTCGCCGCGCAGATTGAGTATGGTGCGGATGCCGTAGGCCTTGGAATAGGCGGCGATCGCTTCCGCAGTCGGCTGTGCCGAACGGTAGACCTCACCGGCGACGAGCGTGTGGAAGTTGCCGGTCCATTGCAGACCAACGAGATAGAGGGCCAGGGCTGCAACGAGCGCAACCGTGCCGACGACGAGGCGTTTCAGAAGACGCTTCGCGCGCAGAAACCTTGCAGATGCCATGAAACGACTCCGAAGCGACCCCACGCTCCCGGTCGTGAGCGCGCTGCGGGCGGAAACCATCGGAGATTTCCTCATCCCGCATCGCGGCTCTATATGTCATCCATGATATTTTGATGGCAGAGATCAGGCGATCAGCGGTGCGGCGATCGCCTTCAGCGCCGCCTGGGCGTCGCGCGGCGCGAGCCGGACCTGCAGCCCGCGCTGGCCGCCATTGATGTAAACCGCGGCTTCGGCAAGGGCTGCCTCTTCGATTGCGGTCGGCACCAGCTTCTTCTGTCCGAACGGGCTGATGCCGCCGACGTGGTAGCCGGTCAGCCGCTCGGCGTCCGCCGGCTTCATCATGGCCGCCGATTTGCCGCCGAAAGCGGCGGCGAGCTTCTTCATGCTGACTTCGCGGTCGGAGGGTACGACGCAGCAGACCGGCTTGCCGTCGACCTCGGCCATCAGCGTCTTCAGTACCCGGCGCGGATCCTCGCCGAGCGCTTCCGCCGCCTGCAGGCCGACGCGCTCGGCATTGGGATCGTAGTCATAGCTGTGCACGCTGAAGGCGATGCCGGCCTTCGAAAGCGTTTGCGTGGCGCGGGTGGTCTTCGACATCGTCGCTCCAAATGGGGATCAGGCTTTGGCGAGCAGCGCCTCGTAGAGGTCAGGCTTGAACCCGATCAGCAGGTTGCCGTCGGCTTCGAGCACCGGCCGCTTGATCATCGAGGGCTGGGCCAGCATCAGCGTGATCGCCTTTTCTTCGTCGAGGCCCTGCTTGTCGGCCTCGTCGAGCTTGCGGAAGGTGGTGCCGGCACGGTTCAGCACCATTTCCCACCCGGCTTCCTTGCACCAGCGTTCGAGATGCGCGCGGTCGATGCCCTCGGCCTTGTAGTCGTGGAAGCGGTAGGCAATGCCCCGGCCCTCGAGCCAGGTGCGCGCCTTCTTCATCGTGTCGCAGTTCTTGATGCCGTAGATCGTAACCGTCATTCCATGCCCCAATATCGTCGTGAGCAACTCCGGCCACTGTCCGGAATCGCGCAACTTGAAAGCGTGACGGGAGTGATAGCCGCCTGACGCGCGGGAGGGAAGAGCGCTCGCTTGTCAGGTCACGCCGGCGTAGCGGCCGGGCCGGTGGTTGATCGCCAGCGTCATGTTGACGACGGCAGCGCCCACGACCGAAAGCACGAGGTTTGCCGGCGGCAGCACGAAGTAGGCGGCGGCGAGGATGGCGAGATCGACCGCGAGCTGGAAATAGCCGGCACGGACGCCGAATTTTTCCTGGAGATAGATCGCCACGATGTTGATGCCGCCAAGCCCGGTGCGGTGGCGGAAGAGGATCAGCAGACCCGTGCCCATCAGTCCGCCGCCGACGACCGCCGCGTAGATGGGGTCGAGCCGGGCGATCTCCACCCAACCGGTCGTCAGCCGCGAAAACAGCGACACCAGGCTGACGGCGAGGAAGGTGCGCAGCGCAAACATCCAGCCGAGCCGTTTGACCGCCAGGACGTAGAAGGGCAGGTTGACGAGGGAGAAGACCAGCCAGAACTCGGCCCCGGTCGCATATTGCAAAAGCAGCGCCAGCCCCGACGTGCTGCCCGTCAACAGCATCGCCTTGCTGTAGATGATGACGCCGAGCGATATGATCAGCGTGCCCGTCAAGATCGCCAGCGCATCCTCGTAGAGGCGGTGGCGTTCTACCGGGGCTTCGGAGACGTCGATGCTGCGCTCGGCCATCTGATCCTCAGAGATTCCTGAACTTGGTGATGACGTCTTCGACTTCCGCCGTCTTCAGGCCGGCGATGTTGATGCGGCCGGAGCCGGGCATATAGATGCCGTGCTCGTTTCGGAGCCGCATGACGTCGGCCTCGGTGAGCGGCAGCAGCGAGAACATGCCCTCCTGGCTGGCGACGGCACCGAGTGCCTGCCAGCGGTCGCGCAGGCCTTCGGCAAGCGCCCGGCGGATGTTGGTGATGCGCAGCCGCATGGTTTCGAGTTCTTCCTTCCAATCGCGTGCGAGATCGGCGTCGGAAAGGATCATACGCACGATCGCCGCACCATGATCCGGCGGCATCGAGTAGCTGGTGCGGGCGAGGCCGGCGAGGTTGGAGCGGACCGTATCGGCCGAGGAGGACGAGGTCGTCACTGCGAAGATCGCGCCGGCGCGTTCGCGATAAAGGCCGAAGGACTTGGAGCAGGAAACGGCGACCAGCGCTTCGGGCACGACGCCGATCAGGTGGCGAAGGCCGGCGACATCCTCGTCGAGTCCGCGGCCGAAGCCCTGATAGGCGAGGTCGACGAGCGGCAGCAGACCGCGCTCGGCAATGACGGCGGCAAGCTCCATCCACTGTGCCTCGGTGATGACGCCGCCCGTCGGGTTGTGGCAGCTCGCATGCAGGAGAACAGCATCGCCGGCGGCAGCGCCCTGCAGCGCCGTCATCATGTTGTCGAAGAGCACCGTCTGCGACGGCACGTCGAAGAACGGGTAGCCGGCGGGTTCAAGGCCGGCCGTCTTGAAAATGCTCGCATGGTTGGGCCAACTCGGCAGGCCGATCCAGATGCGCCTGCCGCCCATCTGGTGGATGAGGTCGGCCGCGAGCCTCAGCGCGCCGGAACCACCCGGCGTCTGCACGCCGGCAATGTGGCTGCGATCGACGGTGTCGCCGCCGACCAGCGTCCACAGATGATCGATGAAGACGAGGTCGCCCTCAGGGCCGACATAGGCCTTGCTGTCCTGGGTTTCGAGGAGCCGTTTTTCCGCGGCCTTGACGGCGCGGAAGATCGGCGTATGGCCGGTTTCGTCGCGGTAGACGCCGACGCCGAGATCGACCTTTCCGGGGCGTTCGTCGTTGCGATAGAGCCCGATCAGGGCAAGCAACGGATCATCGGGTTGGCGGGTCAGTGCGTCGAACATGCCGGAATTCCCCCTTGGCGTGGCAGCGATTGCATTTGTCTGTCGAAAAGCCAGCCGGCCGCCGTTCCTCCGGCTGCCCTGCGACTTCCTTCTTAGGTCAGGATCAGCGCAAAATCGATGCGATTTTTGCCATGGAGACAATGTTGACATCGTGCGATTTGCGCAAAATCCTGCATTTCATTTGCTGATTTGCGCATGCGAGGTTCAAACGTGATCGAGAAGGTATCGCTGGAGCTGGATCAGGTCGATCGGCGGATCATTCGTCTGCTGGTCGAGGATGCGTCGTTGACCAACAACGAGCTCGCGGCCAGGGTCGGGCTCTCGCCGGCGCCGCTGTCGCGTCGCCTCGCCAGGCTCTATGCGGCCGGCGTCATCCGCCAGACGGTCGTGGTCGATCCGAAGGCGGCCGGCATCGGTTTCCAGGCCTTTGTCGAGGTGACGCTGGAACGCACAGCAAGCAAGGTCGGCCATCGCTTCATCGAGTTGATCTCACGCATGCCGGAGGTGGTGGAGTGCCACACCGTCGCCGGCGACTTCGACTTTCTCCTGAAGATCGCCGTGCGCGATGTCGCGGATTACAAGCGTCTGCTCTGGAGCGAGTTCGAGCAGATTGCCGAGATCAAGACGCTGCGCTCGACCATACTTCTCGACAGCCCGAAGATGTCAGCCGCCACCTTGGGTGACGGCCGCTGAATAAGCGACCCGGGACGGCCTCGCGCTTTGCCGGATGTCTCCTAGGCCTCGAGCGGGCCCGGCTTGCGCACGGCACCTGAAGGCGCGTCGCAGGCGATCTTCATCAGGTCCGAGTGTCGGCGTGCAAGGCGGGTCGAGACGCGGGTGACGATCAGCCCGTCCTGCGGCGCGCGCACGTCGAGCGCGCCGTCGGCTCGGCCGGGACGGGTGAGAATGGTCGCGAGCAGGTCCCCGGCCTTGACGGTTTCGCCGATGTCGCGATGGAACAGGATGGCGCCTGCCTGCGGTGCGCGGATCATCTCGATATTGTCGAGCGGCGCGACGATGCCGGCGAAGGGTGCGATCGCCTCCTCGTCACCGTTTACGACGCCACGGGCGACGAGGAAGCGGAAGACACCCTCGGCATCCTTGCGGGAAAGTTCCGGATAGACGTCACGCGTGCCGCGAAGCTCGACGGTGACCGACAGGCGTCCGGGAAGGCGCGCCTTCTTCTGCCCGGTTTCATATTTCCAGGCATAGGCGACAGCCTCCTCGAAGGCGGAGCTTTCGCCATCCGAAAGGAAGATCGCCTCCATGTCGAGCGCGGAGGCGAGGTCTCCCGCCTCCGGCCAGAAGGCATCGTCGATATAGGCGTATTGCAGCGCCTCGTCGTCGCAGTGAAGGTCGAGCATCAAGTCGGCGCCGAGCGCCATGTGCAGCAACTGGCGTTTCAGTCGATCGGTGGCTGAATGGCGGTCGAGATCATCGATGAGGCTGTCGCGGTCGGCCAGCGAGATTAGCGGAAAATCGCGGTTGAAATTGGTGCGCGATCCCAAATCGAAGCGGCCCTGCAGCTCGCCGAAATGCGACTGCGCGGTGCCGATCGGGTTCGCCTGTGGCACGACGGTGATGTCGCCGAGGATGGCGCCGTCCTTGTCCGCCTGCTGCAGCCTTTGCAGAAGGAAATGCGCCAGCGCCGTGCCCGGCAGCTCGTTGGCGTGCAATGCCGCCTGGATATAGGTCTTGGGTGCAGCAGCGCTCCGCCCCTTGAAGCGGAAGACGGGCAGGCGCCATTCGATGCCGGGCGTATCGCCGGCGATGATGATTTCGGAAATGTCCATGGGCTCCTCCCGTATCGTTATGCTGGTGGCGCTTATCGGCATTCCGACAGTGCTCCGCAAGTCGCTAAGAACTGGGGTGCGGCAACGGATTTCGCCGTAATCGCTCTGGCCTTGATATCCGGAGAATGCCTATTGTTCTTGGAAAACGTCAGCACAAGCAGAAGGCGGCAAAATGATCTTGATCGGCCAATATGACTCCCCGTTCGTACGGCGCGTGGGCATCGCCCTCAGTCTCTACGGCATTGCGTTCGAACACCGCCCCTGGTCGTCCTTCGGCAATGCCGACGAGCTTCGGGCCTATAATCCATTGACGCGCGTGCCGACCCTCGTGCTGGACGATGGCCTCGCGCTGACCGACAGCCACATCATCCTCGACTATCTCGATAGCCTTGTTTCCGACGAGGAGGCCCTGTTCCCCCGATACGAGCCGGAGCGACACCGGGCGCTGAGGATCGCTGCGCTCGCCACCGGGTTGGGCGACAAGGCCGTCAGCCTGTTCTACGAGAAACGGCTGCACGGCGAGGTCTCGGCCGTTTGGGTCGACCGCTGCCGCCGTCAGATCGAGGAGACGCTGGGCGTCCTCGAGGCGAGCCGCGCGCAAAGCCAGAGCGAATACTGGTTCTCGCAGCGGATCGGTCATGCGGACATCGCAGTCGCGGCGGTGTTGCGGTTCCTTAAGGACGTGCATTCCGATCTGGTGGCGACCTCGCGCTATCCCCACTTGTACGCCCATGCGGAGAAGCTGGAAGCGCTCCCCGTGTTCCAGACGATCAGTCAGCCCTTCATTCCGCCGGCCTGATGCGGATTGTCGGTCGCGGCAGACGCCCCTCGATCGGGAATGGGGATGCAAGCCGGCGACGCCGAGGTGCTGCTGCGCCGCTCACCTCGGCGGCATCTTCTCGAATTTCGGCAGGGCCGGATCGAGATGGTCCCAGGCATGGCCGCGTATACCGTAGGTCACCGCTTGAGGCTTGTAGCGGCTGGGGTCGTCGAGGCTTGCTGCGCGGATGGTGAAGAACTCCGGCATGGCCGCAAAGGTCATGTAGACGGGCGAGCCGCAGATGGGACAGAAGCCGCGCGTCTTCACATTGCCGCTGTCGGCGACCATGTCCCAGTGCTTGGCTTCGCCTTCGAGCTTCACCCCGTCGCGCCGGAACGTCATATGCGATCCATGCCCGGTCCCGCTCTCATGCTGGCAGTCGCGGCACTGGCAGTCGTTCGAGAAAACCGGTTCTCCGGAAATCTGATAGCGAAGCGCACCGCAGGCGCATCCGCCGATATAGGACGTGCTCATCCATTCCTCCTTACGGCACGGCAAGGCCTGGTGCGTGACCGCGAGGGCGACGCCGACCGTTCTCTTCGCTTGTTTCGGGTTTGTGAGGTGCCGGATCGTCGTGACGCTCGATCCGGCGTCGATGCTAGTTCTGCTCGTCGGTGACGGAGCCGAGGCGCGACAGGACCTTCGGCCAGCCGTTGCTCATGTTGCTGAACGCCGTGTCGTTCTTCGGCGTCACGAAGCCGGAATGCACGAGGCGAAGGCGCGTGCCGTTATCGACCTTCGTGAGTGTCCAGGTGACGACCGTATCGAGGCGGGAGCCGTAGCCGATATTGCCCTCGTCGCCACCTTTCCAGGAATAGGCGAACCGCTCATAGGGGCGCACCTCCAGCACCTGGCAACGGATCGTCCCGTCCCAGGCGCCGGCCGGCGTCGTCTGGAAGGTGAAGTGCGTGCCCTCCACGGCTTCAAAACCTGAAGGCGGCATGATCCAGCGGCCCATCAATTCGCCATTGGTCAACGTCTTCCAGATTGTCTCGGGCGTATGCGGAAACACCTCGTCGAGGACAATGTCTTGCGTCTCGTATTTCAGAACGGCTGCGTCGGTCATGGATCGATCTCCTTGAGAAGCGTGCGCAGATTGGCAAAGCGGTCGCGCCAGAAGCTGCCGTAGTGGCTCATCCAGTCGGCGAGCGGCGCCAGCCCCTCGGGCTCGGCGCGGTAATAGACGTTGCGGCCCTCGGGACGCTCGGCGACCAGACCCGCCTGTTTCAGCGACTTGAGGTGCTGCGAGATTGCGCCCTGCGTCACGCCGCTGCCGCGGGTGAGCTCGACCACGGTGATCTCGTCGGCACTGGCAATGCGCTCGAAGACGGCCCGGCGGGTGGGGTCGGCCAGGGCGCGCATGACGGCAGTGATGGGGGCAGTGTCGATCATCATGCCTAAATCATTAGTGCACACTGATTGATTAGTCAATACTATTTAATTTGGCCGCCAGGCTTGCTTCGGCCGCCTACCCAATCATGGCTGCAAGGGCGTTGGGCTGCACCGTGCCGGAGATGATCGACCTAAGCTGCGGGGCCGGGAAATGAGGGCGCGCCGGTAAGCAACTGTGTTTGCCCACGCGCTTTCGTACGTCAGAGAATGCAAAAAGGGCGCGCCATGGCACGCCCTTCAATGTCTCGCTATCGTGCTGGCGCTGTAACGCGCACCTTCACTCCCACTCGATCGTGCCTGGCGGCTTCGAGGTTACGTCGTAGACGACGCGGTTGATGCCACGGACCTCGTTGATGATGCGTGTTGCCGCGCGGCCGAGGAATTCCATGTCGTAGTGGTAGAAGTCCGCCGTCATGCCGTCGACCGAGGTGACGGCGCGAAGCGCGCAGACGAACTCGTAGGTTCGTCCGTCGCCCATGACGCCGACGGTCTGCACCGGCAAGAGCACGGCGAAGGCCTGCCAGATGGCGTCGTAGAGGCCGGCCTTGCGGATCTCGTCGAGATAGATCGCGTCCGCTTCGCGCAGGATCTCGAGCTTCTCGCGGGTGATGCCGCCCGGGCAGCGGATGGCAAGGCCCGGCCCCGGGAAGGGGTGGCGGCCGATGAAGCTGTCGGGCAGGCCGAGCTCGCGGCCGAGCACGCGCACTTCGTCCTTGAAGAGTTCGCGCAGCGGCTCGACGAGCTGCATGTTCATGCGTTCCGGCAAGCCGCCGACATTGTGGTGCGACTTGATCGTCACCGACGGGCCGCCGGTGAATGAGACGCTTTCGATCACATCGGGGTAGAGCGTGCCCTGGGCGAGGAAGTCTGCGCCGCCGAGCTTCTTTGCCTGTTCCTCGAACACTTCGATGAACAGGCGGCCGATGATCTTGCGCTTGGTTTCGGGGTCGCTGACGCCTTCGAGCTCGCCGATGAAGCGGTCGGACGCGTCGATGTGCAGGAGGTGGAGGTTGTAGTGCTCCTCGAACATCGCAACGACGTTCTTCGCCTCGTCCTTGCGCATCAGGCCGTGGTCGACGAGGATGCAGGTGAGCTGGTCGCCGACGGCCTCATGGATGAGGAGTGCCGCGACCGAGCTGTCGACGCCGCCGGAAAGCGCGCAGATGACCTTCTTGTCACCGACCTGCTTGCGGATCGCCTCGACCGCCTTGGCGCGGTAGGCCGACATCGACCAGTCGCCCTTGATGCCGGCGATCTTGTGCACGAAGTTCGAAATCAACTTGGCGCCATCGGGCGTGTGCACCACTTCCGGGTGGAACTGCACGGCGTAATACTTGCGCTTCGCGTCGGCGATGAAGGCGAAGGGCGCGTTGGCCGATGTCGCCACGACCTCGAAGCCTTCGGGGATCGCGGTGACGCGGTCGCCATGCGACATCCAGACCTGGTGGCGCGAGCCGACTGACCAGAGGCCCTCGAACAGCGGGCAGTCCTTTTCGACTTCCAGGAAGGCGCGGCCGAATTCGCGGTGGTGGCCGCTCTCGACCTTGCCGCCGAGTTGGGCGCACATGGTCTGCTGGCCGTAGCAGATGCCGAAGACCGGCAGGCCGGAATCGAAGATCACCTGGGGCGCGCGCGGCGAGCCGATCTCGAGCGTCGAGGCCGGGCTGCCGGAAAGGATGACGGCCTTCGGCTTCAGCTGGCGGAAGCCTTCTTCCGCCGACTGGAACGGCACGATTTCACAATAGACACCGGATTCGCGCACGCGCCGGGCGATGAGCTGCGTCACCTGGCTGCCGAAGTCGACGATGAGGACGGTGTCGGGATGGGCTGTCTGGGTCATTTGGGGCCTTCAAACAAGCTTGATCATGGCGAGCCTTTAATGAAAGCCCGCCATCAGCGCAACGATTCAATTGCACCCCGACAATTCCGGGGTTTCAGAGCAGGATGAGCGTCTAGAGCCGGATCTCGCCGGTCGAAACCGCATTCTCCAACCGGTCGATCACATCAGCAAGCTTCTCGTCGATAATGTGAAGATATTCCGTCCAGTCGCTAACGTGCTTGAGCTCAGCCTTGCCGTCGGAAATACCGCGAAGCGCAACCAGTGGAACCCCGAAGGATTGGCAGGCGCGCAGGACCGCAAAGGTCTCCATCTCAACCATGTCGGCATCGATCGCCCCATAGGCAGCACCCGAGACGATGTTGGCGCCGGTCGAAAGCCGCGCCTCCGGCAGGCCGGGAATCTTGAGCGGCAGCGGCACTATCGCCGGCAGGTCGAGAAACGGCGTCGTACCCTTCTCGAAACCGAGCGGCGAGGCATCCATGTCGCGGTAGCCGACCGAGACCGCCTGGTAGACTTCCGTCTGTTCGAGCTTGGCGGAACCGGCAGAGCCGAGCGAAACGACGAGATCAGGCAGTGCACGCTCCGCGGCGAGTTCGGCAAGCGTCCGCGTCAGCGTGACGGCCGCCTCGACCGGGCCGACACCGGTCATCAGCGGCTTGATCCGCTCCTTGAGGTGTGGCCCGTATTCGGCATCCACGGCCATGACGTAGAGGATCCTGCGTCCGGCGACGTCCTTGACGGCAAAACTCATCCTTCGATCCCCTCGCGTCCCCGCACCACCATCATCGTTCCCGTCATCGACGCGATCAGCTTTGCCGGCCCGTCCGCGCGGATCGCGTAGCCGCGCCCGTCGGAAACAATGATCGTCGATCCGGGCTTGGTCACTTCGCCGCGGAACAGAAAGCGCTCGCCGCGCCCCGGCGAAAGCAGGTTGACCTTGAACTCGATCGTCAGAATCGAGGCATCGGGGTCGATCACCGAATAGGCCGCATAGGTGCCGGCCGAATCCAGCGCCGCGGAGATCACGCCCGCATGCAGGAAGCCATGCTGCTGCGTCAGCTTCTCGTCGAACGGCAGCTCGATCTCGATCGTACCCTGCTCGATTAGCGTCAGTTCTGCGCCGATCGTGCGCATCGCCGCCTGCCGTGCGAAGCTCTCGCGAATGCGCTTTCGGAAATCGGGGGGATCACGGTCGTCCATCAATGAGAAAGGCCCTGCAAAATGTCTACGGGCCTACCGGCCCCGGTCGGCGGACAGTCGCACGGCCTTCCCTGGACGACAAGACGGAAAGACGGAAGAGGCCGCGGCCTTGGACAGTGTTTGCGCCCGCTCGTGAAAAATCCTCGCCAGTCCCGTTCGTGCCGTTTTTAAGCCCGCTTGTCGCCCCTATATCTCCTTCATGAACAGCTTCCGCCGCATAGAAATTCGCCCGGCCGTTCCGGACGACATCATGATGATCGCTTCTGTCATCGTCGAGACCTGGCGAACGACGTTTCGCGGCCTGATCGCCGATCAGTTTCTCGATGCCATGACGATCGAGCAGCAGGCGCTGCGCCACGCCAGGCGAATGCGCGTTGCCGGGGTCTTCCATCTGGTGGCGGTCGATATGAACGCAGACAAGGTGATCGGCTTTGCGAACTACGGCAAGGCGCGCTCCATGCCGCCGCGCTTCGACCGGGAGCTCTACGCCCTCTACATTCTCGAAGAGTTCCAGCGCGCCGGCATCGGTTCGGCGCTGGTGCGAAGCGTCGCGGCGCACAGCCGCGAAATGGGGGGCTCTTCGCTGTTCGCCTGGGTGCTGTCGACCAACCCGAACCGATCCTTCTACGAGCGCCTGGGCGCAGTACCGGTCGCCCAGGGACAGGTCGCGCTCGGCGCCGAGACGCATGAGCAAGTCGCCTATCGCTGGAATGATTTGGCGCGGCTCTCGGGTGCGGCGGATCTCGCCGCCTAGAGAATTCCGCAAGTGGAAACGCTGGAAGCGGAAAGATGGCCCGGACAGGTGTTAGGCGACCTTTGCGCTTCCAGACGCGCGGCGCTGTCGTCTCTTTCGGTCTACGTCAAGCGGACGATGTGCTGGTCCCAGGCGACGCGGCTTTGCTGCCGCTTGAAGTGGCCATCATAGGAGGAGACGGCAAAACCGTGATCGGCGGCGGCAACCCCTGCTGCATCGACGACGCGCTCCTCCTTCAGCACCGCTCCGGTCTGGGCATCGAGCGTCACGGCCACGTTGCCCTTGGGCGAGGTCAGGCCGATCAACCCCTCATGCCGGTTGACCGCGATCGCGCCGACATAATTTGCCAGCGCTTCCGTCGTGTGCTCGGGCAGCGACAGGAACTGGAGATCCTCCCCCTTGGAAAAATGCCCGACGAGCGGCGGCAGGTCGTTGCGCGCGCCTTCGTATTGGCAGGCAAACCAGATTTCGCCCTTCGGGCCGATATCGACATGGCGGGTCGATAGCCGGCTGAGGTCATCAGGCAGTCGGTGTTTCTGCACCAGCGCTCCGGTTCGCGTGTCGACCAGCGTCAGGCTCGGCTCCATGTGGTCGAGATTGAGCTTGGTGCGGCCAAAATCCGGGTGCGTCTCGATGCCGCCATTGGCGATCGCCAGCAGGCGTCCGTCGGCAGCAAGCGTCATGTCATGCGGGCCGATGCCATAGGTCGGGACCTCGCCGATGCGGGCAAAGTTGTCGGTGCCGTCATAAATGCCGACCATGCCGCGATTGGCGGCAAAGTCGTTCTCGGTGGCATAGAGCAGCCTGCCATCCGCCGAAAAGCAACCGTGGCCGTAGAAATGCCGGCCCTCCGCCGCGGCGATGACCACCGGTTCCGCCGTGCCGTCGGTCGCAAGGATCATGGCATAGGTGCCGGGTCGGCGGGCAAAGGCGACCGCCCGGCGGCTGACGGGCGAATAGGCCATGCCATGCGCCCGGGCCGGCAGCGCGGTGCGCTCGATGATTTCGCCCGTTTCCGTCAGCGTCGCGACGCCGTAGCTTCCATCGGGCGCCATGAAGGCGGAGGCGAAGACGGCATCCGCCCGTGCCAGGGCGAAAGCCTGCTCGGGCGCAAGGCTCGATACCCAGGCTGAACCCGCCATTTTCAGGAAACTGCGCCGGTCGATCAGGCCCGTGGCGGCTCTCATGCCATCCTCGCTCGTCGTGCAAATCCGCAGCCCTCAACGGAGGCGCCGCTCAGGGCTGCGATATAGCGGGTTATGCGCTCAGAGCCAGCCCCGGCGCTTGAAGTAGAAATAGGGCACGATTGCCGAGATCACCATCAGCATCAATGCCGCAGGATAGCCGAACTCCCATTGCAATTCCGGCATCACGCCGAAGTTCATGCCGTAGATCGAGGCGACCAGCGTCGGCGGCAGGAAGACGACGGCGGCAACCGAGAAGATCTTGATGATCTGGTTCTGCTCGAGATTGATCAGGCCGAGCGTCGCGTCGAGCAGGAAGTTGATCTTGTTCGACAGGAACAGCGCGTGATCGCCAAGCGAGGTCGCGTCGCGCTGGATCAGCTTGATCCGCTGCCGGCTTTCCTTTCCAGCCTTGCGCGGCCCCATGCCTTCGAGCGCTACATGATAGGCGACGAGCCGGCCGATGCTGACCAGACTTTCCCGGATCACCGTCAAGAGATCGCCCTTCTGGCCGATCTGCTCGATCAGCGACTGCAGGTCGCGCGTTTTCTTGGTGGCGCTGGCATTGGTCTTGCGGAACACCTCGCGCGAGATCGCGTCGACCTCGCTGCCGGCGCGCTCGAGCGCATCCGCTGTGCGGTCGATGATCGCCTCGAGAAGCCCGAGCATCACCAGTTCGCCGCTCTCACAGATCTGGCCGTTCGCCTTCTGGATGCGGTTGGAAAAGGTCTGGAACGGCTTCGGGTCGGCATGGCGGACCGTGACCAGCGTCGTTCCCTTGAGAATGAAGGTCACCGGCACTTTGACCGGGTAGTCGCTGTCGAGCTTCGCGGTTGCCGTCATCGTCATGAATTCAGCGCCATCCTCCTGGTAGAGCCGGTCGGAAAGCTCGATCTCCTGCATCTCGTCGCGGGTGGGGATCGCGATGCCGAGTTGACCTTCGACGAGGCGCGTTTCCTCGACGGACGGGTTGAAGAGATCGAACCAGATCGCCGGCGTCGGGGAGGCGATGCCATCGAGCATGTCGACGAGCACGAGGTGGCTGTTCTGGCTTTTGTAGATGCGCAGCATTTGGGGCTCCATAGGGCGAGTCATCCGACCGCCATGAAGCCCTGATCAATCAGGACCGGACGGTCGTGAGCGTGAAGGCTCGACTTCGACTGTCGGGGTTCATTGTGAGTTGGTCCTTGTGGTGAATCGTGCCCGCGAAAGCGGACACGAAAAGCGCTTTGCGCCTAAAAGCCGGAATTGTCAACAGCCCGTCCGGGCAACGGTTTTCGTCAGTCGCCGTCGGCAAAGGAGAAGCCGGCGCCAAGCCCGATCGCGCCGCCGAAATCCTTGTTCAAGCGGTCGAGAAGGTCGTTGATGTTGAGCGACAGGAAGGCGAGCTTGGCGCGCTTGTCGTCATCGGCAAGGGCCGCGTCGATCGGTCCATCGATGTTCCCGGCCATGCCGATCACCGACTTGAACACGAAGTCGGCCGAGCCGGCGACGGAGCGGCTGTCTTCCGGCAGCAGGCTTTGCATGTCGGCAACGTCGAACAGCGTCTTGAGGCCACGGACATTCCCGGCGATCGAGGCCATGGTGTTGCCGGAGCGCCAGTAGATCGCAAGCTTCGGGTGGCCCTTGTCGTCCTTGCCTTCGTAGAACGGTTTCAGCCGCTGGTCCTTCACCGTCTCGACTCCGTGGACGAGAATGCCGAGCAGTTCGGTGGCCGCCTCGCGGCTGTCGCGGAACTCGGGATTGTCGGGGCCCGGATGTTTCCAGGCCGCCTGGATGCCGTCCGGTTTCTGCCACGCCGCCAGGAGCTCGTCGGCGATTGTGTCGAGATTTCCGGTGATCGCCAGGCCGTAGCGGCAGCGGAAATTCTCCTCCTTGCTCGAAAGCGCCTCGGCGCCGGTGCCATAGAGCACGTATTCGAGCGCGCCCAGTCCCTGGGCTGCGACGCTCTTGCCCTTGAGCCTGGCTTCGTCCGTTGCGCCTTCATCCTCTTTCGAAAGGATCGCCTGCACTTGCTTCAGCCCGGTGCTCTTGCGATCGGGGTAGAAGAGGAAGCGTTCGAACCGGTTCTGCTCGAGAGCCGGACCAAGCCTTACCACCTCGATCGCCGACCAGGCGCCGACCAGATCGGAGAACGCTCCCTGTGCGCTCTTGAGTGCTGCTTGCGACGGCGCCTCGCAGAGCTTGGCCGTAGCTTGCCTTGCGGCGGCGGTCTTTTCCGTGAGGTTGCGATAGGCGGGAATGATGAACGCGTCGACGGCCTTGGCCATGACGGTGGGGACGGCGGCCTCGTTGACGACGCGCGGCGAGAGCGCGCTCCCTTCCTGGGCCATTGCCGGCAATGCGGTCGTCAGCGCCAGGGAGAGTGCAAGGGTGAGTGTATGCGTAGCGGACATCAGAGTGACTCCAGGAAGGCAAGGAGATCGCGGCGATCGCTTGCGGCAAGGGCGGCGAAAGCATCGCGGGCCTTCCGCCCCTCGCCGCCATGCCAGAGGATCGCTTCGGTGAGATTGCGGGCGCGTCCGTCGTGCAGCAGGAAGGTGTGCCCGCTGACGGTCTTCGTCAAGCCGATGCCCCAGAGCGGTGGCGTGCGCCACCCGCGGCCGCTGGCGACCCCGACCTGTTGCCCATCCGCAAGCTCCTCGCCCATGTCGTGCAGCAGGAAATCGGAATAGGGCCAGATGAGCTGGAAGGACTGCGCCTTGTTGTCGGCATCGCGGCGGGTGACGAACTTCGGCGTATGGCAGCTCGTGCAGCCGAGATCGTAGAAGACCTTCTTGCCACGGAGCGTCTCGGCAAAGCTCGCCTTTCGCCGCGCCGGCACGGCGAGGTTTCTGGAGTAGAAGGAAACGAGGTCGAGCACCGGGTCCGGAGCTTCTGTCGGTCCGAGACGCGCTTGCTCGCCGGTCGGCATGGCAAGGCATTTTGCCTGCGCCGCGGTGCAGTCGCCGTGCGGCCGGTCGGCGTCGGGGGAGGAGATGCCGATATCGGTGGCGAAAGCGTCGGCGCTCTGTTGCCGCACGGTGGCATTCTGCGCCTTCCAGCCGAAACGGCCGAGCATCGGCTTGCCGGTCCTGGCATCGCGCGTCAGCGCGGGGCGGCCGCTGATCCCGTCGCCATCGGCGTCGTCAGGATCGGCAAGCGCCAGGATATCGGCCTCGTGGATCGCCTCGATCAGGCCGAGCCCGATCATCGGCTGGGCCACGCGCGGCGAGAGCGTCGTCGCCGGATCGAGCGGCCCGTAGGCGAGGTCGGTTACGGAATAGCTCGGTCGGCGCAGCGAAACGGTCTCACCGTCGGGGAAGGTGAAGGGCTCCTCCGTGTAGCTGACCTTCAGATGACCCTCGGCTGCAAGGCCGGGCACGGCGCTATCCTGAAGCTGGGCACCGTAAACCGGATCCGGAAAGTTGCCGACCTCATGTGCTTCGACCAGCCGCCGTTCCTCGTCGTCGCGCGGCGGGCGCGCCAGGCGGAAGAACATCGAAGTCGTATCGGTGGAGCCTTCGGGCGGGCGTCCGCGCCCGTCCTTCAGGTGGCAGCTCTGGCAGGCGCGGGCATTGTAGAGCGGACCGAGCCCGTCGGACGCTTGGGTCGAGGAGGGCGAGGAAACCCAGAGCTTGCGGAAGAGCGCATTGCCGAGCTTGAAGCCCTCTTCCTCCTGGAAGGTGAGATTGGCCGAGAACTGCGAGAAACTGTCGGCATTGACGGGCGCGATCGAGGTCGCTGCACCCCCGGACATCGCCTCGAAGGTCTCCGCCTTGGAGAAATCGTCGGTCGGCCGCGTCACCGCTTCGACGCGGGCGCGGTCCTTGCTGTCGAGATCGGTGCGTTCGGTCGGAAGGCCGTCGCCGGCAAGGGCGGGCAGGGCCGTAGAAAGCGCTTGAACGAGAAGAAGCGCGAAGAGGCCGGGGACGCCAGGTTTCATGACAGGAGTATCGGGGCCGCACCGGTGCCGGAGCGGCCCGCCTTTTCAGCTTATTGGAAGACGGCGTTAGGATTGTCCAGGCTGTCCGAACCTTCAAGCTCGATCGTGCCGAGATCCAGCGACGCAATGACGCGCTGCACCGTCTTCGCCTGGGCGATCAGACCGTCGATCGCCGCCTGAACGGTGGCGTTGCCTTCGGCATTGCCTTCGCCGATCATCTGGTCGTAGGCCTCGGTGGTCTCCGCGCGCTTCGCCATCGCCCGCATCTTCTCGACCGTGGTGGCGAGATTGGCCGTCATTTCCTTGTCGAGAGCCGCATCCTTGGCGGCGACCAGTTCGGAGAGCGACGGGCCCGTCATCTTCGTTCCGTCGACGCGGGTATATTCGCCCGTATAGGCCGACTGGATGCCGATCGAGTCATGAAGGTGGGAGTTGTACGTGTTGTCGGAGAAGCAATCGTGCTCCTCTTCCGGATCATGCAGGAGCAGGCCGAGTTTCATGCGCTCGCCGGCAAGCTCGCCATAGGAGAGCGAGCCCATGCCGGTGAGGATGGCGACGAGACCAGCCTTCGGATCCGCCTCGACGGCCTTGGTGGCAGCACCGTCCGGTGTCCAGTTGGCGACCATTTCCTTGAGGTCGGAAACGAGAAGCTCGGTCGCGGCCTTCAGATAGGCGGCGCGGCGGTCGCAATTGCCGCCGGTGCAGGCCTTGGTGTCGTAGTCCGTATAGGGGCGGTTGCCGGCGCCGGCCTTGGTGCCGTTCAGGTCCTGGCCCCACAGCAGGAATTCGATTGCGTGGTAGCCGGTCGCGACGTTCGCCTCGATGCCGCCGGCTTCCTGCAGCGTGCCGGCCAGGAATTCCGGCGTGATGTTGCTGGCATCGACGTCCTTGCCGTCGATCTTGATCGTCTTGTTGGCGATGACGTTGGCGGTGAAGAGGGCGTTCTCGTCGCTCTCGCTGCCGTAGCTCGGATCGACATAGTCGATCAGGCCCTCGTCGAGCGGCCAGGCATTGACCTTGCCTTCCCACTCGTCGACGATCGCGTTGCCGAAACGGTAGACCTCGGTTTCCTGATAGGGATTGCGGGCCTTGAGCCAGGCGTCGCGGGCTGCCTTCAGCGTTTCTTCGCTCGGCGTTGCGATCAGCGCGTCGACTGCCTTGTCGAGTGCCTCGGCCGTCGTCAGCGCATCTTCGAACTTGGCATGGGCGACAGCGGTGTAGTGCTTCACCACGGCGGCGGCATCGGTGGCGGCATGGGCCGGCTGCAGGGCCAGCGCCGACGTTGCCGTCATCAACGCCAGCGCGGCGCCACGGATGAATTTCTTGGTCATGACCCTCTCCTGTTGCTTCCTTCGGCGCAGCCGAGCGAGCCCGCAGACGCGGGTGTCGTTCAGGCTCGGGCCATGAGAAAGGGCCCCGGCCGGGCCCGCCTCTCATGAACCAAAAGCAAACTTGTGTCAAAGTGTATAGTTTAGAACCTTTTAAATCTGATGCCGTGCGTTCGGCGGCCGGCGAAGGGCTCAGCCCTTGCGTCGCATCAGGCAGAAGAAGAAGCCGTCCGTGCCGGTGGACGCGGGCGTCAGCGTCACCGTCTTCATGTCGGCCGACCAGGGCTGCGGCTTGTCGGTCCCGAAGAGCGTCGCCCAGATGTCGGCGGCCGACCGGATCTCGAATTCCGGATTGTCTTCGCAGAAGCCGTAGACCTGGGCCTCGTTTTCCTCAGGCAGCACCGAGCAGGTGACATAGATGAGGTGGCCACCCGGCCGGACGAACTGGGCGGCACTCGCCAGCGCTTCCTCCTGCTGGGAGATGCGCTCTTCGAGGTTTTTCTGGTTGAGCCGCCACTTGGTGTCCGGCCGCCGGCGCCAGGTGCCGGTGCCGGTGCAGGGCGCATCGACCAGCACGCGGTCGAAGCGGCCGGCGAGCGGCGCCAGGCTTTCGGCGGATTCATGCACCTGGACATTGCGGGTGCCAGCGCGCTTCAGCCGCTCGATGATCGGGGCAAGGCGCTTGCGGTCGGTGTCGTAAGCGTGCACCTGGCCTTTGTTGTTCATCGCCGCCGACATGGCGAGCGTCTTGCCGCCGCCGCCGGCGCAATAGTCGAGCACCTGTTCGCCTTCCTGGGGAAAGGCGAGATCGGCAACGATCTGCGAGCCCTCGTCCTGGACTTCGAACCAACCCTTCTGAAAGGAAAGTTCCGCCGTCACGTTCGGCAGGCGCGAGGCGCCTTCGCCGGCGGGAATGCGAATGCCGTTGCGAGCGATCGTCGCCGGTTCCGCACCGCTGCGCTCCAGCGCTTTCAGCACCTTGGCGCGCGAGGCCTTCAGCGTATTGGCACGCAGGTCGAGCGTCGGCCGGCCGGCGAGCGCCTTGGCTTCATCGAGCCAGTCGTCGGAGAAGTTTTCCTCGAAGGAGGCCTGCGTCCATTCGGGAATGTCGCCCTGGACATAGGCCGGCGCGTCTTCGAGACGCCGCGTCGTGAAGGCCTGCATGCGCTCGGCGGAAGGGGCTTCCGGTGCGAATTTGTCGCCGTCGAGCTCGGCGGCGAGCGCTTCCGGGCTGAAGCCCCATTGGCGGTACATGACGGCATGGCCGAGCGCTGCGGCGCTGTCGCTGTCCATCAGGTAGGCGTGCGAGAGTTTCATGCGAAGGGCGTCGTAGACGATGTTGCCGATCGCGGAGCGGTCGCCGGATCCGGCGAAGCGATGGGAAAGGCCCCAATCCTTGAGCGCGTCGGCGACCGGGCGCTTCCGCTTTTCGATATCCTCAAGAACCTCAATGGCTCCAGCGAGCCTGCCGCCCAAACGCATCTTCGATCAACTCCTTTTTCGCCGTGGTAGCGGCGATGGCATCGAAGAGCAAGACGGCGGAGAAGATTAACCGCCGAGAACGGTCTTTCTCAAGTAAACCCACCCGACGATTGGCCGGACGGCAGTATTTCAAGATCAGGAATTGACGACGCGATAACAGACGCTGGCGGTGCCGGAGCGTACCATGCCGATCTGCGAAGCCGCGGCCTTGGAAAGATCCATGACGCGTCCGCGGATGAACGGCCCACGATCGTTGATGCGAACGATCACGCTCTTGCCGTTGCGTTTGTTGGTGACCTGAACCTTGGTTCCGAATTTCAGGCTGCGGTGGGCGGCGGTCAGGTGTGCCGCATTCATGCGCTCGCCGGAGGCGGTCCTGGAACTCAGCGCATACCAGGATGCGCCGCCGCAGCCGGCGCCGGCTGCATGGCTATCGGAAACGGAAACGAGACCGATAGCGGTCGTGAACAGCGCTGCAGCGGCAGCTGTCTTGATCTTCGCTGGCGTCAAACTGGCGATCCCCTCGGTCAAATGGTTGATTAAAAAACTTCTGAGAACCGCTAATTGGGGCGAAAAATGGCGAAAACGTGCTTCAACCATTTACGTTCTATTAGGAATTATTAAAAAAGGACGAAAATTCAAAAACGAAGATTGTTTGAAATAGTTTAAAAGGGGCCGGGAAGTTCTTTGGAATCAGCGGTTGAACGCTGGCGGCCTTCCGCACGCAGGCGCAACTCAGTGGTAAACGAAAAAATTCATTAAAAATTTCGAATTGGACGAAATTTCCGGATTCCGGATGGTCGAAAATTCGCAACTAGCGCACAGGTTGTATTCACTTCATCAAGTATCGAAGGAATATCCAGAGAATGTCACAATTCTGGCGGCGTTCGTGGCGCCGTTACTGATGAACAGACTATCGGCTTTCTATAAGCATTTCGGGTTATGTTATCGATTGTACGCCGCGTTGCGTTTCAGGCGTTGCGCCACGTGCCGGATTGCCAGAGCTGCGCAAGCGAAACGCGATAATTCGGATACGCGAACGCGAAGCCGGTGGCGCGCATGCGGGCGTTCGATACCCGCTTGTTCTCGCCATAGAAGGAGCGGGCCATCGGCGAGAGTTCCGCCTGTTCAAACGGGATCTCCGGCGGCGGCTCGACGCCCATCAGCCGCGCGGCCTCGGCCACAACGTCCTGCGGCGGTGCCGGCTCATCGTCGGTAATGTTGAAGACGCCGCCCGTACCACTGGTGGCGAGGAACAGGGTGGCAGCACCGATGTCCTCGACGCGGATGCGGTTGAACACCTGTCCCGGCTTGATCAGGCGTCGGGCCGTGCCGTTTGCGAGATTGCAGAAGGCGTTGCGTCCCGGGCCGTAGATGCCCGCAAGTCTCAGCACCGCGACCGGGATGTTCTGCCTGACGCCGAAGGCAATCCAGCCGTCCTCTGCTTCCACCCGCTCGACCGAGCGCGCCGAAACCGGTTTGCGCAGCATGTCCTCGGTGACCCATGCTCCACCATGGTCGCCATAGACGCCGACCGTCGACAGATAGCCGATCCACTTGAGGTTCGGAGCCAGCTGCGCGAGATCCGGGCTGGAAGCGCGGAACATCGGATCGCCGTCGCGGCCGGGCGCGATCGACTGGATCAGATGAGTCGCCTGGCCAAGCGCGGCTGCGAGTTCGTCGGAGACCGTTTCTCCATCGAACAGGATCGGGCGGACGCCGGCCCTTTCAAGCTTCGCCGCCTTCTCCCCGGTGCGGGTGGTGCCGACAACGCTTGTCGCCGTCGGAGCCATCGCCCGCGCGATTGCCGTACCGGAGTAGCCGGCGCCAAGGATCAGGACATGCATCGGCTCACTCCTGCCATCTGCCATTCGTTGAGGACGTCTTCGTCCGTCTCTGGCTCGCATTGTTCGGCAAATTCTGCAAGCGCTGCCGGCGCGACCAATCGTGACAGCGCCCAGACCGCCATCGCCCGCACCACAGGCGAGGGATCATCGATGCGCGCCTTGACCGCAGGCGCAAGCGCCGGATCGCCGGAGTTGCCGGCCGCGATCAGCACGTTGCGCACGAAACGGTCGCGGCCGATGCGCTTGACCGGCGAGCCCGAGAACAGGCTGCGGAAGGCCGGGTCGTCGAGGTCGAGCAAGGCTTCCAGCGACGGCGCCTTCAGATCCTCGCGCGCCTTCAGCTTCATTTCGGAAGCAGCCTGCGCGAACTTGTTCCAGGGACAGGCGGCGAGACAGTCGTCGCAGCCGTAGATGCGGTTGCCCATCAGCGGCCGCAGTTCCGGATCGATCGGCCCCTTGTGCTCGATCGTCAGGTAGGAAATGCAGCGCCGCGCGTCGATCTGATAGGGTGCGGGGAAAGCGCCGGTCGGGCAGGCATCGAGGCAGGCGCGGCAGGAGCCGCAACGGTCGCGCTCCGGCTCGTCGATGATGAGTTCCGCTGTGGTGAACAGGCTGCCGAGAAACAGCCAGGAGCCGAATTCGCGACTGACGAGGTTGGTGTGCTTGCCCTGCCAGCCGAGACCGGCCTTTTCCGAAAGTGGTTTCTCCATTACCGGGGCGGTGTCGACAAAGACCTTGACATCCTCGCCTGCACGCGCGGCAAACCGTGTGGCGACTTCCTTGAGCTTGCCCTTGATGACGTCGTGATAGTCGCGGTTCTGGGCGTAGACCGAGATCGCGCCGCGATCGGTCTTTTGGAGAATTCCGCGCGGATCGTCTTCCGGCCCGTAATTCATCGCGAACATCACGACCGAGCGCACTTCGCTCCAGAGCGTTCGCGGGTCGGAGCGTCGCTCGGCAGTCTCGGCGAGCCAGTCCATCGTGCCGTGGAAGCCGTCGTCGAGGAAGTCCTGCAGCCGAGCCGGCGCCTCGGGAATGGCGTCCGGCCGGGTGATGCGACAGAGATCGAAGCCCTTGTCTGCCGCCTCAGCCTTCAGAAATTCGGTCAGCTTCAGCCGCCGTCGATCCCCACTGTCAGCCTTGGCAGCGATGCCGGGCACGGTTTCAGCCTCAGAAGTCGAGGTCCGCATAATGCGGAACCGGGGTTACGCCGCGCACGCGCTCGGAAAGCAGCGGGCGGAAGGAGGGGCGGGACTTCAGCCGCTGATACCACTCCTTGGCGGTCGGGGCATCCGACCAGTCGATCTCGCCAAGATAATCTAGCACGGACACCGTCGCGGCCGCCGCGAGATCTGCATAGGAGATGCGGTCGCCGGCAAGCCAGGTGCGCGACCCCGCGAGCCAGGAGAGATACTTCATATGCTGGCGGATATTCGCGCGCGAAGTGCGCAGGATCTTGCTGTCGGGCGCACCACCACCCTGGTCCGGCGTCATCTGCAGCTTGAAGATCCGCTCGCGCACCAGCGGCCTGGTGACGTCCGCTTCCATCTTCTGCAGGAACCACTCGACCAGGCGGCGGATTTCCGCGCGCTGGAACGGGTCTTCCGCCAGAAGCCGACGATCCCGCTTCATGATGCCGTTCGTCTCGTCGAGATATTCCGAGATGATCGTGGCGCCACAGAGCGCTCTCATACTGTCGTCAACATACACCGGTAACGTCCCGGCCGGATTCAAGGCCAGGAAGTCGCGCCGGTTCTCCCAGGGCTGCTCCTCCGACAATTCCGTCTGATAGCCATATTCCGAGAGGATAAGGCGGACGAACCGTGAAGCGGCGGACATGGGGTGATGATACAGTGTCGGCATCGATGATCTTGCTTCTCAGAGTCTTTTTGCAGGGGGCGTCAGCTTTTTGCAGGGGGCGTCAGCGTGGCGGCGCAAGCGTCTGGCCACGGCTCCTGTGATAGAGCTATAGAAATTTGTGGTGGCAAACACAAGCGAATCAGCCTTTTTCCTCCCACTCCAAAACACGTCAGGAAAATCTCATATATGGCGGATCAATCGATCATCAGCGCGCTCGTCCTCGGGCTCATCGAGGGCTTGACGGAGTTCATCCCTGTCTCGTCGACGGCGCACGTCCTCCTCGCCGGCCACTTTCTCGGCTTCAAGTCGCCGGGCAATACCTTCGCCGTCCTCATCCAGCTCGGCGCCATTCTGGCGATCCTGCTCGTCTATTTCCAGAAGCTTTTGTCGATTGCGCTGGCGCTGCCGACGAGCATCAAGGCGCGCCGCTTCGTCCTGTCCGTTCTGATCGCCTTCCTGCCGGCGGCCGTCATCGGAGCAATCGCCCATGATTTCATCAAAGCGGTGCTGTTCGAAACGCCTGGCCTGATCTGCGTCGTGCTGATCGTCGGCGGTGTCATCCTCTATGCGATTGACCATCTGCCGCTGAAGCCGCGCTATACCGATGTGATAGACTATCCGCCGTCGCTGGCGCTGAAGATCGGCCTGTTTCAGTGCCTGGCGATGATCCCCGGTACCTCGCGCTCCGGCGCCACGATCGCCGGCGCCCTGCTGATGGGGACGGACAAGCGCTCGGCCGCGGAGTTCTCGTTCTTCCTGGCGATGCCGACCATGGTCGGCGCGTTCACGCTGGATCTTTACAAGAACCGCGACGCGCTTTCCTTCGACGATTTCACGCTGATCGCCGTCGGCTTCATCGCGGCTTTCGTTGCCGGCATCTTCGTCGTGCGTTCGCTCTTGGACTTCGTCTCGCGGCGCGGCTTCACGCCGTTCGCCATCTGGCGCATCCTCGTCGGTGCGGCCGGCCTGATCGGCCTCTGGCTGCTTGGCTGAACCCGGGATTGCTATCCGCAAACGAAGGCGCGTTCTCGGACGCGCCTTTTCTGTTGCCTCAGTTTTCTTTGATCTCTCACTGGGCCCAAAATACAAAGCCGCGTGCGTCTCAAGGTGAAACGCACGCGGCTACTGGCCCCCGCCAATAACTCTAGATATGCCCCTCGAAGCAATTCCGGGAAAAGCGCGAAGCGGCCTTCCGTTCGGAACTACGTGATCTGAGGGGCGCCCGCCTCAGTGGCCGGAAAGATCGATCGATGCCGTCGTACAGGGATCGACGCCATAGGCCGGCGCGCAATCCTTGCCGCTGCTCGCGACCGTGTTCGGCGCGATGAATGAGCCAGCCAGAATGATCAGTGCCGCAGACGCAAAAAAGATTGCGATCGACTTGCCCATGGACGCTATGCCTTTCGAGATTGCTGCTGCCGCCCGCCGTGCCTTGCGATCCGGGCGCGAGGCGGTGTTTAGTCGCTGGATATGACATGATCAATATCAGGACATGTTGAATTTGCAGTAAATGCCATTCGCTTTATTAACTGCGGCAGAACTGCAACGCTGTTGCTCGAATACCACAGCAAACGGCCGCCGGCGGGTGCCGGCGGCCGTTCAAAAGAAGATGGGCTTCGCAGCGATCAGGCGGCGCGGCCGCTGCGGGTGTACTGGCCCTGCGGGCGATAGCGCACCAGATAGGTCGGCAGGATCGATTCCAGCATGGTCGGCTCGATGCCGATGCCGGTGAGCGTGCGTCCTTCCGAAACCGCCTTTGCCGAGACGACATTGTCGGATTTCAGCAACACTACCTGGTCCGCCGTGAGCGGCGGCTTGATAAAGGGGACCATCGACGCGATGCGGCCGATGAGGGACGCAACGCCGAAGGGCAGCGACACCAGCGTGCGCTTGCGGTCGATCGTGTTCAGCATGATCTCGAGACAGTCGCGGAAGCTCAAGACATCCGGGCCGCCGAGCTCGTAGATCTTGCCCTTGGCAATCTTGCCGTCGACGGCGCGCGCGACGGCCTCCGCCACGTCGGTCACGTAGACCGGCTGGAATTTGGTGTGACCACCACCGATCAGCGGCAGGATCGGCGAAGAACGGGCCATGCTGGCGAACTTGTTGAAGAAGCCGTCCTCGGGTCCGAAGATGATCGAAGGACGCAGGATGATCGCGTCAGGCTTCGTTTCCAGGATCGCCGCCTCGGCACGACCCTTGCTGCGGGCATATTGCGACGGCGAGGACGCATCCGCGCCGATCGCGGAGATGTGCGTCAGCGTGGCGCCAACGCTACGCGCAGCTTCCGCCACGGCGCGCGCGCCAAAGTCCTGGACGGCATCAAAGGTGTTGCGGCCGCTTTCAAACAGCACGCCGACGCAGTTGATGACGTGGTCGGCGCCTGCGACGGCGCGGTCGACGGATTTACGATAACGCAGGTTCGCCTGGACGAAGGAGATTTGGCCGACATTGCCGAGCGGCTGCAGGTGGCCGGCAAGGTCCGGCCGGCGAACGGCAACACGAATGCGGTAGCCGCGCTTGGCGAGCGCGCGCACGACATGACGGCCGACGAACCCGGATCCGCCGAAAATCGTCACCAGCGGCGGAAGGTTGGACAAGGTCATGGGAAACGCACTCCTGATCGCAAAGGAAAGAATTGATTGCTACATAGCCCAACAGCCGCGAGAGGTGAAGGCCAATCCACGCGGCTTGTAGGACCTGTCGGAAGATGGGGATGCCAGGCCGTCAGATGCCTTCGACGACGACCATCTCCGCGTCGGCGACTTCCTGGCGGATCGCAGCGGCAATCTGATATTCGGGCGAGTTGTAACAGTCGACCGCTGCCTGCAGCGACGGAAATTCGATGACGACGTTGCGCGCACGAACGCCTCCCTCGAGGCGATGATGTTCACCGCCGCGCGCGAGAAAATTCGCGCCGTATTTCTCGAAGGCCGGCTTTGCTGCCGCCACATAATCCTTGTAGCGCTCGGGGTCGCGGACATCGACCCGTGCGATCCAGTATCCCTTGGCCATGTTGAGCTCCTCGTCTTTCGGCACCGGGGCCGACGGCAGTTACTTCCGGCAAATTTTGATCGAGGTCAAGCGGATCAACATGGGACCGCCCAGCGTCAGGAATACTTCCCGCGTCAGCGCGGGAGAGCCCCGTCCATCTCCGCCAGAATGGCGCGGGCGGCGGCAAGCGGCTCAGTGGCTGCGACGATTGGGCGCGCGACGACGAGATGGCTGGAGCCGGCCTTCAGCGCTTCGGCCGGCGTCATCACCCGCTTCTGATCGCCCTTGTCGGCGCCGGCCGGGCGGATGCCCGGGGTGACCAGCGCCATGTCCGGCCCGATGATCTTGCGGACCGCGGCGGATTCCTCGGCCGAGCAGACGATGCCGCCCATGCCGGCCGCGCGCGCCTGTTCGGCCCGGCGCAGCACCAGCGTATGCGGATCGTATTCATAGCCGGCATCGATCACGTCCTGCTCGTCCATCGAGGTGAGCACGGTCACGCCGAGCAGGCAGAGGTCGGAACCCCTGGCAGCCTCGACGGCCGCCTTCATCGCTTTCGGATAGGCGTGCAGGGTCAGCATCGACATGCCCATCTTGACGATGTTCTCGACACCCTTGGCAACCGTGTTGTCGATGTCGAGCAGCTTCATGTCGAGGAAGACCTTCTTGCCGCTCTTGGCAAGGTCGCGCGCGAATTCGAGCCCACCGGCAAAGACCAGCTGATAGCCGATCTTGTAGAAGGAGACCTCGTTGCCGAGCGTCGACACGATCCTCTCGGCATCGGCGATCGTCGGAAGGTCGAGGCCCACGATCAGTCTGTCGCGCGCGGTTTCGGTCATCGTCTAGATCCCCTGCCAGTTTTCCATGACGGTCCAGTCGCATGCGACGGCGCGATCCGCAAGGCGGAAAGCGAAGACGTTGCCGCCGCCACTACCCTTCTGGTCGGAACTGCGGGCAATCGGTGCGCCGAGCAGCCTCGATCGCCTTGGTTTCGTCGCTCGAGACGACCCTGCCGAGCGAACGCACCCAAGGCAAGGCCGCAGTTCTGGCCGCACGCTCGCGGCCAACGGAGGAAAGTCCCCATCGCGGAATGGGCACGTCCGGATCGATCTGGACCCGCGGATGGGTGACGTAGACGCCGAACATTCCGTCAGTGCGCCCGACGATAGACCCAAAGCTGTGCCGGCGGGATGTTGCGCACGACGAAGTCGAGGTGCTGGATGCTGTAGCGATCCGGCATGGCGACGACGGGCGACAGGGGTCCATAGGAAATCTGTACGACCGGCCGGCCGGCCGGGATGCGTGACAGCAGATCCTCGATCAGTTCGACGCGCCGGTGCATCGGAAAGTTCAGAAGCGGCACCGCCGAGACGACGCTGTCGAAGGTCTGCCCCTTCAGTTCGCCGAGCGTATGTTCCAGATCGAAGGCATCGCCATTGACGAAGTTGACGCCGGCGAAGTTGACCTTGAGCTGGTTATAGAAGTCGGTGGAATATTCGACCGAGACCAGGCTCGATGCGGGCAGGCCGCGTTCCAGAATTGCCTTGGTAATGACGCCAGTGCCCGGGCCCAGCTCGAGAACCGGCAGGCCCGAGGCGGGATTGATGACGCTCGCCATTCGGCGCGCGGTAACGGAAGAGGTCGGCAGGATTGCGCCGACAGCCTTGGCATTGCTCATCCATCCCTTGAAAAAGCGAATTTCCTCGTCGAACTTCCGTCCGAGCCGTTCCTTCACCTTCACGCGCAAATTCATTGAACCCCTCAAAACCGTCGTCCTCTCCTCATACGGCCGCCCGCTATGGATCCTCGCTCGCTGATTCGAGCCGGTCGCGGCGGCGGCAATAATAATGTGTCCCCATCTGCGGCAAAAACAAGTCTATCTGCGCCTGAAAGCGTCCGCTTATCAACAGCCGCCGGATGGATCGACCAATAAAAAACCCGTCACGCGCAGGCGTGACGGGTTGGTATTCGCACCACGTCAGGCCCGGTTACACGCGCATCGGCATGAGCACGTAAAGCGCGTCTTCGGCAGCAAGATCGCGAACGAGCGTCGGCGAACCCGGATCGGCCAGCATGAAGATCGCATCGGTGCCGGTCAGCTGCGAGGTGATGTCGAGCAGGTACTTGGCGTTGAAGCCGATTTCGAGTGGGTCGTGTTCGTAACCGACGGGCAGTTCTTCGGTAGCACTGCCGGAATCCGGATTATTGACCGTCAGCGTCATCTGGCCCTCGCTCAGCGCCAGCTTGACGGCGCGGCCGCGCTCGGACGAGATCGTCGACACGCGGTCGACGGCCTGGGCGAAGGACTGGCAATCGACGCGCAGTTCCTTGTCGTTGTTGGCCGGGATCACGCGCTGGTAATCCGGGAAAGTGCCGTCGATCAGCTTCGAGGTCATGACGATCGAGCCGATGGTCAGGCGGATCTTGGCATCGGACACTTCGACGGTGACGACGAGATCCGGATTGTCGAGCAGCTTCTGCAATTCGCTGACGGTCTTGCGCGGGATGATGATGCCCGGCATGCCCTCGGAGCCCGACGGCGCTTCGACGTCGGCACGGGCGAGGCGGTGACCGTCGGTGGCGACGGCGCGCAGCTTCAGTTCGCCCTTGCTCTCGACGGTGTGCATGAAGATGCCGTTGAGATAGTAGCGGGTTTCCTCGGTCGAGATCGCAAACTGGGTGCGATCGATCAACATCTTGAGGTCGGTCGCCTTGAGGCGGAAGGAGTGCGAGAAGCTGCCGGCGGTGAGATCCGGGAAGTCGGACTGCGGCAGGCACTGCAGCGAGAATTTCGAACGGCCCGAGGCAACGGTCATCGCCGTGCCCTCGGCATTGGTGGCGAGCAGCACTTCCGAACCGTCGGGCAGCTTGCGCACGATGTCGTAGAGCAGATGCGCCGGCACCGTGGTCGCGCCCGACTGTTCCACCTGCGCCGGCGTCGCCTCGGTGATTTCGAGGTCGAGGTCGGTCGCCTTCATTTCCAGGCTCGCGCCGTCGGAACGCAAGAGCACGTTCGAGAGGATCGGGATCGTGTTTCGCCGCTCGACCACGCGGTGCACGTGGTTCAGCGATTTCAGGAGGTTGGACCGCTCGAGAGTAATGCGCATGGGATGCCGCTTTCAACCATTGCCCGGCGGACGAGGCGCCCGCCTGAGCGTCAACTGCGAGTGTCCCGGCCGACCGACCGGAAAGATGTGGACCGGCAAAATGGCAGAAACAGCGCCCGGAAAGCAAGGGGTTTGAGGGCTTCTGTCCCCAGATGTGGTACGCCGGCTCGCCGCTCGACCCTTGCCCTGCCGTGCCGGCTCACTCATAAAGTCCGAACAGGCGCTTCGGCGAGCATGATCAGGACGTTGCAGGTGGAAAAACAGAAGATATCGGAACCATCCGGCGGGCAGAGAGAGCGCAGCTATCGCCTGCACAATGTCAGCGTCCCGGCCCGTCCGCTCGATGCCGCACTCTATCTGGTGGCAACTCCGATTGGCAATCTCGGCGATATCACGCTGCGGGCGCTGGAAACGCTCGCCGGCGCCGATGTGCTCGCCTGCGAGGACACGCGGGTCACGCGCGTGCTGCTCGACCGCTACGGCATCGTGAACCGGCCCTATGCGTACCATGAACACAATGCCGACGAGGCCGGGCCACGGTTGCTGGCAGCGCTCGCCGAAGGGCGATCGGTCGCACTCGTCTCCGATGCCGGTACGCCGTTGGTCTCCGATCCCGGCTACCGCCTGGCCCAGCTTGCGATCGAGGCGGGACACCGCGTCGTGCCGATCCCCGGTGCCTCGGCGCCGCTCGCCGCCCTCGTCGGTTCTGGCCTGCCGAACGACGCCTTCCTCTTTGCCGGTTTCCTGCCGACCAAGGACAAGGCGAAGCGCGATCGCCTCAAGGAATTCGCGACCGTGCCGGCGACGATCATGTTCTTTGAATCGCCGCACCGGATTGCCACGACGGTAGCGGCCGCGGCCGAGGTGCTCGGCGAGGGGAGACGGGCTGCCGTCTGCCGCGAGCTCACCAAGACCTTCGAGGAGTTCCGCCGTGGCACGCTCGGCGAGCTTGCCGCCCATTATGAAGAGGCAGGTGCCGTCAAAGGCGAGATCGTTCTCGTCATCGGTCCGCCGGATGCAGCACCCGAGCCGGAAGCGGCCGATGTCGACGCCCTGCTGCTAAGCCTCATCACCGACATGCCGGCAGGCAAGGCGGCGACCGAAGCTGCCCGCCAGACTGGCCTGCCGCGCAGGGAACTCTATGACCGCCTGCTGCAATTGAAGGAGCGCCATGGCGACTGATGCGGGCGATCGGCGGAGACTGAAGGCGCTGAGGCGCGGATACCTCGCCGAGTATCGCGCAGCACTCTGCCTGTTGCTGAAGGGGTATCGCATCGTCGCCATGCGCCATCGCACCAAGCTCGGCGAGATCGACATCATCGCAAGGCGCGGCGACCTCATTGCCTGCGTCGAGGTCAAGGCGCGCCGCTCGGCCGAAGACGGCGTCTTCGCGGTGACGGCCACGGCGCAAAAGCGTATTCGCGCTGCGAGCGATCTCTGGCTGGCCAAACAACCGGATTTCAGCAGGCTTTCAGTGCGTTATGACATCGTCACGGTGACGCCCTGGGGTTGGCCGCGGCACCTGCCGGATGCCTTCTGAACCGGGGCGGGATCAGGGAAAATGATCGCGGTGTTCCGCCGGCATCCCGTCTTGGAACATATTGTCGAATTTGTAATCGTTCCGACACAAAAGCGTAACCAGCCTGTCATTGTCGAGGCGGCGCGCATCGATGGCGCGGGACCGTTCAAGTTCTTCATCGACGTCCTGGTGCCGCTGTCGCGCACCATGATGGCGGCGATCTTCATCATCATGTTCGTCTACGGCTGGAACCAGTATCTCTGGCCGACGCTGATGACCACCGACGAAGGCTTCTTCACGCTGGTGCGCCGCATCAAGCAGATCCTGCTCGTCTGGGTCGGCTCGAACATTCCCGACTATAACGAGGCCTTTGCGCTGGCGATCCTCGCCATGCTGCCGCCTGTGATGATCGTCGTGATCTTCCAGCGCTGGTTCATCAAGGGCCTGACGGAAAGCGACAAGTAGGCGGAGCGGCGGCGGGACAAGTCTCCCGCCCGCTCCCGAAACGGCACCATTTCAACGGAGGCAGCCATGGCGGCCATTACCATCGCCGAGGTCTCGAAGATCTTTCACGGCAATGTCGAGGCGGTGAAATCCGTCTCGATCGACATCGAGGACGGCGAATTCATCGTGTTGGTCGGTCCGTCCGGCTGCGGCAAGTCCACGCTCCTGCGCATGGTCGCGGGCCTCGAGACGATGTCCAAGGGCACGGTGACGATCGGTTCACGCGTCATCAACGACGTCGATCCGGCCGAGCGCGGTGTGGTCTTTCAGAACTATGCGCTCTATCCGCACATGACCGTCTACGACAACCTTGCCTATGCCCTCAGGAACCGCAAGACGGCCGAAGGCCGAGATCGATGCCCGCGTCGCCGAAGCCGCCCGCATGCTGGAGATCGAGCCCTATCTTTCCCGCAAGCCCCGCGCGCTCTCCGGCGGCCAGCGCCAGCGCGTCGCCATGGGCCGCGCCATCGTGCGCAAGCCAGCGGCCATCCTCTTCGATGAACCGCTCTCCAACCTCGACGCCAAGCTGCGCGTCTCCATGCGCGGCGAAATCAAGCGGCTACAGAAGCGCCTCGGCACGACCTCGCTCTACGTCACCCACGACCAGCTGGAGGCGATGACGCTCGCCGACCGGCTGGTAGTGCTGAACGGCGGCCGCATCGAGCAGATCGAGCTTCATCGGCTCGCCGGCGATGAACCTGGTGAAGGGGCACATCGAAGGCAGCAGCCTGCAGATCGGTCTCTACAAGATTGCCCTTGCCGGTCGCGCTCCGGTGGAAGGCGCCGTCACCGTCGGCCTGCGCGCCGAGGACCTCAGGCTCGCTGCCGTCGGTGAGGACGCCATGCTGTTCCAGGTCGACTATGTCGAGGAGCTGGGCGCGCAGCGTCTCGTGCACGGAACCATTGCCGATCAGCAGCTGACGATCGCTCTCTCTCCTGAAACGCCGCTGTCCGGCGATCTTGCCGTGACGATCGCCGTCGACCGCCTGCACTTCTTCTCGCCCGAAACCGGCAAGCGGCTGGAGCGCGGCACGTCTGTCGCGGGCGACGATCAGTCGGCGCAGAGCCTGCGCCTGGAGACCGCATCGTGATCCACGAAACCGTAGAGCAACTTGTCGTTCCATCGGCTGAAGTCCGTGCTGGTTTTGCCGGGATCGTGCGCACCGTCGCAGCCCATGACGCAGCCATGCCGCGCGCCCGGAGATGAACAGCATCGAGGTCGGCGGCGCGCCATCCTCGACCATGCCGCTCGCGCTTCCGTTTACGGTCGCTGCCTGGAACCTGGAGCGCTGCCTGTTTCCACCGGAAAGCGCGGCGCATCTCGCCGCAACGCAAGCGCCGGTCGTTCTGCTTTCGGAAATGGACAACGGCATGGCCCGCACCGGCCAGCGCCATCCGACGGCCGAAGTCGCTGATAGACTCGGCATGCACTACGCCTATGGCATCGAGTTCATCGAGCTTGGCCTCGGCTCCGACACCGAGCGCGAATTCTGCGAGGATGATTTCAACGCCAAGGGGTTTCACGGCAATGCCCTGATGGCGTCGGTGCCGCTCAGCCGGCCCTTCATGCTGCGGCTTTGGGGCGAGCGCCTCTGGTTTACGGATGGCGAACAGCCGCGCCTTGGCGAACGCTTCGCGATCGGCGCCGTCATCGAGACCGAGGCGGGTCCCTTCGTCGCCGTCTCCACCCATCTCGAAAGCGCCACCACTGCCGCCTATCGCGAGCGCCAGGTCAGGGAATTGATCGATGCGCTCGACGAGGCCTTCCCGGGCCTGCCCATGCTGATCGGTGGCGATCTCAACACTGGCAACCATGCCGGCGGCGACTTCGAGGCGGAAGGGCTCTTTGCCATGAGCACCGCCCGCGGCTTCACCCGCCACGGCGGCCCGCTCGAGGTGATGACCACCCGACCGAGCCTGATTACCCGCTGGCCGGAGCGCGCGATGAAGCTCGACTGGTTCGTTTCGCGGGGGCTGACGATCGGCGAAACCAGGATCATTCCCTAGCTCGATCCGTCCGTCCGGCCGCTCTCGGATCACGATCTCATCACCTGCCTCGTCGAAGGCTTCGAATAGCCTCACCTCGCCTTGCCTAAGGCCCGCCCGCATTCTACATGTTGCGGGCTTTTTCAGAGTAGAATGGTGTGCGATTTCCGCGGCCACTCCGCTCTGGCGGTTTGAAATCGATCGCGGGTTTCCGTGATGCAATAGGGACGGGAAGATGGCGAAAATCGTCAATGTCGGGGTCCAGATGGATCATGTGTCGGGCATCAACATTGCGGGTGACTCCACCTTCGCGATGAGCCTCGAGGCACAGTCGCGCGGCTATCGCCTCTTCCACTACACGCCCGAAAAACTGTCGCTGCGCGACGGCAAGGTCTATGCAAGCGTGCAGCAGATGACGCTGCGCGACGTCAAGGGCGATCACTTCACGCTTGGCGAGGCTGAGCGCGTCGATCTTTCGACCATGGACGTCATCCTGCTCCGTCAGGACCCGCCCTTCGACATGGCCTACATCACCTCGACCCACCTTCTGGAGCGCCTGCATCCGAAGACGCTGGTCGTCAACGATCCGGCCTGGGTGCGCAACTCGCCGGAGAAGATCTTCGTCACCGAATTCGCCGACCTGATGCCGAAGACGCTGATTACCCGCGACCCCGCCGAGATCGCCAGCTTCCGCCAGGAGATGGGCGACATCATCCTGAAGCCGCTCTACGGCAATGGCGGCGCTGGTGTTTTCCACTCGACCCGTGACGACCGCAACCTGTCGTCGCTGCTCGAAATGTTCGGCCAGATGTTCCGCGAGCCCTTCATTGCCCAGGAATACCTGCCGGCGGTGCGCAAGGGCGACAAGCGCATCCTGCTCGTCGACGGCGAACCGGTCGGCGCCATCAACCGCGTTCCGGCCGCGCACGACGCCCGCTCCAACATGCATGCCGGCGGCCGGCCCGAGCCGACCGAACTGACGGCCCGCGAAAAGGAAATCTGCGCCCGTATCGCCCCGGCGCTGAAGGCCCGCGGGTTCCTCTTCGTCGGCATCGACGTCATCGGCGACTATATGACCGAGATCAACGTCACCTCGCCGACCGGCATCCGCGAAGTGAAGAAATTCGGCGGCGCCGACATAGCCAGCCTGCTCTGGGACGCGATCGAGCACAAGCGCGCCTGATCCGACGCTCTTCCTACTGCGTGTCTCCTTGAATCGACCTCGATCTTTGGGCGTCTGCTAAGACGCGCGGCGCTATAGAGGTACTTCCGGCCAATAGAGATTGCCGCGGCTCCGCCCGGGGCTGCTCACTCGAGCGTCCTCGTCGACGACAGCGCGCTGGTTTCGTGCCAGCATATGTTCTGTAATTGTTCTTGTTTTTGTGCGTGATCCGTGCAAGGCTCCGTCTTGCAACCCAAGGCGGTTGCGGCGCCCATGAGTTGGGCTGCCTGGGCGAGGGGATAATCATGGTCGCGCGTGTCAGCACGGTCGCATTTCAGGGTATCGAGGGTCTGCCGGTCGACGTTCAGGTGATGGTTGCACCGGGCAAGGTCGGCATGCAGATCGTCGGCCTGCCGGACAAGGCGGTCGCCGAAAGCCGCGAGCGGGTGCAGGCGGCGCTTCACGCTTCCGGTCTGGCGCTGCCGGCCAAGCGCGTCACCGTCAATCTCGCCCCCGCCGATCTGCCCAAGGAAGGCAGCCATTTCGATCTGGCAATCGCGCTTGGCCTGATGGCGGCGCTCGGCGCCATTCCCGGCGACGCGTTGGCGCCCTATGTCGTGATCGGCGAACTCAACCTCGATGGCACCATTGCCGCGGTTGCCGGCGCGCTGCCGGCGGCGATCGGCGCCAATGCGCTCGGCAAGGGGCTGATCTGCCCAGCCGAAAGCGGGGCGGAGGCCGCCTGGGCCGGGGCTGACATCGACATTCTCGCGCCGCGAAGCCTGATCGCCATCGCCAACCATTTCCGCGGCACGCAGGTGCTTTCGCGGCCGCAGGCCGCGATCCGCTCGGGCTCTGCCAACCTGCCCGACCTCGCCGACATCAAGGGCCAGGAAAGCGCCAAGCGGGCGCTCGAGGTCGCGGCCGCCGGCAACCACAATCTGCTGATGGTCGGCCCGCCCGGATCGGGAAAGTCGATGCTGGCTGCGCGGCTGCCATCGATCCTGCCGCCACTCAGTCCGGCCGAGCTCCTCGAAGTGTCGATGATCCATTCGATCGCCGGGCAATTGCCGGGCGGCAAGCTGTCGGACCGGCGGCCGTTCCGCACGCCGCACCATTCCGCCACCATGGCCGCCATGGTCGGTGGCGGCTTGCGTGCCAAACCCGGCGAGGCGTCGCTCGCCCATCATGGCGTGCTGTTCCTCGACGAGTTTCCGGAATTCTCGCCGCAGGTGCTGGATGCACTGCGCCAGCCGCTCGAAACGGCCGAATGCATCATCGCCCGCGCCAATCACCGCGTCAGCTATCCCGCCGCGATCCAGCTCGTCGCCGCCATGAACCCCTGCCGCTGCGGCATGGCGGGCGAGCCCGGCCACAGCTGCGCGCGTGGACCCCGCTGCATGGCAGACTATCAGGCGCGCATCTCCGGCCCGCTGATGGATCGCATCGACATCCGTATCGACGTGCCGGCCGTCAGCGCCGCCGATCTCCTGAAGCCGGCGGCTGCCGAAAGCAGTGAGGTCGTGGCCCGCCGGGTTGCCCGCGCCCGGGCCCTGCAGATCGACCGCTTCGCCGCCCTTGGCCATGCGGAATTGACGAGCAATGCCCGCTCATCGACATCGATGATCGAGAAAATCGCCGAGCCGGACGCCACGGGCCTGCAGCTCCTCAGGGACGCCGCCGAAAAGATGAAATTCTCCGCGCGCGGCTACCACCGTGTGCTGAAAGTCGCGCGCACGCTCGCCGACCTCGATGGCGCGCCGACGGTCGGCCGCATCCATCTGGCCGAGGCGATTTCCTACCGCATCGCCGGCGAAAGGCTGCAGGCGGCGGCATAGCAGACGGTCGGCTCTGCGACACCCGATCCATGTGTTTCACGACGCCGGCCCGCGCGGCGCCCTTTGACCAGGTCTGGCAGGCCGATCAGCCGCCGAGGCCCTCGAACAGCGCCGTCGAGAGATAGCGTTCGGCGAAGGACGGGATGATGACGACAATGGTCTTGCCGGCATTTTCCTCACGCTGGCCGACCTCGATCGCGGCCGTCAGTGCCGCGCCGGCGGAGATGCCCACCGGCACGCCTTCGAGCCTGGCGACGAGGCGGGCGGCGTCGATGGCTTCGCCGCTATTGACCGTGACGATCTCGTCATAGATCGAGGTGTCGAGGATTGCCGGGGCGAAGCCTGCGCCGATGCCCTGGATTTTGTGCGGGCCGGGCGCTCCACCGGAGAGAACGGGCGATTCCTCCGGCTCGACCGCGATCACCTGGATCGAAGGCTTGCGCGCCTTCAGCACCTGGCCGGCGCCGGTGATCGTGCCGCCGGTGCCGATGCCGGACACGAAGATGTCGACCGCGCCGTCGGTATCGTTCCAGATCTCCTCTGCCGTGGTCTTGCGGTGGATTTCCGGGTTGGCCGGATTTTCGAACTGCTGCGGGATGATCGCGTCGGGCAGGGTCTCGACCAGTTCCTGTGCCTTGGCGATCGCGCCCTTCATGCCCTTGGCACCTTCCGTCAGCACCAGTTCGGCGCCGAGCAGCGCCAGCATCTTGCGTCGCTCGACCGACATGGTTTCCGGCATGGTGAGGATCAGCTTGTAGCCCTTGGCAGCGGCGACGAAGGCGAGCGCGATGCCGGTATTGCCCGAGGTCGGTTCGATCAGGGTCGTGCGGCCGGGAACGATCTTGCCTTGGGCTTCCAGGCTCTCGATCATCGCCACGCCGATGCGGTCCTTGACCGAGGCGATCGGATTGAAGAATTCGAGCTTGGCGAGCAGGTTCGCCTTCACGCCCTTCTCCTTGGCAAGCTTGTCCAGCCGCACGATGGGCGTGTCGCCGATCGTTTCCGTGATCGAGGAATAGACGCGGCCGCGGCCGGGCTTGCGTGTGTCGGACATGAGGCTCTCCCTTGGACGTAGATTGTTCGTCTCTGAGAATAGGAACAACGGCCGTCCAATGCCAGAACGGCGAACGCGACAGGATGACCTGCCGAAGGAAAAATCACCGGCGAAGTCGTTGTTCGGGAAAAGTTCTTTCAGCCCGCGCGAACGGCGATATAGGCGGCCGTTCCCGCAAGCACGCTGGCTGCGACACGGTTCAGCGCCTTCAGCGCCTTGGGTTGCTTGAGCAGCAAGCGCGCCCGCGCGGCGAGCAGCATGTAGGGAACGAGCACCGTCAAGAGCACCAGGAAGGTTGCCGTCAGCAGCAGGCCGTAGTCGCGCGGGCCGATCGCGGCAATGTCGATCAGCGTCGGCACCAGCGCCACATAGAACAGCATCGTCTTCGGGTTGCCGAGAGTGACGAGCAGGCCGGAGACGAACGACATTGCCGCATTCGTCGATGGCTTCGCCTTGATGTCCTTAGGCAGCAGCCCCGCGGTCCAGAGCTTCCAGGCGATGTAGCCGAGATAGAGCACGCCGGCGAACTTCACCACCAGGAAGATGGTGGTGAAGGTCTGCGCGATCAGCGCCAGCCCGAGCACGACGGCCGTCAGATAGACCATATCGCCGAGGATCACGCCGAGGCCCATGAAGAAGGTTTCGCGAAAGCCGGAACCGAGCGCCCGCGCGACCAGCGCGGTCACGCCGGGACCGGGGATGGCCGCCGCGATGAAAAGGGCACCGCTATAGGCGATGAGGGCCGCGAGCGTCATGGACGTTCCTTCCAATGGTGGTGCAGGCTTTTAACGCAAACCGCCAAAAAGGGAAATCATGGGACGGCGGCCAATGGGCGCGTCTGGCGGCAAAATTGACCGGGTGACAAGTCTGGCATTGCCCGCCGACGCCGGATCGGTAGAGCTTGCTGAAAAACGAGCGAAAGGCGCGCTTCCATGCCCGAACTGAAGGATCTCATCGGCTTTGCCCTGCTGGCACTCGGCATGGTGCTGACCCCGGGGCCGAACATGATCTACCTGATCTCGCGCTCGATCAGCCAGGGACCGGGCGCCGGATTGATCTCGCTCGCCGGCGTCGCACTCGGTTTCGTCGTCTACATGGTGTCTGCCGCGCTCGGCATCACCGCGCTGCTTTTCGCCGTGCCATTCGCCTATGACGCGCTGCGTCTCGCAGGCGCCGGCTATCTTCTCTATCTCGCCTGGCAGGCGGTCAGGCCGGGCGGTCGGTCGCCTTTTCAGGTCCGCCAGTTGCCGAAGGACGGGCCGAAGAAGCTCTTCGTCATGGGGTTCCTGACGAGCCTGCTCAATCCCAAGGTGGCGGTGCTCTATCTTTCGCTTCTGCCCCAGTTCATCCGGCCGGAGCTCGGCAATGTGCTCGGCCAGTCGCTGGTCCTCGGCTCGATCCAGATTGTGACCAGCGTTACCGTCAACGCGATGATCGCGCTTGCAGCCAGCGGCATCGCCGCGTTTCTCGCCGGGCGGCCGCTGTTCATGGTGGTTCAGCGCTGGGCCATGGGCACGGCGCTGTTCGGCTTTGCGCTCGGCATGGCGGCCGAAGCGCGGCGATAGCCGGTGCCTGCCCTATCCCCAGAGGATTACTCGAAAACCGGCCGCATGAAGCTGCGCTCGTAGCTGACGATGCAGCGCGTCCTCTCGGCATAGGCGAAAGCCTCCAGGCATTCCGGATCCGCGGCCATCTCCTTGCGATAGCTCTCGTAGGCCGCAAGGCTCGGAAAGCTGAAAAGCGCGAGCGCGATGTTGTTTGCCCCCTCATGCGGCATGAAATAGCCGTGATGCGTTCCGCCCAGCCGATTGACGAGCGGAATCCAGAGCTTGGCGTAGTGCTCGAACTCGGCGAGCTTGTAGGGGTCGATGACGTATTTCAGGTAGCAGGTGATCATGCCGTTCTCCCTTCGCGCTCACGCTTGATAGTGGAGGGGAGGCGAAGTTTCCAGCCGAGATTCATGCCGGCGGCGGCGATCAGGATCGCCACAGAGCCGAGGATCTGGACCGGCTGCAATTGATGGCCGAAAGCGACGCGGTCCACGACGATGGCGGCGATCGGGTAAATGAAGGAGAGCGCGCCGGTCATATGCGTCGGCAGCCGCTGGATCGCGCCATAGAGCAGCACATACATCAGCCCGGTGTGGATGACACCGAGGGTGAGGAGGATCGACCACTGTGCGGGCCCTGATGGTGCGGCGGCGGCGAGCGTCATCGGCGCGAGCATCACGGTCCCGGTGATCACCTGTACCAGCGCGATCAGATGCGGCGGCGTGCCCTTGAGCAACTTCGTTGTGATCGCTGCGATCGCATAGAAGAAGGCGGCAGCGACCGCGAGCGCAATGCCGGTCAGATAGCTTTCCGGGGCGAAGCCCTGGCCGGGCTTGGCGGCGACGATCGCCAGCATGCCGGCGAAGGAGACGGTAAGCCAAAAGATCTTGGTGGCGGTGATCTTCTCGCCGAGGAACAGCGCGCCGAGGCCCAGCAGCATGAAGGGTTGCGTGTTGTAGACCATCGTGGCGATCGAGATCGACGCATGGGAATAGGCGGCAAAGAGCAACAGCCAGTTGACGACGATCGCAATGCCGCCGGCAACCGAGAGCAGCAGCATCCGGCGGCTGAAGTGACGACGCTCAAGGAGCCCAAGCGCCCAGGCTATGACGACGAGAGTCACGGACCCGAAGATGCAGCGCCAAAACACCACGCTCGTCACCGGCTGCCCCGACATCAGCACGAACCAGCCGATGGTTCCGGATATCAGCATGGCCGCCGTCATCTCGGTGCTGCCGCGCTTGAGTTCGTTGTTCATGACCACTGCTCCATGTTTGGTGATTGGAGAATAGCCGGTGCTTACGGCCTTTCCCATGGATGAACAAAGGCAATTATGCTATATTGCCTAATTATCGAAGTTCTGTTTGTTGTTGTGGCTTATGGTGTCGTGATGCTGGACGAGATTGACCGACGAATCCTCGACATTCTGGCGGCCAATGCCCGGGTGTCGCTGAAGGAACTGGCGCAGGAGGCGGGGCTATCCTCTCCGAGTGCTGCGGATCGTCTCCGCAAGCTGGAAGAGCGCGGCATTCTCGACGGCTTCACCATCGCCCTCAACCCGGTGAAAGTCGGCTATCCGCTGCAGGCCGTCATCCGCGTGCGGCCGATGCCGGGCATGCTGCACATCGTCGAGCGGCTGATCCAGGACACGCCCGAAATCGTCGAATGCGACAAGGTCACCGGCGACGATTGTTTCATCGCCAAGCTCTTCGTTCGCGACATGGCGCAGCTCGACACGATCCTCGACCGGATCGCCGAGAAGGCGCAGACCAACACTTCGATCGTCAAGTCGTCGCCGGTCAAGCGCCGCCTGCCGCCTCTGATTTAGAAAAATCTCGTTTAAACGCCCGTCGAGCCGAAGCCGCCGGCGCCGCGGGCCGTCTCGCTCGCCCCGTCAGCCTCGCGGACCGTGACCTGCGTGACCGGCGCGATCACCATCTGGGCAATGCGCATGCCGCGCTCGATGACGAAATCCTCGTCGCCGAGATTGACGAGCAGCACCTTCACCTCGCCGCGATAGTCGCTGTCGATCGTGCCGGGCGTGTTGAGGCAGGTGATGCCGTGCTTGAAGGCGAGCCCCGAGCGCGGCCGGATCTGCGCCTCATAGCCCGCCGGAACCTCGAAGACGAAGCCCGTCGGCACCAGCGCCCGCTTGCCCGGCGTGAGCATGAGCGGGCGATCGGCGGGAACGGCCGCGCGCAAATCCATGCCGGCGGCGCCGGATGTTTCATAGGCAGGCAGCTCGAGGCCCTCGCCGTGCGGCAGGCGAACGAGGTTGAGGGTCGGGCGGGATTCGGATGGATGTGTGCTCATGGTCGCATAAGCCGGCGCGTGGATGCCTCGGTCAATTGCATAATCGGGGCCGAGCCTGTAAAGGACGCGGCAACTCACAGGATTCTACGACATGGCTGAAACTCTCGCCGAGGCGGTCTCCCGCCGCCGCACATTTGCGATCATTGCGCACCCGGACGCCGGTAAGACCACGCTCACCGAAAAGCTGCTGCTGTTCGGCGGCGCCATCCAGCTCGCCGGCGAGGTCAAGGCCAAGAAGGATCGCATCCAGACCCGTTCGGACTGGATGAAGATCGAGCGCGAGCGCGGCATCTCGGTCGTCACCTCGGTGATGACCTTCGAATATGGCGGCAACGTCTTCAACATTCTCGATACGCCCGGCCACGAAGACTTCGCCGACGACACCTATCGCACGCTGACGGCGGTGGATGCCGCGGTCATGGTCATCGACGCCGCCAAGGGTATCGAGCCGCGCACGCTGAAGCTTTTCGAAGTCTGCCGCATGCGTGATATCCCGATCATCACCTTCGTCAACAAGATGGACCGCGAGAGCCGCGATCCCTTCGAGATCCTGGATGAAGTCGAGGAAAAGCTGGCGCTCGATTGCGCGCCGGTGACCTGGCCGATCGGCCGGTCCAAGACCTTCTGCGGTTCCTATCATCTGGCCGACAACACCGTGCGCGGCTCCGATACGCAGGAAATTCCGACCAAGGTCAGCGGTGCGGAAATGGCCTCCCATCGCCTGCCGGAAAACGAGCGCGACGCCTTCACCGACGAGCTGACGCTGGCGATCGAGGCCTGCAAGCCCTTCGACAAGAAGGCCTTTCTCGAGGGTCACCTGACGCCGGTCTTCTTCGGCTCGGCGCTGCGCAACTTCGGTGTGCGCGATCTCATCAACGCGCTCGGCGAGATGGCTCCGCCGCCGCGTGACCAGGTGGCGGATATCCGCACGGTGCACGCGACCGACGACAAGATGACGGCTTTCGTCTTCAAGATTCAGGCCAACATGGACCCGAACCATCGCGACCGTATCGCCTTTGCCCGCGTCTGCTCCGGCAAGCTCGAGCGCGGCATGAAGGCGCGCCTGTCGCGCACCGGCAAGCAACTGGGCCTCAGCGCTCCGCAGTTCTTCTTCGCTTCGCAGCGTCAGCTCGCCGATACCGCCTATGCGGGCGACGTCGTCGGCATCCCGAACCACGGCACGCTTCGTATCGGCGACACGCTGACTGAGGGTGAGCCGCTGGTGTTCCAGGGCGTGCCGAATTTCTCGCCGGAAATCCTGCGCCGCGTACGGCTGGAAGATGCGATGAAGGCGAAGAAGCTGAAGGAAGCGCTGCAGCAGATGGCGGAAGAGGGCGTCGTCCAGCTCTTCTCGCCCGAAGACGGCTCGCCGGCGATCGTCGGCGTCGTCGGCGCACTGCAGCTCGACGTGTTGAAGGAACGCCTCAGCGCCGAATACGGCCTGCCGGTCTCCTTCGAAATGTCGCGCTTCTCGGTCTGCCGCTGGATTTCGGCCGATCAGGCCGCCGATCTCGACAAGTTTATCACGGCGCGCCGCGGCGACATCGCCCGCGATCTCGACGGCGACCCGGTCTTCCTCGCGCAGGACAGCTTCTCGCTGCGCTACGAGGCAGAACGCTACCCGGCGATCAAGATGGTCGCGATCAAGGAATATCACGTCGCCAAGGCAGCCTGATCACCCAATCATGCCGGCCAGTGCTGAAGCATCGGCCGGCCTTTCGGCGCTGAAGTACCGCGTCTGAACGAGATCCCTAAATCGTAAAATCGAAACGCGGAGATGAGCGATCGAGCACGGCCATGCTCGGGCGAACATCCCAGGCCGCCGCGATCGCCTCGGAAAGCACGATCGTCAAGCGCTCGACATCGTCGCGCGCCGTCTCGTGCAGGGCTTCGGCAACGATCAGTGCACGTGTTGTCTGCGGCCGGATCGCCGAATGACCGCTCTGCCGGTTGGTCCAGCGTCGGGCGTGCGCCCGCCCTTCGCCATCCGCAAAGATCACCTCGCCGGGTTCCGAGAAGGTCAGATAGGCTTCGTCACCGAGCGCCCGGCGGACCTGCAGAAAATCGGCGATGCGTGACAGATCGAAGACCGCAATCGGGATCGCGAAGGCGAGCGACGCGGCGTTGCAGAGATCGATCAGCGGGTGGATCGCCGGCAGGCCGCCTTCCTTCCTGAAGCGCCTGAGCAGCGCCTCGGAGGCCGAACGATATTGCGTCGGCTTCAGTCCCATCTTGGCAAAGGTCCGGCGCCAGGCCTGGATTTCCGGCAGCTCGCTTTCCGAGCCCGTACCGAGGCGCTCGTTCGCGATCGCCTGGAGGCGACGAATCTCGCCCTCCACCGAAACGTCGCTGCGTACGCCGTCGATAAAGAGGGCGACGGCGCTGAGCTCCGGGAAATCGCGCCAGATATCGTCTGCGTGTTGGAAATGCATGGAGATCCTCGAAGCCTGTGGGTTCATTCTGGCTCAAGCCTCCTTTGCGGGAAGGGCGCCTGCTGCCCTTCGGCTGGAGTGGATCTGAGGCACGGTCAGTCCAAGAACGGCGCCGAGCACGCAGCCGATGCCCAGAAGCTGGTGGAGACCGACCGGTTCACCGAGCAGCAGGAAGGCGAAGAGCACGGCCGAAACCGGGGCCAAGGCCGTAAAGACCGAAGCCTCGGTGCCGCTCACCCGTGCGGAGCCGGCATACCAGAGCACGAAGCCCGCCACCGTCGGAACGAGCGCATAATAGAAAACCGCAATGATCGCGCCCTTGTCGATCTCTACAGTCGCATGTGCCTCGAACATCGCGGGGATGAGGGCGACGGCGAAGCCGAAGCCGGACATCAGCGTCGAAAGCGCAAGCGGCGAGATTTCCGCCCCGACGCGTTTGTTGAGAAGGATGAACAGGCCCTCGCAGACGACGGCGCCGAAGATGAGGGCGATGCCGAGCGGAGAATGGGCGCTGCCTTCGCCGGACTTGAAGACGATCGCGAGCACACCGACGGCGGCAAGCGCGATCGCCGCAAGCATCCGTCGGTCGGGGCGCTCGCCGAGAACGAGGATGGCGATGGCGGCGGAAACGACCGGCAGGGTCCCAATCACCACGCCGGCATCGGTTGCCGCCGTCAGGCCAAGGCCGGCGATCAGCAGGGTGGTGTAGCCGACGCTGCCGGCACCGGCCTGGGCGATGAGGATCAGCCAGTCGCCGGCCCTAAGTTTCGGCCACGACGTCCCGGTGAACTTCATCAGCACCAGGAACAGCGGGAAGGCGATGGCGAAGCGCATCGCCGTCGCGGTGAAAGGGGCGAGACCAGCAGCAATGATCTTGCTGGCGATCACCGTGCTGCCGACGAGGATCATCGCCAGCGACAGATAGAAATAGCCCCGAAATTTTTCCGACATGTCCGTTCTCCGTTGCAGTGCCGCGTTTTCGATGCGCAGTGGGTGCAGCAATGCGCCGGAGAGGATTTCGGGTCTTGAACGGAATTGCGGTGCTACTTCCTTGCCTCGGCGTAAGCGCCCGGCGAGAGCCCGTATTTGCTGACGAAGATGCGAGTCATGTGGCTCTGGTCGGCGAAGCCGGCGGCGAATGCCGCCTCTGCCAACGGCATGCCTTCGCCGATCAGGCGGCGGGCGAGATCGATGCGGCGCTGGACGATATAGGCATGCGGCGTCAGGCCGACCGATTTCGCGAAGTTGCGTACCAGTTGGAAGCGGCTGAGCCTTGCCTCAGCGGCGAGGTCGGCAAGGGTGATCGCGGCCGTCGGATCATCGTCGATCATCATCTTTGCGGCAGTGACGGCTGCCGGTCTTTCGAGGCGCCGTGTCCTGCCGGCGGCAAGAACGCTTGCAAGCAGCAACAGAAGTCGTTCCTCGTGCCGGATCGCCTCGTCCTGTGACGTGGGGTCTGTGATCGCCGCGAAGAGCGCCCGGAACTGGTTTGCCGCGTCCACATCCCTGAAGGCGGGTGAGGCGAACTCGCCGGCATCCGGGCGGCCCTGGCCGATATCCTCGGCGGCGGCGGAGATGACGGCGGGATCGAAATAAAGCATGCGCCAGGAGCGCCCGGCGTCGCCGATCGGCGTGCCATCATGCACCTCGCCGGGATTGACGGTGATCATGTCGCCGACGCCTGCCTCGACCATGCCGCGGCCGCTGAGCGATTTCTGGGCACCCTGGTAGATGAGGCCGATGCCGAACTGGTCATGGGTATGGCGGGCGAAGGATTGGCGCGATTGCGCCTCGACCGCGTCTATGCCCGCGGTCGCGCTGTGCAGCATCCTGAACTGACCCTTTGCCATCCGTGCGCCGACCCCTTTGCTCCTAGTCTTCTACATCGTCCAGGCGCATCCCGCGATCGTCCTGGCCTTGCCAATTCAATTGGCAAATTGAGTAAATTTTATGCAGAATAAAAGATTGTTAAAATATTAGGCAAATCCTGTTGCGAAAGTTGCTGCGCTGCATCATGATAAGCCATGACGCATCGGGATCTCACCATTCTCGTGATCGACGAGAACGCCATCCGCGCCTCGATCATCGAGGAGGGGCTGCATGAGGCCGGCCATCGCAAGGTCACGGTGATCCATGAGGTCCAGGGCATGGTCCGCACCATTGAGACGCTGAGGCCTGATGTCATCGTCATCGATATCGAAAACCCCAACCGCGACATGATGGAGCATCTGTTCCAGCTTACCCGCACGGTCGGGCGCCCGATCGCCATGTTCGTCGACCGCTCCGATACAGCCTCGATCGAGGCCGCGGTGGAGGCGGGCGTCTCGGCCTATGTGGTTGACGGATTGAAGAAGGAGCGCGTCAAGCCGATCCTCGACATGGCCGTCAGCCGCTTCAACGCCTTCAGCCGGCTGCAGCGTGAGCTGGCCGATGCGAAATCAGCCCTCGAAGAACGCAAGGTCATCGAGCGGGCCAAGGGCATCCTGATGAAGATGCGCGGGCTTTCCGAGGATGAGGCCTTCGCGCTGCTGCGCCAGACGGCGATGAACGAGAAGAAGAAGATATCGGAGATCGCGCAAAGCGTGGTGACGGCCGCAGGCCTGCTGATGTGAGAGCGCGGTTTCCGATGCTGTCGGAAGGAGACACCGGAGTGAACGTCATGACGACCATCGACAATTCGCGACCCGGCGCGGCGATGGGCGAGGGGTTGCCCGCGCCGGTGAGAATGGGTGGCGAGGGGGCACGAACGATCCGCGCCGGCTTCATTCCGCTGGTCGATGCCGCCGTGCTGATCGCAGCGGCAGAGCTCGGCTTCGCTCGCAAGGAGGGGCTGACGCTCGATCTCGTCAAGGATGTCTCCTGGGCCAATGTGCGCGACCGTCTCGCCTTTCGTCAGTTCGATATCGCCCACATGCTCTCGCCGATGCCGGTCGCGGCCATGCTCGGCCTCGGCTCCAATCCCTCGCCGACGATCGCCCCTTTCTCGCTCGGGCGCGGCGGCAATGCGATCACGCTTTCCAACCGGCTCTTCGCCCGCATGCAGGAGGAGGGTGATCCCGGCGAGGTAGAGAGCGCGCTCGCCCATGCACGTGCGCTTGCTGCCGTGCTCAGCCGAATGCGCAACGGCGGCGAGCCGGCGCCAAGGCTCGGCGTCACCCATCCCTTCTCCTCGCACAATTACGAGGTCCGTTACTGGCTGGCGGCAGGCGGCATCGATCCGGATCGCGATGTCAAGCTCGTGGTCGTGCCGCCACCGCTGACGTCGGACGCGCTGGCCGCCGGCGCCATCGACGGGTTCTGCGTCGGCGCGCCCTGGAACATGGTGGCCTCCGAGCGCGGCCTCGGGCGCATCGTCGCCGCTAAGCAGGACATCTGGCCTTCGGCGCCGGAAAAGGTGATCGGCATGCGGCCGGAGTGGGCGGAGAGCAACGCCGAGACCGTATCGCGCCTGCTCCTGGCGCTCGATCAAGCGGCGCGCTGGTGCGACGAGCCCGCCAATCGCGGCACCCTTGCCGAACTGCTCGCCGCTCCCCGTTACGTCGGTGCCCCGGTCGAAATCATCCGCCGGGTTCTCGCCGGCGAGTTCACCATCGATGCGGCCGGCAACAGACGCGTGATTGACGACTATTTCGTCTTCCATCGCGAGCACGCCAACTATCCCCGTCCTGGCCAGGCGCTCTGGCTCTACAGCCAGATGGTGCGCTGGGGGCAGGCGCGATTGTCGCCCGAGATGCAGGCGCTGGCCGCTGCCGCCTATCGCCCCGACCTCTATCGCCAGGCTCTTGGCAAGGCAGCCATTCCCGCCGACACCGCTATTCGTATAGAAGGCGACAGGCCGGGCGACCGCTTCATGGACGGGCACGTCTTCGATCCCGCGGATATCGAGGCCTATGTCCGCTCTTTCCCCGTTCGCGCTTCCATGGCGGGCGTTTCCGTCGAGCAGGAGAGCTGAGGATGACGCACCATGTTTGTGCAGAGTCCGGATGCGAAATATGTGCGCCGCACAATAATTCAGCAGATTCTACAATAGGCGAATTTATAGGCTTAGTGTCCGCCATCGGAAATTATAGTTTGAATTCAAGTATCTAAAGGTCACGCCGGCGAACTGGCACGGCCTTTGCTTTTCTAGAAATGCTTCGGTCAACGGCGATCGAAGCGAGCTCAAACGCCAGATCGCGTTTGCCGAAGACACCGACGTCGCAAGGTTTTGTTCCCGAGGATTCCTCCCGATCCCGGACGCAAGCACCGAGCGGCGTTTTTTTATGTCCGATTATCCGGCCAGCAGAGGAACCTGCGCATGACCAAGTTTTCGACCGGCGGCCTGACCCGCCGCAGCCTGCTGAAGACCACGGCAACCGCCGCCTTGTTCGGCGCGGTCAAGTCGGCCTTCCCATCCGGCGCCTTCGCGCAAAGCTCTGGGCCGGAAACCACCAAGGCCGTGCTCGGCTTCATCGCGCTCACCGACTCGGCGCCGCTGATCATCGCCAAGGAAAAGGGGCTCTTCGACAAATACGGCATGACCGAGGTCGAGGTGGTCAAGCAGGCCTCCTGGGGCACGACGCGCGACAACCTGGTGCTGGGCTCCGCCGGCTCCGGCATCGACGGCGCCCACATCCTGACGCCGATGCCCTATCTGATCTCGACCGGCAAGGTCACCCAGAACAACCAGCCGCTGCCGATGGCGATCCTCGCCCGCCTCAATCTCGATGCGCAAGCGATCTCGGTCGGCCAGGCCTATGCCGATCTCAAGGTTGGCCTCGATGCATCCGCGCTCAAGGAGGCCTTCGCCAAGAAGAAGGCCGAAGGTGCCGCCGCCAAGGTGGCGATGACCTTTCCCGGCGGCACCCATGATCTCTGGATCCGCTACTGGCTCGCCGCCGGCGGCATCGATCCGGATACAGACGTCGAAACCATCGTCGTGCCGCCGCCGCAGATGGTTGCCAACATGAAGGTCGGCACCATGGACTGTTTCTGCGTCGGCGAGCCCTGGAACGAGCAGCTCGTCAATCAGAAGATCGGTTACACCGCCGTCAACACCGCCGAGATCTGGAACGAGCATCCGGAGAAGTCCTTCGCCATGCGCGCCGACTGGGTGGAGAAGAACCCGCGCGCCGCCAAGGCGCTCACCATGGCCATCCAGGAAGCGGCGCAATGGTGCGACGACATGGCCAACAAGGACGAGCTTGCGAAAATCGTCGGCAAGCGCAGCTGGTTCAACGTGCCGGCGAAGGACATCGTCGACCGTCTCAAGGGCGAATACGACTACGGCAATGGCAAGGTCGTCGAAGCGAGCCCGCATTTCATGAAGTTCTGGCGCGATCACGCCTCCTATCCGTTCCAGAGCCACGATGCCTGGTTCCTCACCGAGAACATCCGCTGGGGCAAGTTCGCGCCCGATACCGACATCAAGGCGCTCGTCTCCAAGGTCAACCGTGAGGATATCTGGCGCGACGCCGCCAAGGATCTGGGCGTCACCGACGTGCCGGCGTCCACATCGCGCGGCGTCGAAAAGTTCTTCGACGGCAAGGTCTTCGATCCCGCGGATCCAGCCGCCTACCTCAAGAGCCTTTCGATCTCGCGCGTCGCCTGACCATTGCGATGGTCGCGGCCAGTACCTCGCGACCATCCGTTCCGAATTCCAAGGAGAACGGCATGACCGTCACCAATCTCAAACTCAAGCAGGACGCTATGCCTCGGCCAGCCGCGCGCGTCATCGCGTTCACCCGCTCGGCCAGGGTCGGTAGCGGCCGGCCGCTCACTGCGAGACTCGTTGCCGCTGCCACCAACATCGTGCCGCTTCTCGTCACGCTGGCGCTGATCCTCGTCGCCTGGCAGATAGCCTGTTCGGCGCCTGATTCCAGCCTGCCGTCGCCGACGCGCGTGCTGGAGGAAAGCTGGGAGCTGATCGCCCATCCCTTTTATGTCGGCCAGGGTGTCGACCAGGGGCTCTTCTGGCACATCGCGGCGAGCCTGCAGCGTGTCGCAATCGGCTATGCGCTCGCGGCGGTCGTCGGCATCGCGCTCGGTGCGCTGGTCGGCCAGAGCCAGCTTGCCATGCGCGGGCTCGATCCGATCTTCCAGGTGTTGCGCACCGTACCGCCGCTGGCCTGGCTGCCTTTGTCGCTGGCCGCCTTCCAGGATGGCAACCCGTCGGCGATCTTCGTAATCTTCATCACTGCCATCTGGCCGATCATCATCAACACCGCCGTCGGCATTCGCAACATCCCGCAGGACTACCAGAACGTCGCCAAGGTGCTGCGCCTCAACGCCCTTGAGTACTTCGCCAAGATCATGCTGCCGGCTGCCGCCCCCTACATCTTCACCGGTCTGCGCATCGGTATCGGCCTTTCGTGGCTCGCGATCGTCGCGGCCGAAATGCTGATCGGCGGCGTCGGGATCGGCTTCTTCATCTGGGACGCCTGGAACTCCTCGCTGATCAGCGACATCATCGTCGCGCTCATCTATGTCGGCATCGTCGGCTTCCTGCTCGATCGCCTCATCGCCCTCGTCGGCCGCATCGTCACCCGCGGCACTGCAACCGCCTGAGAGAGGGGAAAGCCATGACCAAGAGCTATCTTTCGCTGGAACTGATCGACAAGAGCTTCGAGCGCGGCGGTACCCGCACCGAGGTGCTGAAGCAGGTCTCGCTGTCGGTCGATAAGGGCGAGTTCATCTCGATCATCGGCCATTCCGGTTGCGGCAAGTCGACCCTGCTCAACATCGTTGCCGGCCTGACTCAGGCGACGACAGGTGTCGTGCTGCTCGACGGCCGTGTCGCCGACGAGCCGGGACCAGACCGCGCCGTCGTCTTCCAGAACCATTCGCTGCTGCCCTGGCTGACGGTCTACGAGAACGTCCGCCTCGGCGTCGACAAGGTCTTCTCGGCAACGAAGAGCAAGGCCGAGCGCCACGACTGGACAATGCGCAATCTGGAACTGGTGCAGATGGCGCATGCGGCCGAGAAGCGCCCTTCCGAAATCTCCGGCGGCATGAAGCAGCGCGTCGGCATCGCCCGCGCGCTCGCAATGGAGCCGAAGGTGCTGCTGCTCGACGAGCCCTTCGGCGCGCTCGACGCGCTGACGCGGGCGCATCTGCAGGATCAGGTGATGCAGATTCATGCCGAACTCGGCAACACCGTGCTGATGATCACCCACGACGTCGACGAGGCGGTGCTGCTTTCCGACCGCATCGTCATGATGACCAACGGCCCTTCGGCCCGCATCGGTGAAATCCTCGACGTACCGCTCGCCCGTCCGCGCCGGCGCATCGAGCTTGCCGGCGACCGAACCTACCTCAAATGCCGCGAAGCCGTGCTCAAGTTCCTCTATGAGCGCCACCGCTTCGTCGAAGCTGCGGAGTGATCCCATGGCCGACCAAACCACCGAGAAGCTCGTGATCATCGGCAACGGCATGGCGCCGGGCCGCATGCTCGAAGAACTCTTCGAAAAGGCGCCGGGCCGCTATGCGGTGACGATCTTCAACGCCGAGCCGCGCGTCAATTATGATCGCATCATGCTGTCGCCGGTGCTGTCGGGCGAAAAAGCCTATGAGGATATCGTCATCCACGGCGACGCCTGGTACGAGACCCACGGCGTGACCCTGCACAAGGGCGCGAAGGTCAGCCAGATCGACCGGGCGGCCCGCACCGTCACTTCGGAAAACGGCATCACCGTCGGCTACGACAAGCTGGTGATCGCCACCGGCTCCAGCCCGTTCATCATCCCCGTTCCCGGACATGATCTGCCAGGCGTGCTGGCCTATCGCGATCTCGACGACGTCGAGAAGATGCTGGATGCCAGCCGCAAGGGTGGCCGCGCCATCGTCATCGGTGCCGGCCTGCTCGGCCTCGAGGCCGCCTACGGCCTCAAGCGCCAGGGTATGGACGTCACCGTCATCCACCTGATGCCGACGATCATGGAGCGCCAGCTCGATCCGGCGGCCGCCTATCTGCTCGAAAAGGCGCTGACCGAACGCGGCATCGACATCATCACCAAGGCCAACACCAAGCGCATCATCGGCGACGGCAAGGTCGAAGGCATCGAACTCGAGGACGGCCGGATCATCGAAGGCACGGTCGTCGTCATGGCGGTCGGCATTCGTCCGGCCTCCGGTCTCGCCAAGGAGGCCGGGATCGCCGTCAACCGCGGCATCGTCGTCGACGACGGCATGATGACCTCCGACGCCTCGATCTACGCGCTCGGCGAATGCGCCGAACATCGCGGCACGTGCTATGGCCTCGTGGCCCCGCTCTACGAGAGCGCCAAGGTGCTTGCCGATCGACTGGCCGGCGGCGAGGCGGAATATCACGGCTCGGTCACCAACACGAAGCTGAAGGTCACTGGCATCAATCTCTTCTCGGCCGGCGACTTCGCCGACGGCGAGGGGCGCGAGGAGATCGTGCTGCGCGATGCCACGGCCGGCGTCTACAAGCGCCTGGTCCTCAAGGACAACCGTATCATCGGCGCAGTGCTCTATGGCGAGACGGCAGACGGTTCGTGGTTCTTCGACCTGATGAAGCGAGCGACCGACATTTCCGCCATGCGCGAAACCCTGATCTTCGGCCAGGCCTATCAGGGAGGGTCTCCGCTGGACCCTATGGCGGCCGTTGCAGCCTTGCCGGATGATGCGGAGATCTGCGGCTGCAACGGCGTCTGCAAGGGCAAGATCGTCCAGACGATCGGGGCGAAGGGCCTGACCTCGCTCGACGACGTGCGCGCCCATACCAAGGCGTCCGCCTCCTGCGGCTCCTGCACCGGCCTCGTCGAGCAATTGATGTCGCTGACGCTGGGCGACAGCTACAATCCGGCCGCCGTCCAGCCGATGTGCACCTGCACCGAACTCGGCCATGACGACGTGCGCCGGCTGATCAAGGCCAAGGGCCTGAAGACCATTCCCGCGGTCATGCAGGAACTGGAATGGAAGACCTCTTGCGGTTGCGCCAAATGCCGTCCGGCGCTCAACTACTACCTCGTCTGCGATTGGCCGGACGAATATGCCGACGATTACCAGTCGCGTTTCATCAACGAGCGCGTCCACGCCAATATCCAGAAGGACGGCACCTATTCGGTCGTGCCGCGCATGTGGGGCGGCGTCACCAATGCGCAGGAATTGCGTGCGATTGCCGACGTCGTCGACAAGTTCGAGATCCCTCTGGTCAAGGTGACCGGCGGCCAGCGCATCGATCTGCTCGGCATCGAGAAGGAAGACTTGCCGGCGGTCTGGGCCGATCTCGGCAAGGCCGGCTTCGTCTCCGGCCAGGCCTATGCCAAGGGGCTGCGCACGGTGAAGACCTGCGTCGGCTCCGACTGGTGCCGCTTCGGCACTCAGGATTCGACCGGCCTCGGCATCCGCATCGAAAAGTTCATGTGGGGTTCCTGGACGCCGGCCAAGCTGAAGATGGCGGTCTCCGGCTGTCCACGCAACTGCGCGGAAGCCACCTGCAAGGACATCGGCGTCGTCTGCGTCGACTCCGGCTTCGAAATCCATTTCGCCGGCGCGGCCGGGCTCGACATCAAGGGCACCGAAGTCTTGGGCCTCGTGAAGACGGAGGACGAGGCGCTGGAGCATATCGTGGCGCTGACGCAGATGTATCGCGAACAGGCGCGCTACCTCGAGCGTATCTACAAATGGGCGAAACGCGTCGGCCTCGACGAAATCCGTCGCCAGATCATCGGCGATGCCGACAAGCGCAAGGCCTATTTCGATCGCTTCGTCTTCAGCCAGAAATTCGCCCAGGTGGATCCCTGGTCGGAGCGCGTCTCGGGCAAGGACAAACACGAGTTCCGGCCGATGGCGACGGTCGGTTTTTCTGAAGCTGCGGAGTGAGGTGATGGACATGAACTGGCATCCGATCGGCGACATCTCCGACATTCCGCTGAGGGGCGCGCGCTGCGTGAAGACGCCCCAGGGCAAGATCGCGGTGTTCCGTACCGCCGAAAACGACGTCTTCGCCATCGAGGATCATTGCCCGCACAAGGGCGGGCCGCTGTCGCAGGGCATCGTCCACGGCGCGGCGGTGACCTGCCCCTTGCACAATTGGGTGATCTCGCTCGAAACCGGCAAGGCCCTTGGGGCGGACGAGGGCGCGGTGCGCACGATCCCCGTGCGCATCGACGGTGGCGCGCTCTACATCGCGCTCGAAAGCCTGCTGGTCGCGGCGGAATAGCCATGGAGCGGGAGGTCAAGACCACCTGTCCCTATTGCGGCGTCGGCTGCGGCGTAATCGCAACGGTCACCGATAATGGCGCCGTCGCCGTCCGCGGCGACGCCGATCATCCCGCCAACTTCGGCAGGCTCTGCTCCAAGGGCTCGGCGCTGGCCGAGACCCTGGACCTCGACGGCCGGCTGTTGCATCCGGAGATCGGCGGCAAGCAGGCCGGCTGGGACGAGGCGCTCGATCTCGTCGCCGCGCGTTTCGCCCAGGCGATCGCCGAACACGGGCCGGACTCAGTCGCCTTCTATGTCTCCGGGCAGTTGCTGACCGAAGACTACTACGTCGCCAACAAGCTGATGAAAGGCTTCATCGGCTCGGCCAATATCGACACCAATTCGCGGCTCTGCATGTCCTCGTCCGTTGCCGGCCATCGCCGCGCCTTCGGCTCGGATACCGTGCCCGGCTGCTACGAGGACCTGGAACTCGCCGATCTCGTGGTGCTCACCGGCTCCAATCTCGCCTGGTGTCACCCGGTGCTCTATCAGCGCCTCGCCGCCGCCAAGGCGGCGCGACCCGAGCTGCGCGTGGTGGTGATCGATCCGCGCCGCACGATGACCGCCGATATCGCCGACCTGCATCTGGCAATCCGGCCGGATGGCGATGTCGCGCTGTTCAACGCGCTCTTCGCCCATCTGGCGGCAAGCCCTGCTGTCGACCAGTCCTACATCGCCACCCACACCAGCGGCTTTGCCGAAGCTGTCGCCGCAGCGGGTGCATTCGACCAGGCCGCCCTGGTGCAGGCGACGGGGCTCGAAATCTCGGAAATCACCGCCTTCTTTCGCCTGTTCGAGACGATGGAAAAGGTCGTCACCTGCTACAGCCAGGGCGTCAACCAGTCCTCCTCCGGCACCGACAAGGTCAACGCCATCATCAACTGTCACCTCGCCACCGGCCGCATCGGCCGGCCGGGCATGGGGCCGTTTTCGCTCACCGGCCAGCCCAACGCCATGGGCGGTCGCGAGGTCGGCGGCCTCGCCAACATGCTGGCTGCCCACATGGATATCGAGAAGGCGGGGCATCGCGATCAGGTGCGCCGCTTCTGGGGCGCGCCGTCGATCGCCGCCAAGCCGGGGCTGAAGGCCGTCGACATGTTTGACGCCGTCGCCGACGGTCGCATCAAGGCGATCTGGATCATGGCGACCAATCCGGTGGTTTCCATGCCGGATGCCGATGCCGTCGAGGCCGCCCTCAAGGCCTGTCCCTTCGTGGTCGTCTCCGATATGCTCCGAGAAACCGACACCACCCGCCACGCCCATGTGCTGCTGCCCTCGCTCGGCTGGGGCGAGAAGGACGGCACGGTCACCAATTCCGAGCGTCGCATCTCCCGCCAGCGTGGTTTCCTTGCGGCTCCCGGCGAAGCCCGCGCTGACTGGTGGCAGCTTGCCGAGGTAGCCCGCCGCATGGGCTTCCAGGGTGCCTTCGCCTTTACCTCGCCCGCCGAGATTTTTGCCGAGCATGCCGGCCTTTCTGGCTTCGAGAATGACGGGCGGCGTGATTTCGATATCGGCGCTCATGCTGAAATCGACGCTGCCGACTATGACGCGCTCGCGCCATTCCAATGGCCGCAACCACAGGAGAGGCCGAAGGCTGAGACCCGTTATTTTGCCGATGGCGGCTTCTTCCACGCGGATGGGCGTGCCCGCTTCGTGGCAGTGGCGAGCGCCGTGCCGGATCGCGTCAGCGAGGCCTTTCCCTTCACCTTGAATACCGGCCGCGTGCGTGACCACTGGCATACGATGACTCGCACCGGAAAGAGCGCGCGGCTTTCGGCTCATCTCGCCGAACCTTTTGTCGAGATCCATCCGCGCGACGCGATGGACCTTGGAATTGCGCCAGCCGATCTCGTCGTGCTCGAAAGCCCCCACGGTTCGGCGATCGTCCGGGCGCTCATCACCGAGCGTCAGGCGCGCGGCAATCTCTTCGTGCCCATGCACTGGAACGACCAGTTCGCCGCGAAGGCGCGCGTCGATGCCCTTGTCCCGCCGGTCACCGATCCGGTCTCCGGCCAGCCGGCCTCCAAGAACGTCGCCGTCGCGATCAGCCGCTTTTCCGCCTCGACCTATGGCTTCGCGGTCAGCGCGGCGAAACCCTCGGGTCTTGATCTCGGCTATTGGGCCGTCGCCAAGGCGAGGGGCGGTTGGCGTCTGGAACTTGCCGCGGGAGAGACGCCGGAGGATTGGGTCGCTTGGTGCCACCAGATCTTCGGTTTGCCTCAAGATATCGAGCCCATCGGCTACGCCGACGGCCCCTCTGGTCAAAGGCGGCTCGCCTTCTTCGACGGCGATCGCCTGCTGCTGGCGCTTTTTCTCGCGCCCGAGCCCGTGGCGGTCGCCCGCAACTGGGCGGTCGAGCAGCTCAGCGCCTCGCACCCAGATTTGCGCATGCGCTTCGCGCTCGTTGCTGGCCGGCCCGGTGCCGACAGGCCCGACCCGGGCGCGACCGTCTGCTCCTGCTTCAACGTCGGCGTCAACCAGATCGTCGCCGCCGTCCGTGGCGGCTGCCGCTCGGTCGAAGCGGTCGGACAGGCCGTGAGCGCCGGAACCAATTGCGGCTCCTGCCGCGCCGAAATCAGGGGGATCATCGATGGATGCCTTGCTGCCGCTGCGGAATGAAAAGCAATCGCGCGCCGAGCCGGCGCGCATGGCTGCACTCGCCAAGCTCCCGGTCTTCTGGTCGCTCGAAGGCAAGCGCGTCGTGGTGTCAGGCGGCAGCGACCCCGCGGCCTGGAAGGCGGAGCTGCTGGCCGCCTGCGGCGCCGAAGTTCATATCTATGCGCCGACGGAAGAGCTCGGTGAGGTCTGCGCGGCATTGATCAGGCAGGGTGCCGCTCATCCCTCCGGTTGCTTCGTGCATCACAACGAGGTCTGGCAAGGAGATGCCCTTGCTGGCGCGGCGCTCGCGGTCGCCGATTGCGAGAGCGAGGAGGAGGCAGAAGCCTTCTTTGAGGCGGCACAACGGGCCGGCGTGCCGGTCAACGTCATCGACAACCCCGCTTTCTGCCAGTTTCAGTTCGGTTCCATCGTCAACCGTTCGCCGGTCGTCGTGTCGATCTCGACCGATGGCGCAGCACCCATCCTCGCCCAGGCGATCCGCCGCCGTATCGAGACGCTGCTGCCGCCGGTACTGAAGGATTGGGCGGCGCTGGCGCAGACGCTGCGGGACAAGGTCAATGTGCGGCTGAAGCCCGGTGCGCCGCGCCGCGCCTTCTGGGAGCGTTTCGTCGATCTCGCTTTTCAGGCGACACCGGAGGAGGGTGTCGATACGCGACTGGTGGCGGAGATGGAGCGCCTGTCGGCGAACCATGCCGCCACCGGCCGCGTGACGCTCGTCGGCGCCGGCCCCGGCGACAGCGAGTATCTGACGTTGAAAGCCGTCCGAGCGCTGCAGGCGGCCGACGTCATCCTGTTCGACGATCTCGTTTCTAACGAGGTTCTGGAACTCGCCCGCCGCGAGGCCAAGCGCATGCTGGTCGGCAAGCGCGGCGGGCGCGAAAGCTGCCGGCAGGAGGACATCCGCGACATGATGGTGGCGCTGGCGCGCGCCGGCAAACGCGTCGTTCGCCTGAAGGCCGGCGATCCCATGATCTTCGGCCGGGCCGGCGAAGAGATCGCGCGGCTGGAAGACGAGGGCATCCCGGTCGATGTCGTGCCCGGCATCACCGCCGCGAGCGCCATGGCCGCGCGTCTCGGCCTGTCGCTCACCCATCGCGACCATGCTCAGGCGGTGCGTTTCGTCACCGGCCATTCCCGCCACGGCGGCCTGCCCGCCGACATGGATTGGCGGGCTTTGGCCGACCCAAGGACCACGACGGTCTTCTACATGGGCGGACGCACCGCACCCGCCATCGCCGCGCGCCTCCAGGAGGAGGGGCTATCCGGCGAGACCCCGGTCGTCATCTCGGCCAATGTCAGCCGCGGCAGCGAACGGCGCTGGCAGGGGACCTTGCACGACCTTGCCGCCGGCATCGCCGTGATCGGCTATGATGACCCGGTGCTGATCGGCATCGGTGCCGCTTTTGGCGTCAGGCGGCTGCCGATGGTCACTGTCCGACCTGCGCCTCTTGCCGCAGGTTCGCTTGCCGGTTGAAGCTTTCCCTCACTCGGCGTTGCAATCGCCGGCCGTAGGCTTACCTTGCCGTGCGATAGTGATGTCGCTGACGGGAGATTCGCCAGATGCTGGACTTGCGTGTTCACTTCCTTGAGGCCGATGGATCGCTTGCCCGTTGGCGCGAAGAGATTATGCGCCAGGTGTGCGACACGGCCGAGCGGGTCGGCGCGCGCGTCCCAGCCGCGGACAGTGCCGTTCCGATCGATATCGTCGTCGAAAACAGGCCGGGTGAGACCATTCCCGAACTTGGTGTGGCGGGCGGCTGTTATCGCCGAGGGCTCGTTTTCCTCACGCTCGATCCCGGCAACGACAATTTCGAAGCCAGCCTGGCTGCCGACGAATTGCGGAAAATGCTGACACACGAACTGCACCATTCCTTCCGCCACGCGACCTGCGGCTACGGCTCCAAGCTGGGTGAAGCTCTGGTCACCGAAGGTCTTGCGGATGCTTTCGATGTCGAGATCAATGGCGGCGACGGTCATGCCTGGAACCACGCGACTACCGCGGGCGATTGGGCAGGTTTGCTGGAGCGTGCCGAGCGGGAACTCTGGGCGGAAAGCTACGATCATGCCGGCTGGTTCTTCGGCAGCGATCGCACACTGCCGCGCTGGGCCGGCTATACGATCGGCTATCACCTCGTGAAAACCTATCTCGCCGCGAACCCCGATGCACGCCCGTCTCAGATGACGGCGACGCCTGCATCGGTTGTCGTCGGCGAAGCCTGGGCGTTGTTGAAGGAAGGCCCACTGGCCGCCGCTTGAGCGGCTGCAGCGGGAAGACTGTGTGCGGTCTTCCGCCGGCATCCCGCCCCAAAACCATCGTGATCTATGCGTAAGGCGCCTCGTCGCGATCGCGGCCGGGCAACCTCCCGACGTCGCCGATCCAGGGCAGTGCCGAGGAACACCAGATCTGTGACCGCGGCCTGAGCTCCCGGCGCTGGTTGATCGTGCCGACCCGGATGCCGACTTCCAACGCGTCCTCGTCCGTGCCGGTCGTATAGATCGGCGAGCCGCAGTTCGGGCAGAAGAACTGCAGCCGCTGGCGACCGTTTTCAGCGATCTTGACGTAGAGCTTCGGTTCGCCGCCGGTCAGCCGGAAATTCTCACGCGCCGTGCCGGCGGTCACGCGATAGGCGGATCCCGTCAGTTGCTGGCAATCGGTGCAATGGCAGATGGCGACATCGGCAGGATCGATCTCGGCCTCATAGGTTACGTAGCCGCAGTGGCATTGCCCGTCGATATGCATGGAGGCCTCCCTGAAAGCAGGGAAGCTAGAGCGGAGCGGCAAAAAGTGTATGCCGCTTTCCGCGTTTGAGCTTGGAATGGCTCACGCCGGACGATCGACGACGGTCGCCAGTGGCCGGACCGGCTGGAAGCATGGCGCTGCGAGTGCGTAAGTATGAACTTACACGCCTGTGAAGAGCCACTCGTGTTCCGGGGCGTTGTGGAACTTCCAGATACGCTTCGGTCCGGCCATGACGTTGAGATAATAGACGTCGTAGCCGTGTATTGCAGCCACGGGGTGATATCCCCTCGGCACCAGCGTTACGTCGCCGTCCTCGACCGCCATGGTCTCGTCCAGCGAGCGGTCGTCGGTGTAGACGCGCTGCATGGCGAAGCCCTGCGGCGGGTTCAGGCGGTGGTAATAGGTCTCTTCCAGGTAGCTCTCGGCCGGCAGGTCGTCCTGGTCGTGCTTGTGCGGCGGGTAGGAAGAGGTGTGGCCGCCGGGCGTGATCACCTCGACGACGAGCAGCGACTGCGCCGAGCCGTCATCCTCCGGCATGATGTTGGTGACGTAGCGGGTGTTGGTGCCCTTGCCGCGGGTCATCTGCGGATGCGTTCCCGGCGCGATCACCTTCGCCTTGAAGCCGTCGCCGCCCGGCGCAGAGCAGATGGCGAGGTCGAGGTCGGAGGCCGCCGTTGCCTGCCAGCGGCTGCCCTTCGGCACATAGACGGCATAGGGCTGGCCCTCGAACGGCGTCATGCGCTCGCCGAGCTCGCCGAAGCTTTCGCCGTCGACGGCAACTTTCGCCTTGCCGGAAACCAGCACCAGGCAGACTTCCCTGTCGCCGGTCTCGCCTTCGGTCGTCTCCCCGGCCTTCAACCGTTCGAGCGCGAAACCGACATAGGTCCAGCCGGCGCTCTCCGGCGTCACGTTTTGCATGAGGCCTGATTTGGCCTTCGGTTTGACGAGCAGCTTGGACATAGGACGGTCTCCAGGTCTTCGAATTTGCGGGGCTTGCCCTCTCCTCGGGTTTAACCCGAGGACTAACCCTCTCCCCGCAGGCGGGGAGAGGGGACGGTTGGAGCATGCCGCGAGCCTTTCCCTATTCGCAGGAAAAGCCTCAGACGGTGCGGCGTTTCCCATCTCCCCGCAAGCGGGGAGAAGGTGGCGGCAGCCGGATGAGGGGCTCCCCTCACCGCGTGGATGAGGGGCATTCCCCGTCAAGCCCGGCAACCGAAAGCGCGGGCTTACTTGTCGAGCCCGGCTTCCTTGGCGAAGGCCTTCAGCGACTTCAGGCCGAGCGACTGGTACTCGAACGGGTTGCGCACGGCCGAATCCTGTTCCGCCTCGATCACCAGCCAGCCGGAATAATTGTGCTCGGCGGCGATTTTCAGGACGGGGAGGAAGTCGACGCCGCCCTCGCTGTCGCCCGGAACGGTGAAGACGCCACGGCGCACGCCTTCGAGGAAGGAGAGGCCTTCGCTCTCAACGACCTTACGAACGGCCGGGCGCACGTTCTTGCAATGGATGTGGCGGACGCGGTGCATGTATTTCCTCGCCACCTCGGCCGGATCGGAGCCGCCGAACCAGGCGTGGCCTGTGTCGAGCAGCAGCTTGGTGGCGGGACCGGTGTTCTGCATCAGCAGGTCGATTTCCTCGCCGGTCTGGACGATCGTGCCCATGTGGTGGTGGTAGACGAGGTCGATGCCTTGGTCGGCACAATACTCAGCGATCGCTTCGAGGTCGGCGCCGAACTTCTTCCACTGATCGGCCGGCAGCACCGGCTTGTCGTTGGTGACCGACTTGGTATCGTCGCCATGGATGGCGTTCGAGGTTTCGCAGACGATCGCCACCTTGCAGCCATTGTGCTTCAGGAGGTCGAGATGCGGCTGGATCGCCTTCTTCTCGGCTTCGACGTCATGGGTGAGCAGGTTGGTCGAGTGCCAGCCGGAAACGAAGACGAGATCGTAGGAAGCGAGCTTCTGCTTCAGTGCCTCCGGATCAGCAGGCATCTTGTGGCCCTTCTCGATGCCGTCGAAGCCGATCTTCTGGCAATCGGAGAGGCAATCGTCGAGCGTCAGATGCGCGCCGATCGAATGATCGTCGTCATTGCTCCAGGCGATCGGGTTGGTTCCGTAGCGGATCATGTCGTTCACTTTCTGTCTGCTGAAGCGGTCGCTTCGTCGTTATCTGTTTTAGCACTCAGGCGGCCCCTCATCCGGCTGCCGCCACCTTCTCCCCGCAGGCGGGGAGAAGGGAAATGCCGCGCCCTCTGGTGTCCCCTCTCCCCGCGTGCGGGGAGAGGGCTAGGGTGAGGGGCCGTTCTCTCTGTTTCGTCCTCCCGGGCATTGCCCGACATGCAGAAGCGCTCGCGTACAAGAACGCGAGCGCTAACTTCTTGATCAGCCGAAGCGCTGGGCGGTGAGGGCTTTCTCGTAGCCCTCGCGCGCTTCATTCACCTGCTTGCGGCCGGAGACCTCCGGCACCGCGACATCCCACCAGTGGCCGCCGGCCTCGGTGGTGATCAGCGGATCGGTGTCGATGACGATGACGGTCGTGCGCGTCTCATTCGCGGTCTCCTTGAGTGCCGCTTCGAGCTCGGAGATCGAGCCGGCCTTGCGGGTGACGGCACCCATGGCGGCGGCATGCGCCGCGAAGTCGATCTGCGGCAGCTCCACGTGATGCGTGTCCTTCAGCAGATTGTTGAAGTTGGCGCCGCCGGTGCCCATCTGCAGCCGGTTGATGCAGCCATAGCCGGCATTGTCGAGCAGCACGATGGTGAACTTGGCGCCGAGCATGATCGAGGAGGCGATCTCCGAGTTCAGCATCATGTAGCTGCCGTCGCCGACCATGACGATGACGTCGCTTTCGGGCTTGGCAAGCTTGACGCCGAGGCCGCCGGCAACCTCGTAGCCCATGGTCGAGAAGCCGTATTCCATGTGGTAGCTGCCGGGCTCTTCCGCCTGCCAGAGCTTGTGGAGTTCGCCGGGCAGACCGCCTGCGGCGCAGACGAGCGTCGTGTTCTTGCCGCCGCGGGCGCGCTGCACGGCACCGATCACCTGGGCGTCGGAGGGAAGGGCCGCATTGGTCGTGGCCGTCGCCTTGTCGGCAGCCGTCAGCCATTCGGCCTTGCCGGCCTTCGCCTTGGCGGTCCAGCTCGGATCGGCCTTGTAGCTGCCAAGCCCGCCGGAGATGCGGTTGAGACCGGCGCGCGCATCGGCGATCAGCGGCAGGCCGTTGTGCTTGCCGGCATCGAAGGGCTGGACGTTGAGGCCGATGATCTTGAGGCCTTCGTTCTTGAAGAGCGCCCAGGAGCCGGTGGTGAAGTCCTGCAGGCGCGAGCCGACGGCGAGGACTACATCGGCTTCCTCGGCGAGCGCGTTGGAAGCGGAGGTTCCGGTGACGCCGACCGAACCCATGTTGAGCGAATGCGAGTGCGGCAGCGCCGACTTGCCGGCCTGCGTCTCGACGACCGGAATGCCGTGACGTTCGGCGAAGTCGCCGAGCTCCTTCGTCGCCTCCGAGTACAGCACGCCGCCGCCGGCGATGATGATGGGCTTCTTCGCTTGCTTGAGTGCCGCGACCGCAGCTGCCAATTCGTCGAGATCGGGCTCGATGCGGCGCGGCACCCAGACCTTCTCGTCGAAGAAGCTTTCCGGATAGTCATAGGCTTCCGCCTGCACGTCCTGGCAGAGCGACAGCGTCACCGGGCCGCAATCGGCGGGATCCGTCAGCACCTGCATGGCGCGGCGGAGCGCCGGAATGATCTGTTCGGGCCGGGTGATGCGGTCGAAATAGCGCGACACGGGACGGAAGCAGTCGTTTGCCGAGATCGTGCCGTCGCCGAAGCTTTCGACCTGCTGCAGCACCGGGTCAGGGCGGCGATTGGCGAAGACATCGCCGGGCAGGAGCAGCACCGGCAGGCGGTTGACATGGGCGAGTGCCGCCGAGGTCACCATGTTGAGCGCGCCGGGGCCGATCGAGGTGGTGCAGGCCATGAAGCGGCGGCGGAAGCTCGCCTTGGCGAAGGCGATTGCCGCGTTCGCCATGCCCTGCTCGTTCTGGGCGCGATAGGTCGGCAGTGTGTCCTTGATCGCATGCAGCGCTTCGCCCACGCCCGCGACATTGCCATGGCCGAAGATGGCGAAGACGCCGCCGAAAATCGGCACCCTCTTGCCATCGATGACGGTCATCTGGCGGGTCAGGAACCTTGCCACGGCCTGTGCCATGGTCAGGCGCACGGTCTTCTGGCTCATATTCTGTTTCCTCCTCGTGGCGGAATCGTCCCGTTCCACCCTGTCTGCAGCATCGTCGACGATTGTCCTTCGACCCTATGCCGCCTTTGTTTCACCCAGTTGCAGCCAGAGATCCACCAGCGCCCCAAACTTTTCGGCCATGTCGGCGATCGCCTGCTCGTCGCTCATCGTACCGCCGAGCCAGGCCCTGCCGGCATCGGCGAAGATCGTGCGGCCGACGGCGAAGCCCCTGACGGTCTTCGAGGTACGGGCGGCTGCAAAGCCATCCTTGAGCTGCTCATAGGGCGCTTCGAGACCGAGCAGTACCACGCCGCGGCAGAGCGGATCGCGCGCCTCGATGACGGCGTCGATCGCCGCCCAGGCGCCGCGGCTTGCCTGCGGCTCGAGCTTCCACCAGTCCGGCTTGAGGCCGGCATCGTAGAGCTCGGTGAGAGCCCGCGGAATGGTTTGGTCGTCGAGGCTGCCGTGCTTGCCGGCAATGATCTCGATCAGGATTTCGCGGCCGACCTTGCGGGCGGCCTCGAAGGCCGAGCGAAGCTTCGCCACCTGCTGTGCCTTGAGTTCGGCCGGATCGTCCGGATGGTAGAAGGAAAGCACCTTGATGCAATGGTCGACGGGCCAATCGATCAGGCGGCTGCCGAGATCCTGGCTGAATTCGAACTGCAGCGGCCGCGAACCGGGAAGCTCGATCGGCTTTCCGATCCAGAAATCGCGGTGTGCGCCGGCGGCATAAAGCGCGTCACGGCCGTATTTGTCGTCGATCAGCATGCCGAACCCGGAGCGGCCGGCTGCGACCTGTGCGGCCGCCTTGACTGCCAGCACCTTGAACGCCGGAATACGGTCAAGCAATGCCTGGTCGCCGGCGGCCATGTCTTCGAGCTGGCTGCGGTGGTCGATCGCAAGCGCCATCAGAAGCGGGATTTCGCGGCGACGGGTGGTCGCCCAATGCACGTGGTTGATCGCCTCGTCCTTGCGCAGTGCCCGTTCCTTGCTGCCGTTTTCGAGGAAGAACTGCAGTTCGGTCCAGGTCGGGATTTCCGGGGCGCAGAGCAGGCGCGAGACGGCGAAGGCGCCGCAGGCATTGGCCCAGGTGGCGGACGTCGCATGCGGTTCGTTCTTCAACCATCCGCGCAGGAAGCCGGACATGAAGGCGTCGCCGGCGCCGAGCACGTTGTAGACCTCGATCGGGAAGCCCTTGCCGACGATGCCGTCTTCGAGATCGTCGGTGATGGGACCGTCATAGACGATGCAGCCCATCGGCCCGCGCTTCAAGACGATCGTCGCCACGGAGAGCGAACGGATCGTCTTCAGCGCCTGCAGCAGGTCGCTTTCGCCCGAGGCGATCAGCACTTCCTCTTCGGTGCCGACGATCAGGTCGCAATCGGAAAGAACGGTTTTCAGATGGGCCGAAACGCGGTCGGACGCGATGTAGCGGCTTTCGCCGGCGTCATGGCCGGCCAGGCCCCAGAGGTTCGGGCGATAGTCGATGTCGAAGACGACCTTCGCGCCGTTTTCCTTGGCGATGCGGATCGCCTTGCGCTGGGCGGCATCGGTGTTCGGCTTGGAGAAATGCGTGCCGGAAACCAGGACGGCTCGGGCGGATCGGATGAACTCTTCCGAAACGTCGTCCTCGCACAGCGCATTGTCGGCACAGTTGTCGCGATAGAAGAGCAGCGGGAAGGACTTGTCGTTCTCGACGGCGAGGATGGCGAGCGCCGTCAGTCGCTCCGGATCGGTGACGATGCCGCGCGTCTCGACGCCTTCACGGGTGAGCTGCTCACGGATGAAACGGCCCATCTGCTCGTCGCCGACACGGGTCAGGAGCGCCGACTTCAGGCCGAGGCGGGCGGTGCCGACCGAGATGTTGCAGGGGCAGCCGCCGACCGATTTGGCAAAGCTCGAAACGTCTTCCAGGCGTGTGCCGATCTGCTGGCCATAGAGATCGACCGAAGCCCGGCCGATGGTGATCAGGTCGAGCGGTCTTGCTCCCTGTGCCGAAACGTTCTGGCTCACTGCTTCCTCCCCGCGGACACCTTGGCGGGCCCGACCATTTTCGTACTGTGGGTGATAGCGGTATGAAACATAAATTCCGACGTTTCGTCAATATGGAATTTTCATTCTATCCATTCCGTTCGGCCTGATCGCCCTCGGCAAGGCGCTGGCGCTTCTCGGCAATGGCGACCGTGAGCGCCATGGCAAACGCCATGCTGGCGGAAAGCGAACGGAAGCCGGCATGATCGGCCTCGACCAGTTCGAACCAGACCTTCGAGGATTCAGCCAGTGGCGAGAAGGCCGAATCCGTCAGCGACACCACCGGCACCTTGCGCTCGGCGAGCAACCGCGCCTGGGCTGCACTTTCGGATGCATAGGGCGAGAAGCTGACGGCAAACGCTGCGTCGTTTTTCGTCGCCATCGCCAGCATGTCGTCGTCGATGCCGGCGGCCGTGCCGACGAGCTGATACCTCACCTTCAGCTTGCCGAAGGCATAGGCCATGTAGCTGGAGATCGGGTAGGAGCGGCGCTTGGCGATCAGGTAGATCGTGTCTGCCTTGGCCAGGATATCGACAGCGCGCTCGAAGGCTTCGGGATCGACGGACGAGGCGATATTGTCGAGCGAGCGGTGGGCGGCAGCGACGAAACCGTTGAAGATCGAGCCGCTTTCGAGCTTGCTGTGGTCATTGGCGCTCAGGGCCTTCAACCGGTCTTCATAGCCGGGCGTGCGCTCGCGCAGGCGCGCGCGAAAGATCTGCTGCAGGCTGGAAAAGCCTTCGAAGCCGAAATGCTGGGCGAAGCGCACCAGCGTCGAGGGCTGTACCTCGGCGGAGGTCGCGATGCTCGCCGCCGTGCCGAAGGCGATCTCGTCGGGATTGTCGAGCGAATAGGCGGCCACCTGGCGCAGCCGTTTCGGCAGCTCCGCCTTGCGTTCCAGAATGGCGGCCTTCAGCGCCTCGAAATCCTGCGGGACCTCTGTCGTCGTTTCCGGCATGGCCATGTCTCGTCCGTCTCCCTCGGTCTTAGGTATGGTTCGTGAACCTCACCCTAATCGATTAGTTGGGAACGGCATAGAACAGGCATTCCATTTTTCTGCTCTTGTCTAAATATGTACCCATTCGTTGGTCTTGGCCGACTGATAGGTCGCCGAAAGCACCTTCTGCACCTCGTAGCCTTCGCGGAAATCGGTCGAGGGCGACGTGCCGCCGGCAATGGCGTCGAGGAATTCCTTGACCTCGATCGCCTTCAGGTCGTTGAAGCCGATCTGGTGGCCGGGTGCCACGCAGAAGGCGCCATAGGGCGGATGTTCAGGCCCCGCCCAGATGGTGCGGAAGCCGCGGCTGCGGATGTCGTCGCCGGTCTTGTAGAGGCGGATCTCGTTCAGCCGCTCCTGCGTGAAGACGATACTGCCCTTCGAACCGTAGATCTCGAAATCGTGTTGCATCTTGCGGCCCGTCGCGATCCAGCTCGCCTCGAAGCTGCCGGTGGCGCCATTCTCAAAGCGCACGAAGGCGCGGGTGATGTCGTCCACTTCGACCGCGCGGGTCTCGCCGGCGCCGGCGGCGATCGGGCGTTCCGGGATCTGGATGATGGTCTCGGCGAGCACCGACTTGATCGGGCCGACGAGGTGGCGCATGGAGGCAATGATGTGGCTGCCGATATCGGCAAGCGCGCCGCCGCCGCTTGCCGGGTTCAGGCGCCAGCCCCACGGCACGTTCGCATCGGCCATGAAGTCTTCCGCATGGATACCGCGCATCGAGCGGATCTCGCCGATCTCGCCGCTTTCGATGATCTCCTTGGCGAGGAAGATCAGCGGGTTCTTGAGATAGTTGAAGCCGACCTGGGTGACGACGCCGGCCTTCTCGGCCGCCTCGACCATCTCCCGGCATTCGGCGACGGTCGGCGCGAGCGGCTTTTCGCAATAGACATGCTTGCCATGGGCGATTGCCGCCAGCGCCATCTCCTTGTGCAGGAGGTTCGGCGTGGTGATGTCGATGATGTCGATATCCGGATCGGTGAGTAGTTCGCGCCAGTCGGCGGTCGCCTTGCGGAAGCCGAGCTGGCCGCGGGCCCGTTCGGCGCTCTCGACGGTGACGTCGGCGACCGAAACGAGGTCGAGCTCGAAGGGCAGGTCGAAGACCCGCGCCGCGATGGTGAAGCCGAGCGCATGGGCCTTGCCCATGAAGCCCGTGCCGATCAGGCCGATCCCGAGTTTGCGCTTGCTGCCCATCTTGAATTCCTCCCTGGCCGTATTGGCTCGAAATGAAATGTTTTGTGCATGATTTGTCAATATGGAATATTTATTCGAAATAGCGCGTAGGTCCGGGTCTGTGTCGGCGGAAACAGCCAAATCTGTGCGTTCCGGCCAGGATGATCTTGACGAAGGGGGAATGTGTTAACGCATTTTTACCATGTTCCGTTGGAACATCGCGCTTCGTCATGGTTAACGAATCGCCTCTGCGTGAACGGGGCGAAGCTGGAGTGAAATCAGCATGTGCCGCTGGGCAGCCTATCGCGGGGAGCCGCTCTATCTCGAGGAACTGGTGACCTCTCCGGCGCACTCGCTGATCGAACAATCCCACTGCGCGACACGGGCAAAGACCGCCACCAATGGCGACGGCTTCGGCGTCGCCTGGTATGGCGATCACCCGGAGCCCGGGCGCTACCGCGATATCCTGCCGGCCTGGTCCGACTGCAACTTGAAGAGCATCGCCCGGCAGATCCGCTCGCCGCTCTTCCTCGCCCATGTGCGCGCCGCGACCGGCGGCGGCACGCGGCGCGACAACTGTCATCCGTTCGTCTTCGGCCGCTGGTCCTTCATGCACAACGGCCAGATCGGCGACTTCGAGCATCTGCGCCGGCCGATGGAGAGCATGCTCGACAACGACCTCTATTCGGCACGCACCGGCACGACGGATTCGGAACTCCTGTTCCTGCTCGCCATGCAGTTCGGGCTCGACCGCGATCCGCTGGGCGCGATCGCCGAGGCGCTTGCCTTCGTCGAGCAGCTTGCTGAGCACCTTGAGCGCCAGGTGCTGGTGCGCTTCACCGCCGCCTTCTCAGATGGCCACGACCTTTACGCCGTACGCTATGCCTCCGACTGGAAGGCGCCGACGCTCTACGCCGCGCCCATGGGGCCGAGCGGCGGCTATTGCCTCGTCTCCGAACCGCTCAATGACGATGACAACGCCTGGGTCGAAATCCCCGACGGCACGGCGGTTATCGTCGGCGAAAACGGCGTCGATGTCCGGCTGTTTTCAACCAAAGGCGCGCCGGTCAGGTCGCGTCAGATGGCGTGAGGCATTGAGGCCCCTCATCCGGCTGCCGCCACCTTCTCCCCGCAGGCGGGGAGAAGGAGACCCGCGGCGCTCGCTCGACCGCAAAGCAACCCTTCGCGATTTGTACCCTCTAACGACGGAACCTCTGTCGCCTAACCACAAAGTGGGGCGTTTGCCACGTCCCCTCGCCCCGCCTGCGGGGAGAGGGTTAGGGTGAGGGGCATCGGCCCCCGACGATCGATTGTTTAGCCCCGTTCCTTCCGCGCCAGTTCGGTCGCAACCATCGCCGCAAGCTTCTCGGCCACTGCGTCCTTGTCCATCTCCGGCCAGTCGTCGTTACCGGCAGCCGAGATCAGCTTCACCTTGTTGCGATCGCCGCCCATGATGCCGGTCGCCGGCGACACGTCGTTGGCGAGGATATAGTCGGCGCCCTTGCGTTCGAGCTTGGCGCGGCCGTTATCGGCGACGTTTTCCGTCTCGGCGGCAAAGCCGATCACCAGTTTCGGCCGCTTGGCGTGATGCCCGACCGTCTTCAGGATATCGGGGTTTTCGGCAAGCCGGAGTGGCGGCGGGGCTTCGCCCGGCTTCTTCTTGATCTTGTTGCCGGCAGCCGTCGCCACCCGCCAGTCGGCAACGGCGGCAACCATGACGGCGACATCGGCGGGGAGGGCGGCAAGCACCGCATCACGCATTTCCTCGGCCCGCTCCACATGCACGACCTTGACACCCGCCGGATCCGGGATCGTCACCGGGCCGGAGACCAGCGTGACGTTTGCGCCCAGTTTCGCGAGCGCAGCGGCGATTGCATGGCCCTGCTTGCCGGAGGAGCGGTTGGCGATGTAGCGCACCGGATCGATCGGCTCATGCGTCGGCCCGGAGGTCACGATGACACTGCGTCCGGCAAGCGGTTTCGGCGCGCCCGCGAGAAGATCCTCGACGGCCGCCACGATCGAAAGCGGCTCGCTCATGCGCCCTTCTCCGGCCTCGCCGCTTTCCGCCATCTCGCCGGCCTCCGGACCGATGAAGCGGATGCCGTCCCTGGCAAGCGTCGCGCGGTTGCGGCGCGTGGCCGGATGCGCCCACATCTTCGGGTTCATCGCCGGCGCAACCAGCACGGGCCGGTCGGTCGCAAGCAGGATGGTGGAGGCAAGATCGTCGGCGTGGCCGTTCGCCATCTTCGCCATCAGGTCGGCAGTTGCCGGCGCAACGACGACGAGGTCGCACTCGCGCGCCAGCCGGATATGACCGACATCCTGTTCGTCCTCGCGCGAAAAGAGGTCGAGATAGACATGCGAGGCGGAAAGCGCGCCGACGGCAAGCGGCGTCACGAATTGCTGCGCGCCTGAGGTCATCACCGGCCGCACGCTCGCGCCGCGTTCGCGCAGCCGGCGGATGAGATCGAGGCTCTTATAAGCCGCGATGCCGCCGGAGATGATCAGGAGAATGCGCTTGCGCGACAGTGTCATTTGCAACCGGCCTTTCGGCCGCCCTCTTGCCCGGCATGGGCCGCCGGGTCTTACGCGATACCAGAACTCTCGATGCGGCTCGTCTCGCGGGCCTGCCTGAAATGGAACCTACTTGAGCGACCCGGTCGGTGCAATGCGTGGTCGAAGATGACAGCGGCCACTTCAAGCGCTTCAACGACGAGTACGGTCACGATGCCGGTAACGCGCAGCATTGGCGCCTCTGGCCTGACCTTCGGCAAGGGTGCCGAGCGGCGCAGCCACGCCTGACCTCTGGTCGTCGCTGCTTCGAAGTCGCCTTGAAACGGGCGCATTCGATGCTATCTATGACGCCAATAGAAATTTGAACAGGATACACGCATCGATGGATTTGACCCTGACCGCCAAGCCGAACCGTCTTGCCATCAGGGAAAACCGTATCCATGCCTGCTTCGATTTCACTCTCCCAACTTTCGTGGTCCACGCCTGAGGGCCGAAGCCTCTTTTCCGATCTCGACCTGACCTTCGGTCCGCTGCGCACCGGCCTTGTCGGCCGCAACGGCGTCGGCAAATCCACGCTCCTGCGCTTGATCGAAGGTTCGCTGGTGCCGCAGACAGGCAGGGTCTCCGTCGAAGGCAGCCTTGGCGTCTTGAGCCAGACGGTGCAGGTCGCGGCCGATGAGACCGTAGCCGACCTCTTCGGCGTCTCCAGGGCGCTCGCCGTCCTCAAGCGAGCGGAAGAGGGGTTGGCCAGTATGGACGAACTTGCCGTCGCCGACTGGACGCTCGAATCCCGGCTGGAGGCCGCGCTCGCCCGCGTCGGTCTCGACGCTGCGGCAGAGACGCGCCTTGCCGCTCTTTCCGGCGGCCAGATGACGCGTGTGAAACTCGCGGCCCTCGTCTTCCAGGAGCCGGATTTCATCCTGCTCGACGAACCCACCAACAATCTCGACCGTGAAGGGCGAGCCGCCGTTGCCGCGTTGATGGCCGGTTGGCGCAGCGGCGCCATCGTCGTCAGCCACGATCGCGAACTCCTGGAAACGATGGACGCGATCGTCGAACTGACGACACTTGGCGCGACGACCTATGGCGGCAATTGGAGCCACTACCGCGAGCGCAAGGCGATCGAGCTGGCCTCGGCCCGCCACGATCTGGCCGATGCCGAGCGGCGTCTGGCCGAGGTCGAGCGCAAGGCCCAGGAAACGGCCGAACGCAAGGCGCGCAAGGATGCCGCCGGCCGCCGCAAGCGCGCCAAGGGCGACGAACCATTGCTGCTTCTCGACGCCAGGAAGGAGCGCAGCGAGAAGACCGGCGGCGACAATGCCCGCCTGGCCGAACGCCGGCGCGATCAGGCGGTCGGGGACCTGGCAGACGCGCGGGAACGCATCGAGATCCTGCAGCCGCTGACCGTTCGCCTTCCTCCGACCGGGCTCCCCGCCGGGCGCAGCGTGCTGCAGATCGGCGATGCCAGCGTGGGCTATGAGGCGGGGAAGCCTGTTGTCGATCGCCTGTCGCTTTCGATCGTCGGACCGGAGCGCGTCGCGCTCACCGGCCGCAACGGCTCCGGCAAGACGACACTCTTGTCGCTGTTGACGGGCGAACTTCGGCCGTGGTCGGGCAGCATCCGGGTGTTGGTCGGTTACGCCATGCTCGATCAGCGGGTGAGCCTGCTCGATCCCGCGCTCTCGATCCGCGACAATTTCCGACGCATCAACCCTGGAGCAAGCGAGAATGCCTGCCGCGCGGCGTTGGCTCGCTTCATGTTCCGGGCGGATGCGGCCCTGCAGGTCGCCTCGAGCCTCAGCGGCGGCCAGATGCTGCGCGCCGGTCTCGCCTGCGTGCTCGGTGGTAGTAGCCCGCCGCAACTCCTGATCCTCGACGAGCCGACCAACCATCTGGACATCGATTCGATCGAGGCGGTCGAGGCGGGTTTGCAGGCCTATGACGGCGCGCTGCTGGTCGTCAGCCACGACCACGCCTTTCTGGAGGCGATCGGGATCACGCGGCGCATTGAGCTTTCTTGATCGTGCCGGTAGCCGCGCGGGTCATTCCGCCCACTGCACCTCTCCGGTGAAGGCGATCGTCAGCCAGCGGTCGTGGCCGGGGTCGCCGATCTCTACACCGATCTCGGCACGAATCCGATCGAGCTCGGCGAGCGTGCCGACCTTGGTTTCCGGCGTGCCGATCAGATAGATCTCGATCATCTTGGATCGCCCGACCTTGGCCACATAGGTGCGATAATCGGCAAAGCCGTGGCGCGCGACGGCGTTGGCGGCCGCCTGACGCACGCGCTCGTCGAGTTCGGCGGGCGCGACCAGGAAGATCTCCTTCAATGCCTGGAAGACCGTGCGGATCGGCAGCGGGATCAGGCAGAGCGTCAGCACGATCAGGATCGTCGGGTCGACATAGGGCGTCCAGTGCGCGTAAGCCGTGCCCTTCAGCGTGGCCGCGGTCAGGAATGCGATCAGGAGGGCGGCCGTGATCACGCCGGACATCGCCCAGGCGCGCACGTCGAGCGCCAGGAACTCCGAACCGATCGGCCGGTTCGCCCGGCGTATGTAGAAGAACATGACGAGGCAGATCACGACGACGACGGCGGCATAGGCGATCGCCCAGTCGAAGGCGAGCTGGTTTCCGCCCGACAGAATTGACCCTACGGCGTTCACCATCGCGTAGAACGAAAGCAGTGTAAGCAGCCCGGCATTGAAGAGCAGCACCATCGGCTCGATGTGCCAGAAGCCCATCTGGAACCGCTTGCTCTGCTTCGGGATCAGCTGCGTCACGCCGAGCGCCAGCAGCGTCATGGAGGCGTCGACGGCGGAGAACACCCCGTCGAACACGATCGAGACCGATCCGGATAACAGGCCAAACAGCACGCCCGTCGTGCCGACGACGATGGTCGCGGCGATCGATTGTTTGAGCACAGCCTGTTCGGTCGGAGCCGTCATGACGTTGTTTTTACTCCTGTTTCAGTGCGGCGCCGTAGGCTGGCATGCGAAATGGTGGCAGCCAATGCAAACATTGCGTTTCGCCCCTTCGTAGCACAGTCGCCGCGCGTACGCGCCGATAAAGCTCAGCGTTGTGTTTCCAGGGCTGCACGCTCAGTATTGCCGGCGGTCACCCGTGGCGAAGGACGTGGAGGGGAAATGCTTGGCGAAATGTTTCTTGGTGCCCTGTTTGTCTTGGGTACGGTCGGCCTGACGCTCGCGGCCTATTTCCTGATGCGGCTGATCATGGGCGGCGAGGCGAAAGGGCACGAAAAGGAACTTGCGAGTTCCGTCATCTTCCGTATCTCCGCGCTGCATGGCCTGATCCTCGCGCTCGTCTTCGCGCAGGAGATGGTCGAGTACCAGCAGCTCAAGTACGAAATGGCGACGGAAGCCGGTGCGATCGCCGATATTTTCTACGATGCCGAACGTTATGGCGAAGCAATCAAGACGCCGATCCAGCAGGCGATCGCCGCCTATGCGGCCGAGGTGATCGATGGCGAATGGCAGTCGCTGGCGGACAAGGGTCGGCTTTCACCCGGGGCCTGGGTTCAATGGGATCGTGCCTACCAGCAGGTGCTGAACCTCATGCCGGGCGACAAGCGCCAGGAGAGCCTGCGCAGTCAGATGCTGGAGCGCCTGCATGACATATCGCAAAGCCGAACCAAGCGGGAAAGTAACGTCGCGGACTCGATCGACAGCATCTTCTGGTTCGCGGCACTTTCCGGCGTCATCTTCATTGCGCTCGCCTATTATTCCTTCCCGCCGATGCGGCGCAATCTGCTGCTGCTTTGTCTCTTCGGCGCCTATACCGGCATCATCCTGTTCCTGATCTATGCCTTCTCGAATCCGTACCAGCCACCGGCTGCCCTCGCCCCGGGGCCGCTCGAGCGGGTGCAGCAGCAGATCAGCGCGTCGCGGCCAACAAACGGCGGATAACGGCGTTATCCGAATTGACCCAGCCGCAGAAGGTCCCCGTGGAGGGCGCCACTATCGGACGCATCGGCGCGTGCCGCCCCGGGGTGCGGCGGCGGCATGGAGTGACCGACCGCAAACAGAAGCGCGCTGGCTGCCGAAAGCAGCGCGAATAGCAGGAACATGCCGGCGCCCCCGACGGCGCCAAGTGCGAGGCCGCCGATGAGCGGCCCGAGGAAATTTCCAACCGACGACAGCGAGTGCGCACCGAAATAGGTGCCGCGGTTGCCGGCATTGGAAATACCGTCGACCAACACATATTCCGAGGGCACGACGAGCACCTCGCCGATGGTGAAGAGGATCATCGAGGCGATGAGCATTTCCGCCTCGGACGAGGCTGCGAAACCGATTTCGCCAATCAGAAACAAGAGGCAGCCGAGCGACAGCGCCGGCAGCGCACCGATCCTTTCGATGACGAATCGAGCCGGCGTGCTGGCGATCAGCACCGTTGCAGCATTGGTCGAAACCAGGAGCGCGAAGAGAGCGACGCCATCCGCGAAATCGGTGTTGAGATACTGCGACAGGGTCACCGACCACTGACCATGAACGGCGAGCAGCAGCGTGCCGCCGATCACGAAGAAGACCAGCCGCCGGTCGCGCAGGGCGGCAATAAGCTCGCGCCAGCCACCGGCAGCCTGTGATGACCCCTTGGTTTGCGTCATCTGCCCGCTGCCGGCTTCGGGCACCGTCAAGAAGAGCGTCAGGCCGAAGGCTGCATGCATGACGCCGGCGCTGACGAAGAGCGTCGAATAGGCGGCGCCCACCCATACGCCGATCAACGGCCCGATGGCCCAACCGGCATTGATGGCGAGATAGCGCCAGGAGAAGACCTTGAGGCGCAGATGCGCCGGCGCCGCGTCGCTCATCAAGGCACGTGCAACCGGTTCATAGACGGCGCCTGCGACGGCGGAAACGATCTGCGCCAGCGCGAAAGCAGCGATCGATTGCGCCAGTCCGAGCCCTGCCAGCGCCAGACCGGCCATGAGAAGCGCTGCGGTCAGCACCCCTTTTCGGCCGATGCGGTCGGACAGCGTGCCGGCAAAAGGGCTGACGATTGCGCCGAGCAGCGGGCCGGCGCCGATCAGGGCGCCGATGCCTGCGGGACCGAGACCAAAATCACGCTGCAGGCGGATCGCCAGGAACGTCAGGCTCATGCCCTTGGCGATGGTCACCACGCCGGAGCCTGCGATGAGAAGCAGCGCGACATGGCGGCCGGCGTTTTCGGAATAGGCATTCATCGCAGGCACCTGCAGGCTGGAGGTTGCTCCGCTCCTTGCGGAATGCGGAACGAGGGAAATCGAGCGCGAGATTCCCTTTGCGACTACATCCAGCGCGTGTGCAAGGCAAGGGGGATCAGCCACCGTCGGCCGATGAAGCGGTGAGGGTACTGGCTTTTCCCCTCCGCTTGGACCTGTACGGAAAGCCTGGGGCGGCCACCGGTCGTGGCCACCTCGGACAGTCTCGCAATGCGACGGCTGCGCTTGCCCCCGGGATTGGGCTGCCGGCTAATCCGTCCCCTGCCGCTCCTGCCAAGCTGCATAGAGCGGCACCGCGGCGCTGTCGTCGACCGGCACATGGCGGAAGCGCATGGCCTGCTCGGCGAGCGGCTTTGCCAGTTCGGTGTAGATCGCTGCGGTCGAGAGCCCGAAGGGTTCGGCATCGGCGTTCGAATGCGCATAGGCAATCTCGGTGATCCCGGCCATGCGCATGGCCGCCAGACACATCGGGCAGGGCTGGCCGCTGGCGTATACAGCGGCACCTTCGAGCCGCGGGGAGCGAAGATTTTGAGCGGCGGCGCGCAGCGCGTTGAGTTCCGCATGCGAAGTCGGGTCCCCGGTCGACAGCATCTCGTTGACGCCGCGGCCGACGATCTTGCCGTCCTTGACGACGACCGCGCCGAAGGGGCGACCGCCTTTCTCGATGTTGCGGCGGGCGAGCGTCACCGCCTCGGCCAGATAGGTCTGTTCCTGGTTCATGGGAGACTCCCGCTAGAGCAATTCCTGGAAAAGTGTGAGGCGGCTTTCCGTCCGGAATTGCGTAAATTCAGAGGTTCGATCGTTCCGTCGGTTCCATGAGCGAAACGGTCTAACGGGCGCCGGCGTCGACCAGCAGCTTTTCAATGCGGTCGTAGCCGCGCTGGCGCGCATGGGTCAGCGGGCTGACGCCGTCGCCGTCGGCAAGGTTGACGTCGGCGCCGGCCGTGATCAGCAGCCGCACGATCTCGGTGTGCTTTTCGCCGCCGGTGCCGAGGATGATCGCCTCGAGCAGCGCCGTCCAGCCGAGCCGATTGATGTGGTCGACGTCGACCCCGGCTTCGATCAGCGTCTTGACGGTCTCGACATGGCCGCGCTCGGATGCCGGGATGAGTGCGGTGCCGCCATAGCGGTTAGTGCTCTTGAGGTTGGCGCCATTCGCGAGCGTCAGCTTCAGGATTTCGAGATGACCGCGCGCGCCGGCGTAGAGATAGGGGCTGTCCTGGATCTTGTCCTTGGCGTTGACGTCCGCGCCGGCCCCGATCAGGGCGCGCGCCGCAGCGACACGGTTTTCATGGGTGGCGACGAGCAGGGCCGTTGCGCCGCTGGCATCGCGGGTCTCGACGCTCGCGCCTTGCTGCAGCAGCGATTTGATCTTGTCCGCATCACCGGCTTCGGCAGCGGAAATCAGCTGGGTTTCGAGCATTGAGGCCCCCACGGCTGCAGGTGCAAGGCTGAGGGCGGCGATCGATGCGCCGACCAGCGAGCCGAAAAGTCTTTGTCGCATTTCGTCTTTCCGATCATGCCGATCGGTCGGACGCACCCACCGACCGCAGCGATTTCGGTTGAGAGCGGGTTCGGAACCTGAGGGTGGCTGTGCCTGGTACCGCTCTCGCTCATTGCGATCTCGTACTTACCTGAACTGGTCCGTGACCTTTTCAAGGGCGCAAGACACACGTCTTTGCCGAACGTCTCCCGCGCCCGGCATTGGCCCTCCGCGCGGATCATAGGTGGCAGAGCATCTATCTGGAAATTAAATGTATGAATGAGTTAAAGTGGAAATCTGAATGATGTTGCCTGTGGCGGCCGGCTGCATGCTACCGTCGGGCAGCAGGCGAGGTGTGATCTGACGATTGGATCACACCTGCCACAGGTGGATAGGTTCTGCGCTGCGTCAGAGCATCGAGCGGCTGAGGCCGCCATCGACCGGGAGTGCGACGCCGGTGACGTAGCTTGCCTGACGGCTGGCGAGGAAGGCCGCGGCTGCCCCGAATTCCGCCGGTGTGCCGTAGCGTCCGAGCGGGATTTCCCGCTGACTGCGCGCCGCGACCGTTGCGATATCGACGCCTTCGCTCTCCGCGTCCATCCGGTCGAAACTCAGCGTGCGGTCGGTGGCAAGCCGCCCGGGGAGAAGCAGGTTGACGGTCACGCCATCGGCTGCGACCTCGCCCGCAAGCGTCTTCAGCCAGCCGGCGACCGCACTTCTGAGCGCGTTCGAGGCGGTCAGCCCGACGATCGGCTCGCGGATGCTGGTGGAGGCGACGGCGATGATGCGTCCGAACTGCTGCTCCCGCATGTGAGGCAGCACCCGTCCGGTGATGCGCATGCCGGCCAGCACCATGGTTTCGAATTGCGCGCGCCAAAATTCGGGTTCGATCGTCGAGGCAGCCGAAGGGGGCGGTCCGCCGCCATTCAGCACCAGAATGTCGATCGCGCCGAAATCGGCTTCGAGCTGATCCAGCAGTCCGTCGAGCAGTTCGGGTTTCGAGAGGTCGAGCGCGTAGCCCCGCGCCGACGGGCCGATGTCGCTTGCCACCTTGGCCGCCGATGCGGCATCGCGACCGGTCAATGCAACGGTGACGCCTTCGTTCGCCAGCGCCTCGGCAATGCCGCGGCCCAGTCCCTTGCTGCCGCCGAGCACCAGCGCGCGTGTTCCAGCGATGCCAAGATCCATATCCGATGCTCCTCGATGCGGAATTCAGAATGACCAGGAATAGGAGCTAGGAGCTACTACAGTTTTCCTCGAAGCGGAATCCTTTTGACTGTCGGCGGATGGGCTGCCGGAATGGAAAAGCCCGGTCGGAAAACCGACCGGGCTTCTTGCCCCGCGCCCTTGCCGAAAATCAACGGCAGATGCGAATTTTCTTGAAGTAGACGTTGCCGTAGTGGTCGTAGCGCTTGACCTTCTTGATGAAGCAATAGGGCTCATCTTCGTAATAATAGGGGCCGCCATAGTAGTCGCCGACATAGCCGACATGCCCACCCCAGCCATGACCGTAGTGTCCATGGCCGAAACCGATCGAGAAACCGCCGGCCTGTGAAGGGGCGGCAAAGGAGACGGCGGCGGTGAAGGCAACAGCGGCTGCGATGATGAACTTGCGCATGATGTTCTCTCCTCTGGGTTGGTTGGGATGAACCTTCGTCATCCATGGGGAGAAGATCGCACGGGGCCGATATATTCGCAGTTCCGGATGGAACAGGCTGTAGCCGTCGGTTGCGGAGGACCGCGATCCGCCGGCTGCAGCGGTTGTCGGCTGCCGAAGTTCGGGGTTTTTCCGCTAGACGCGCTGTGCCGCTGGCGTGCGGATACGCGCCATGGCGAAAACGTCCGCCAGCGCACCGTTCCTAAGCGCATAGGCCCGGTGTGTGCCCTCCATCTCGAAGCCCGCCTTGCGGTAGAGTGCGATCGCGGGCTCATTGTCGGTGAACACGGTGAGTTCGATGCGGCTGATGCCCAGCCAGTTGTCGGCAGCGTCGATCAGGGCTGTAAGTAGAGACTTACCAATTCCTTCGCCGCGGTGATTGTCGTCGACGCTGATGCCGAGGGCGGCCGAATGGTGGCGCCGTCCCTTGCTGCGATGCAGGCCCGCCATGCCGACGATCCGACCGTCGCGTTCGGCAACGATGACCGTGTCGTCATCCGATCGGGTTTCCATCCACTTGCGTGTCTGCTCCGGGGTGGAAAAGGGCAAACGGAGTGTTCCGGATCGGATGCCCGGCTGGTTCATCAGGGCGGCAACGGCCTCCCAGTCGACGACGCGCGCCGCGCGGATGCTGATGTCAGGAGGAGCGTGCGTTTCGGTCATTGTTTCCTCTCTTTCGTCCGAGGAAACAGGACCCAACCCTGCTCGCCTCGGCAGGGGTGGTGGGGGACTTCTCGCTCAGCTCAGCGCAACAGGTCTCCCGCACACCCCTGGGGTATGCGTGCAAAGCACCATTGCGGTCATCGAGCGATTGTCCATGGCGGAAGAATAGCAAGCGAAAGTGGAAAGACAAGTCCGCAGAACACGCCGAACGCCCGGCGTGAAGGCCGATCAGGTCACCTGCCAGGCGATGTAGACGAGCGTGGCGGCGATCAGCCACAGCGCCATACGGCCGGAGCGCGTGTGTCTGGCTTCCGCCTTGCCGATCGCATGCGCGGTTTCCGCGTCGAAGCGTAGACCGTTCGCGCTCATCGCCATGATCTCGCTGGAGAACTTTTCCGTACGGGCGGCGATCTCGGGGGCGGCTTCCGCAAGCCGGAGTGCCGCATGCAGGCCGTCGCGCAAATCCGTGACGATGCGTTTCGGTCCGAGATTGTCGCGGATCCATTTGCCGACGACCGGTTCGGACGCCCTCCACATGTTGAAACGCGGGTTGAGGGTGCGCGCGACCCCTTCGACGACCACCATGGTCTTCTGCAGCATCACCAGTTCAGGGCGCGTCTGCATGTCGAAGAGTTCGGTGACCTCGAAGAGCAGGGTGAGGAGCTTCGCCATCGAGATGGTTTCGGCCGGCTGGCCGTGGATCGGCTCGCCGATCGCGCGGATCGCTTGGGCGAAGCTCGCCGCATCGTGGTGCGAAGGCACGTAGCCCGCCTCGAAATGCACGTCGGCGACTCGCTGGTAGTCGCGGGTAATGAAGCCGAACAGGATCTCCGCCAGGAAGCGGCGCTCCTTCTTTCCAAGTCTTCCGACGATGCCCATGTCGACGGCGACGATATGGCCGGCTTCATCGACGAAGAGGTTGCCCTGGTGCATGTCGGCGTGGAAGAAGCCATCGCGCAGCGTGTGCCGCAGGAAGGACTGGATCAGCGTTTCGGCGAGCTGGTTGAGGTCGTGGCCGGCAGCCTTCAGCCCCTCGATATCCGACATCTTGACGCCGTCGATCCATTCCATGGTGACGACGTCGCGGCCGGTCCGTTCCCAGTCGACCTTCGGCACGCGGAAGCCGGAATCGTCCTTGGTATTCTCGCCAAGCTCCGAAAGGGCGGCGGCCTCCAGGCGAAGATCCATTTCGATCTTGGTCGTCTGTTCCAGCGTCTTGGTGACCTCGACCGGCTTCAGCCGCCGCGTATAGGGCAGGAAGCGCTCCTGCATGTGGCTGACGAGATACATCGCCTCGATGTCGGAAGCGAAGCGCTGGCGCACGCCGGGGCGAATGACCTTGACCGCGACCTTTTCGGGTCCGCCGTCGCGCATCACGATGGCCGGATGCACCTGCGCGATCGAGGCAGCCGCCATCGGCTCGGAAAATTCGGCATAGAGGTCATCGACCCGCCGGCCGAGCGAACCTTCGATCGCGGCCTTGGCTTCTATCTGCGGGAAGGTCGCCATGCGGTCCTGCAACAGCGACAGGTCGGCCGCGAACTCCGCGCCGACAACATCGGGGCGGGTCGCCAGGAACTGGCCGATCTTCACATAGGAGGGGCCGAGGCGGGCGACGGCGCGCGACAGCCGGTCGCTGCGTTCCTCGCCCAGCACCCTGCGGCGCGCGAGCAGCCCCGCCACCTTCTGGGCGAAGCGGGCAAAGGGCGGCAGATGCTCCGATGGGATGGCCGAGACGACGCCTTCGCGCACGAGAACCCAGCCGATCCGCGCGAGGCGGACATATGCTCCAGGCGTGCTCATCGGGATCAGATTTTCCAGCCGGAATGCAGCGCTGCGATGCCGCCGGTGTAATTGGTGAAGGAGACGCGCGAGAAGCCGGCCTGCGTGATCATGGTGGCGAAGTCGCGCTGGTTCGGGAACTTGCGGATCGATTCCACCAGATATTGGTAGGGAGCCTCGTCGCCGGTGATCAGCTTGCCGAACTTCGGGATCGCGTTGAACGACCAGGCGTCATAGAAGCGATCGAGCAGCGGCATCTCCACCTCGGAGAATTCCAGCACCAGCAGGCGCCCACCGCGCTTCAGCACGCGGTATGCCTCCTTCAGCGCCACGTCGATGCGCGGCACGTTGCGGATGCCGAAGGCGATCGTATAGGCATCGAAGGAATTCGCCTCGAAGGGCAGTTCCTCTGCATTGGCCTCGACGAAATCGAGGTTGGCGGAAAGCTTCTTCTTTTCCGCCCGTTCGGCGCCGACGGCGAGCATCGAGCCGTTGATGTCGAGCACGGTCGCATGCGCCTTGCGGTCGGACGCCTCGATCATGCGGAAGGCGATGTCGCCGGTGCCGCCGGCAACGTCCAGTACCCTGTAGTCTTCGCGGCGCGGCGGGTTGAGCGCGGCGATCATCGCGTCCTTCCAGGCGCGGTGCAGGCCGGCCGACATCACATCGTTCATGATGTCGTAGCGCTTCGCCACCTTGTGGAATACGTCGTTGACGAGCGGCTGCTTTTCGCCGGCGTCGACGTTGCGGAAACCGAAGGATGTTTCCATGCCGCCATCGGCCGATACGCGCTGATCCGTCATACGAAGAACTCCATCTGAACCAATTTTTCCGGCACCATAGCGAAAAGGCCCCATCCGCGCTATCTCGTGGACGGGACCGCGCCTGCGGCATAGCGCACCCCTATAGGATAAGAAGGCCGCCAAGGAAATGCCAGCCGCCGCATCCCGGTGGCCGAGATCGCAGGAGTGCATTCATGCCGGAGTTGCCCGAGGTCGAAACTGTCAAGCGCGGCCTGGCGCCGACCATGGAGGGCGCGCGGATCGTCAATGCGGAGTTGCGCCGAGCGGACCTACGCTTCCCGTTTCCGGAGAATTTTTCCTCGACCGTTTCCGGCCAACGAATCGTCTCGCTGTCGCGCCGCGCGAAGTACCTGATGATCGATCTGGAAGCGGGCGACGTGATCATCGCCCATCTCGGCATGTCCGGTTCCTTCCGCATCGAGGCAGGACCGGCTGCGGCGACGCCGGGCGAGTTTCATCATCCGCGCGGCAAGGACGAGAAGCACGATCACGTCATCTTCCATCTCGACGGTGCCGACGGCCCGGTGCGGGTGATCTACAACGACCCGCGCCGTTTCGGCTTCATGGATCTTGCCCGCCGCGACACCGTGGCAAGCCACGCCTATTTCCGCGCGCTTGGCGAGGAGCCGACCGGAAACGCGCTCGATGCCGCCTATCTTGCCGCGCGCTTTTCCGGCAAGGCGCAGCCGCTGAAAGCGGCATTGCTCGACCAGAAGAACATCGCCGGCCTCGGCAATATCTACGTCTGCGAGGCGCTCTGGCGCTCACACCTGTCTCCCTTGAAGCCCGCGGGGGAACTCGTCGACAAGCGCGGCAAGCCGAAGGACGGGCTCCTGCGACTGACGAATGCGATCCGCGAAGTCATCGCTGACGCCATCGTCGCCGGCGGCTCGTCGCTGAAGGACCATATCCAGGCGGACGGATCGCTGGGGTACTTCCAGCACTCCTTCTCCGTCTACGACCGCGAAGGAGAGGCTTGCCGCACGCCGGGCTGCAACGGTACGGTCGCCCGTATCGTACAGGCGGGCCGCTCGACCTTCTATTGCCCGCATTGCCAGAAATGAACGCCGGCCGTCTGCGGCCTGGCGTCTCAAATGAACCGGAGGAAACAGGAATGACCTACGAAACGCTGCTGGTCGAAACGCGCGGCCGCGTCGGCCTCGTGACGCTCAATCGTCCGCAGGCGCTGAATGCGCTGAATTCGACCGTCATGCGCGAGCTCGCGGCGGCGCTGAAGGCCTTCGACGCCGACAAGGAGATCGGCGCCGTCGTCGTCACCGGCTCGGAAAAGGCCTTTGCCGCCGGTGCCGACATCAAGGAGATGCAGTCGCTCGATTTCGTCGACAGCTATCTCGGCGACTTCATCGGCGGCTGGGACCAAGTGGCCGCGGCGCGCAAGCCGGTCATCGCAGCCGTCTCCGGCTATGCCCTCGGCGGCGGCTGCGAACTGGCGATGATGTGCGACTTCATCATCGCCTCCGAGACCGCGAAGTTCGGCCAGCCCGAAATCACCCTCGGCGTCATTCCCGGCATGGGCGGCTCGCAGCGCCTGACGCGTGCCGTCGGCAAGGCGAAGGCGATGGACCTGGTTCTCACCGGCCGCATGATGGATGCGGCGGAGGCGGAGCGCGCGGGACTCGTTTCGCGTGTGGTGGCGCCGGAAAAACTGATGGAGGAAGCGCTGGCGGCTGCCGAGAAGATCGCATCCTTCTCGCTGCCGGCGGTCATGATGGCGAAGGAGGCGGTGAACCGCTCGCTGGAGCTGACGCTCGCCGAGGGGCTTCGTTTCGAACGGCGGCTCTTCCACTCGCTGTTTGCGACCGAAGACCAGAAGGAGGGCATGGCCGCATTCGTCGCCAAGCGCAAGCCGGAGTTCAAGCACCGCTAGGGCGGGATGAGGAAAAGTGTACGCGATTTTCCGTCTGCCTCCGCTCAAGGCTTGGGAGTATCGATCGCGTTATGGTCTTGGGTCGATCCGACCCAAGACCATCGTGATCCAAGCCAAAGGGGACTCGCAGATTCTGGAAATTGCGCGTTGACGGGGCGGCCGTTTCCCGCTATACGCCGCCCTCAGTTTGGAACGCCATCTGGGCTTTCCGGAAATACTCCCGAATTGCTTTGATGACAGGTCGCAGTGACCCGGCACGGCGAGGGCGGAGTTAATGTCAGTTTTCGAAGAGAGGCACCAATGGCCAATACAACTTCGGCGAAAAAGGCGACCCGCAAGATCGCACGCCGCACCGCAGTGAACAAGGCCCGTCGTTCGCGCGTTCGCAACTTCATCCGCAAGGTCGAAGAAGCGATCGCTACCGGCGATCAGGCAGTTGCAGCCGCAGCGCTCAAGGCAGCTCAGCCCGAGCTGATGCGCGCAGCCACCAAGGGCGTCCTGCACGCCAACACTGCATCGCGCAAGGTTTCGCGTCTCGCGCAGCGCGTGAAGTCGCTTTCGGCCTAATCCGGCTAAGAAAAATCTGTTAATGAAAAGCCCGGCCCTTGCGCCGGGCTTTTCGGATTCATACTTCTGTCATCGCGATGGTTAATCCGGCAGTATTACCTTGTGTCAGTGCGATGACAAAATTTTTTAAACAAATTCAATGACTTACGAGAGGTCCTTGTCAGAAGGATGTCTCTGGCTGGGGCTCCTCTGACCCCGGAATGAGTCAAGCGATTTTTTATTTTTTTTCTTTTTCGCCAGCTAAGCAAAGGCCGAAAAATCAAAACCCTTGATTCAACAGCGATTCTTCGCGGACTCGGAATGCGGCAAGCAAAAGGCAGGCTGAGAGTCAACGGTCAGTGCTTAAGGTTGCTTAAAAATCGCGATTGATCTTGCCCATCGATCCTGCCTAAATGCCCTTCACAGGGGACACGGACCACATCTGTAAAGGAAGCAGAAGACGCCATTTCGAAGAAATGGTTTCGATGTTTCTGTCCCTTGTATCAGGGCGGCTCCACGTCGTTCAATCAGACAAGTCGAAGGTGAAAAACCGGATGGTTCGTTCCACTCCGGATGAGAAGCTTTCGTCCTATGGTTGTGACGGGGGCTCATGTGTCGACGGCGGGTGCAAGCGGCACCCGACGGACGGCAAAGGTCCAACGCGCGGCTCGACGCTTCGTACGAGGGTGCGAAGAGCTGTTGACGAGGAGGAGGATCCGAGGCGGTGCGGGAAGCGCACCGGAGGATTGTTGACAAGAGGCGCGAGGGGACATCCTCCGGCCACAGGTGGGCGGGCGGATGCGCGTAGCGCGCAGCGAGGCGGGAGATGAGGAGCCCGGCGTTGACTGCGACTGTGACGTTCGGCGAATGCGGCATGGCCTTCCGAGGCGCCGCAGGCGACGGACATAAGAGATGACGCCGGCAGCGATGACGGCATCTGAACATGAATGGAAGGCGGCAAAATGCAGATGAATTTGGTGACGGCGGGCGCACTTCAGAAAGAAGGAGACGCATTCCAAGCCGGAAGCAATCTATCTCAGGCGGCGGGGGAAAAATTCGACATGAGGCACGACGCACTGTTCGAGCGGGTAAGTGCGCGTCTCAAGGCTCAAGTCGGTCCGGATGTCTTCGCAAGCTGGTTTGGGCGTCTGAAGCTCCATTCCGTATCCAAGAGCGTCGTGCGTCTCTCGGTGCCGACCACGTTCCTGAAGTCCTGGATCAACAATCGTTATCTCGATCTCATCACCTCGATCTTCCAGCAGGAAGACGGCGAGATTCTGAAGGTCGAGATCCTGGTGCGGACCGCGACCCGTGGCGCCCGGTCGACGACACAGGAAGAAGCGTTGCCGCAGGCAGCCGAAGCTGCTCCGGCCGCACCTGCGCGCCGTCCGGCCGCAGCGCAGCCGGTCGCAACCGTTGCCGCAGCCGCGGTCGCGAGCGTTCAGAAGCCGGCCCAGGCGCCGCTTTTCGGCTCGCCGCTCGACCAGCGCTATAACTTCGAGAACTTCGTCGAGGGATCCTCGAACCGCGTGGCGCTTGCCGCCGCCCGGACGATCGCCGAAGCCGGTGCCGGTGCGGTGCGGTTCAATCCGCTTTTCATCCATTCGAGCGTCGGTCTCGGCAAGACGCACCTCCTGCAGGCGATCGCCATCCAGGCGCTGCAGAGCGCGCGTGCACCGCGCGTCGTCTATCTGACGGCCGAATATTTCATGTGGCGTTTCGCCACCGCCATTCGCGACAACGATGCGCTGTCGCTCAAGGAGTCGCTGCGCAACATCGATCTTCTGATCATCGACGACATGCAGTTCCTGCAGGGTAAGTCGATCCAGCACGAGTTCTGCCATCTCCTGAACATGCTGCTCGATTCCGCCAAGCAGGTCGTCGTCGCCGCCGACCGCGCGCCGTGGGAGCTGGAGTCGCTCGACAGCCGCGTTCGTTCCCGTCTCCAGGGTGGTGTCGCCATCGAGATGGACGGCCCGGACTACGACATGCGCCTCGAAATGCTGAAGCGCCGGCTGGAAGTCGCCCGCCAGGAAGACGGATCGCTCGACATCCCCGGCGATATCCTGAGCCATGTCGCCCGTAACGTGACGGCGAGCGGTCGCGAACTGGAAGGCGCGTTCAACCAGCTCCTGTTCCGCCGCTCCTTCGAGCCGCAGCTTTCGATCGAGCGCGTCGATGAACTGCTCGGCCATCTCGTCAATGCCGGCGAGCCGCGCCGCGTTCGGATCGAAGATATTCAGCGCGTCGTCGCCAAACATTACAACGTCTCGCGCCAGGAACTCGTCTCCAATCGCCGCACCCGCGTCATCGTCAAGCCGCGCCAGATCGCCATGTATCTGTCGAAGACTCTGACCCCGCGCTCCTTCCCGGAGATCGGCCGTCGTTTCGGTGGACGCGACCACACGACGGTGCTGCATGCCGTGCGCAAGATCGAAGAGTTGATCGCCGGCGATACCAAGCTCAGCCACGAGATCGAGCTTCTGAAGCGGCTGATCAACGAATAGTCGCGGCCGACTGTTTCAAGAAATTGGCCCGGCTTTCCGGGCCTTTTTCGTTTGGATTCTAGAGCGCCGTGCGTTCATATGAACGCACAAAGGACGCTCTAGCGTTTTGATTCTAGAGCATCTTTCCGCTTCCAGTGATTCCACATGAAAGCGGGATGCTCTAGCGCACCGCTTTCAACGTCGGTCGTTGCGCCGACCTGATCGTCTGATCCTCGATGATCTCTTGTGCCCGCGCTTCCGCGATGATCCAGGTGCGGAAGGCGACGACCGGCGGTCGGTCGAGGGCGGCCGGCGGGTAGACGAGGTGATAGGCAAGGCCGGTCATCACGCCCTCGGGGAAGGGGGCGACCAGCAGGCCTTCCGCAAGCTCGCGCGCCACCAGGGAGAGCCGCACCAGCGCGACGCCGTCTCCGGCTTTCGCCGCCTCGATGGCGCCGTTGCTGTTGACGAAGACCGGCCCGCGCCCGGGGTCCACTCCCTCGACCCCCGCCGCCGCCAGCCACAGCCGCCAGTCCTGGCGGTGCACGTCGTGCAGCAGCGCATGGCGGGCGAGGTCGCTGGGTGTGTCGAGCGGCTGCTTGGCCCTGAGCGCCGGGTGGATGACCGGCACCGGGTCGTCGTCGATCAGGCGTTCGCTGACGAGACCGTCATAGCGACCGAGCCCGTGCCGGACGGCGACGTCGACGCCGTCATTGTCGAAATCCGTCAGACGGTTCGTGGTGCTGATGCGGACATCGATTCCAGGCACCTGCTGTTCGAAAGCGCCGATGCGCGGCACCAGCCATTGGGCGGCGAAGGTCGGCGTGCAACTCACCGTCAGCACCGGCGCACGTTTGCGTGCGGTCAGCTCTTCGGTCGCCTCCCGCATCATGCGGAATGCCCGCCGGAGCGTCGAAAAATAGATGCTGCCGTCTTCCGTCAGGACCAGTTGCCTCGGCCGCCGCTCGAAGAGCGTCACGCCGAGTGTCTGCTCCAGCTCCCGCACCTGCAGGCTGACGGCCCCGGGCGTGACATTGAGTTCGCGTGCCGCCTTGGTGACGCTGGAATGTCGCGCCGTTGCCTCGAAGGCGCGAAGCGATGCGAGTGAGGGCAGGGATGTCGCCATGGTTTAGCCAAACTCAATCATACGTCGAGAAATGATCGTTTGTTCTGTGCCTAATATCCTGAGATTAATGGCACAATGTCAAGGAAACCGAAGCCGCTATGATTTAGTCAGGCAAACAAAGAGGGTTACGGTCGTGGTGCAAGCAACTCACGCCAAGGTCATGGGCGCCCGGGAATGGGGCATGCTGGTCCTGCTGTCCATCCTATGGGGCGGCTCCTTCTTCTTCATCGGCATCGCCGTCAGGGCGCTGCCGCCCTTTACGATCGTGGCGGTGAGGGTCAGTCTCGCGGCGGCCGCGCTGCTCCTGTTCGTGCGTTTTGCCGGATTGTCGATGCCGCGGGATCCGCGCGTGTGGCTGGCGTTTTTCGGCATGGGACTGCTCAACAATCTCATTCCCTTCTCGCTGATCGTCTGGGGGCAGACGCATATCGCCAGCGGCCTCGCCTCGATCCTCAACGCCACCACGCCGCTCTTCGGCGTGATCGTGGCTCATCTCCTGACCGACGACGAGAAGCTGACCGTCAACCGCTTCGCCGGCGTGGTCGTCGGATTCCTCGGTGTTGCCGTAATGATTGGTCCGGCGGCACTCGGTGGGCTCGGCTCGAACCTCCTTGCCCAGCTCGCCGTTCTCGGCGCGGCGCTCTCCTATTCGCTGGCCGGTGTCTTTGCCCGCCGCTTCAAGCGCATGGGCGTTGCACCGCTGGTCACCGCGACCGGCCAGGTCTCGGCAGCCAGCGTGATGCTGGTGCCGCTGTCGCTGCTCGTCGATCATCCCTGGACGCTCGCCATGCCCGGCCTCGACGTCTGGGCAGCGATCGTCGGTATCGCCCTGGTCTCGACCGCGCTCGCCTACGTCCTCTTCTTCCGTATCCTGGAGACGGCTGGCGTCACCAACCTGATGCTTGTCACCTTCCTGATCCCGGTCAGCGCCATCCTGCTCGGCGCGATGTTCCTGGGCGAGACGCTGGAGCCCAAGCATTTCTTGGGCATGGCGCTGATTGCGGCCGGCCTCGCGGCGATCGATGGGCGCTTTCTCCGCCTCTTGCGTCGGCCGGCCGTCGAGCCCAACCTGGAATGCCGCGAGAACGTCTGAACGTTCACGCTCACACGTCTTGCGGGCCGGTAGGCGAAAGCACTACCGGCCCTGTATTTTTCACAGGCGTTGTCGGCTATCTGTCGACAGCATCGTCTTTGAACCGAGGAGCAGGTGAGTTCCATGCTTTACGCCGTGTTTTGCTATAACCAAGAAGATGTCACGAGTGCCTGGAGCAAAGAGCAGGACGAAAAGGTCATGCGTGATCTCGCAGCCGTCCAAAGCAAATATGCCGAGGCCGGCAGGCTTGGACCAGTGGCGCGCCTGCAGCCGACAGCGGCAGCAATGACGCTTCGGCACAGCCATCGCGAGACGATCGTCACCGATGGCCCGTTTGCCGAGACGAAGGAACAGCTGCTCGGCTTCTATGTCGTCGATTGCGCGTCTCTCGACGAAGCGCTCGACTTTGCCCGTGACCTGAGTGCCGCCAATCCGGCTGCCGGCTCCTACGAAATCCGACCTCTCGCCCTCTACAAACCCAGTGAGCTTGCTTCATGACAGACACCGCCTGGATAGACCTCGCACTCGTTTCAGCCCGGCCGCAGGCTGTGGGCGCATTGCTGCGCTATTTCCGCAATCTGGATACGGCCGAGGAAGCGTTTCAGGAGGCCTGCATCCGGGCTTTGAAGACCTGGCCGAAGAGCGGACCGCCGCGCGATCCTGCGGCGTGGCTGATCTTCGTCGGCCGCAACAGCGGCATCGACAAGGTCCGGCGCCAGTCACGCGAGACGGCGCTGCCGCCCGAAGAAATGCTCTCCGACCTCGAGGATCAGGAAAACGATCTCGCTGACCGGCTGGATGGGTCGCAGTATCGCGACGACATTCTTCGCCTGCTGTTCGTCTGCAGCAATCCCGCACTCCCCGCCACGCAACAGATCGCTCTGGCGTTGCGCATCGTCTCGGGCCTTTCCGTCAAGCAGATCGCTCGCGCCTTTCTCGTCAGCGAAGCGGCGATGGAGCAGCGTATCACCCGCGCCAAGTCCCGCGTCGCGGCCGCTGGCCTTGCCTTCGAGACGCCTGATGCGGCCGATCGTGCCGACCGGCTCGCCGCCGTCGCAACGATGATCTATCTCGTCTTCAACGAAGGCTATTCGGCGATGAACGGCCCGGAAAGCGTCTCGGCCGATCTCTGCGAGGAGGCGATCCGCCTTGGGCGCCTGCTGCTGCAGCTCTTTCCCGCGGAACCGGAGATCATGGGGCTGACGGCGTTGATGATGATCCAGCATTCCCGCGCACGCGCCCGCTTCGATGCCGATGGGGCAGTCATCCTGCTCGAAGATCAGGACCGCGGATTGTGGGACCGGCCGCTGATCAACGAAGCGCTGGCGCTGATCGACAGGGCGATGCGCCATCGCCAGCCCGGCGCCTATCAGATCCAGGCGGCGATCGCCGCCCTGCATGCGCGGGCCGAGCGCCCCGAGGACACCGACTGGGCGCAAATCGATCTGCTGTACCAGGCGCTCGAAAGGCTGCAGCCCTCGCCGGTGATCACCCTCAACCGCGCCGTGGCGGTATCGAAGCGCGACGGCCCGCAAGCAGCGCTCGCCATGATCGAGCCGCTGGCCGACAAATTGTCCGGCTACTTCTATTTCCACGGCCTCAGCGGACACCTCCTGAAGCAACTCGGCAAGGTTCGCGAGGCGCGCGTCGCATTCGATCATGCCATCGCGCTTGCGACCAATGCCGCCGAGTGCGCCTATATCCGCATGCAACTCGACAAGCTCGGCGAGGAGCCGGGCATCGAAAGCGGTCGCGCCGAAAAGAGATAAAAGTTCGGTGGCTCTGTCGGGATCGGTCGCGCAGCTTCGTCCTTGGACCGAAACGAGATCCAAGGAGAGACACCAATGAACACCAGTCTTGTCATGCCTGTTCCGACGGCAAAGTCCGTCATCTTCGGCCGCGTCCTGAGTGGCGTGCTCGTCGCGTTCCTCGTCTTCGATGCGGCAATCAAGCTCGTGCCGCTTCAGGTGGTCACCGAGACCATGGTTGCCCTCGGCTACCCCACGGATCCGGGCTTGGCGCGGCTGCTCGGTGTGCTGACGCTTCTCTGCACGCTGCTCTATGTGTTCCCGCGGACGTCGATCCTCGGTGCCATTCTGCTCACCGGCTACCTCGGTGGCGCCATGGCGACGCATTTGCGGGCGGGTAGCCCGCTCTTCACCCATCTGCTCTTCGGCTTCTATCTCGGCGTCATAGCCTGGGGCGGCCTGTGGCTCAGAGACCCGCGGCTGCGCAGCCTGATTCCCTTCAAGAGCTGACCGCCGCCCCAACTGAACGCGTGAAAGACGACCATGTCGAAGACTACATCGCGGGCCTCTCCGGCGTTCCGGAGATTTGCGAAACGCCTGCATGCGGCGCTGATCGCCGCAGGCCAAAGGCATCGAGCTCAACCGGCTGAACGGCGATCCGATGAAGTAACGCTTCGCGATACAAACTTGCAGCACGGCGGCTAAAACAGAGCGCCTTTATCGGCCGCAATGCAATATCTCTTCGCGGGAACAGGAATTCACGCCGGATCCCGCGAGGCAAAGATGATCCTCTACTATCAGACCCATTCTCCTTTCGCCCGCAAGGCGCTCGTCTTCGCGCACGAGGTCGGTCTTGCCGACCGGCTCGAGGTCATCCACCACGAGACCAGCCCGACGCGCCGCAATGACGAGGTCTACGCCGAAAACCCGCTCGGCAAGGTTCCGGTGCTGCTACGCGAGGGGCAGGAGCCGATCTTCGATTCCGATGTCATCTGCGCCTATCTCGACACGCTGCACCACGGGCGCAAGCTGATCCCCGAACTGGGCGAGCCGCGGTGGCGGGCGTTGCGCATGCAGTCGGTGGCGCAGGTCCTCGCCCAAACCGGCATCGGTTTGCGCTGGGAATGGGAGAGGCGCCCGGAGCACCTGCGGTATCCGGAACTCGCCAAGGGGTACGAAGAGAAGATCGAGGCGACTTACGATTGGCTGGAGCAGGCGCTGTCGCCCGAGGAAGACGTCGATATCGGGCAGATCGCGCTCGCCACGACGCTCTCCTGGATGGCATTTCGCAACCTGCCGTCGTTCCGCAGCCGCCCGCGGCTGAGCCACTGGTTCGATACGTTCGAGCGGCGGCCATCCATGCAGGCGACGCCGCTTTCGGGTGAGACGTTCGATTGAGGCCGCAGCCGGCGAAAACCGCCGGAGGCAATTCCAGAAAAAGTGTGACGCAGTTTTCCGTCCGGAATTGCATCCTGTCGGCTCAGGGGCAGGCGAGGTCGGCAACCACCGCATCGAGGATCAGCATGCCGGCCGGTGTGCAGCGCAGGCGCGAGTTGCCGAGCCGCTCGATGAAGCCGTTGTCGATCAGGAACTGTTCGCGTTCCGGGTCCGGATCGCGCCCGGAGAGGCTCTGCCAGCGGGCGAGGTCGACGCCTTCTTTCAGGCGTAGGCCCATCAGCAGCAATTCGTCGGACTGCGCTTCGAGATCGAGTGCTTCGCGTTCGACCATGCCATGACCGTAGGTTTCGACAAGGCGCAGCCATTCCTCCGGCTTGCGTTCGGTGGCGGTCGCGATCTTGCCGGGGCCGACACTGAGGCGGCCGTGGGCGCCAGGGCCGATGCCGGCATAGTCACCATAGCGCCAGTAGGTGAGGTTGTGGCGGCTCTCAGCGCCCGGTCGGGCGTGGTTTGAGACCTCGTAGGCCGGCATGCCGATCGCCGCCGTGATGTCCTGGGTCGCCTCGTAGAGCACGGCCGATTGCTCGCCATCCGGAACGATGAGCTTGCCGGCCTTGTGCAGCCCGTAGAAGGGCGTGCCTTCTTCGATCGTCAGTTGGTAGAGCGAGAGGTGGTCGACCGCGTAGGACACGGCCTCCTTCAATTCGCGCTCCCACTCCTCGACCGTCTGGTTGGGGCGGGCGTAGATCAGGTCGAAGGACATGCGCGGGAAGATCTCGCGCGCGAGCCGGATCGCCTTCAGCGCATCCTCGACATTGTGCAGCCGTCCGAGGAACTTGAGGTCGCGGTCGTTCAACGCCTGGACGCCGAGCGAGACACGATTGATGCCGGCAGCGCGATAGCCGTGGAAGCGCATCGCCTCGACGCTCGAAGGATTGGCCTCCATGGTGATTTCGATGCCGTTGGGCACATGCCAGTGGCGGGCAATCCCCTGCAGGATCGCATCGACCGTCGCCGGTTCCATCAGCGACGGCGTGCCGCCGCCCATGAAGATACTGGTGACGCTGCGCGGACCGGAAAGCTCACGTGCTTCTTCCATCTCCTTCAGGAAGGCGGAAACGAAACGCGGCTGGTCTACCGGCTGGTGACGCACATGGCTGTTGAAGTCGCAATAGGGGCATTTGGCCGCGCAGAACGGCCAGTGCACATAGACCCCGAAACCGGGGTCCATGCCGTCACCGATCGCCGTTAGCGTGGCCGTCTGCATCGTTGCGTCTCTCATGGTCACTTTTCAAAGGGAGCGGGATGCGGGCGAAAAGCCGCCCGCACTTTTCCTGATTCCGCTCCAATCAGGCTCCGAGGCAGGTCTCGGCAAAAATCTTGAAGGCGCGGGCGCGGTGCGACAGGGCCTCTGCGTCGCCCGGCTTCCAGCCGTGCTTTTCGTCGGCGCTCATCTCGCCGAAGGTGGTTTCGTAGCCTTTCGGCTGGAACACCGGGTCGTAGCCGAAGCCCTGGCTGCCACGCGGCGGCCAGACGACGTGGCCTTCGACCTCACCGCGGAAGAGCTCCACATGGCCGTCCGGCCAGGCAAGGCAGAGCACCGAGACGAAGCGGGCCGTGCGCTCGGCCGGCGTGATTGCGCCTTTTTCCTGCAGCGCCTTTTCGACCCTCTCCATGGCCATGGCGAAGTCGCGGCTTCCGTCCTCGCGCTCCGCCCAGTTGGCGGTGTAGACGCCGGGTGCGCCGCCAAGCGCGTCGATCGCAAGACCGGAATCGTCCGAAAGCGCCGGCAGGCCGGAAGCTTTGGCCGAGGCGAGCGCCTTGATCGTCGCATTCTCCTCGAAGGTGGTGCCGGTTTCGTCTGGCTCGATGAAGTTGAGGTCCGCGGCCGACTTCGCCTCGAAACCGAGCGGGCCGATCAGGTCGCGGATTTCGCGGATCTTGCCGGCATTGTGGCTGGCGACGATCAGCGTCTTGTTGTCCAGTTTGCGCATAGTGTCTCGTTTCGTGTTCATTCGATGGACCACAGGCCCGGTTCCGCACATTCGAGGCTGTTGCCGGCCGGGTCGCGGAAATAGAAGGATCGCGCCCCGTTCGGCCAGCGAAGATCGCTTTCGATGGCGACGCCGGATGCTTCGAGTTTTGCCCTCCAGGCGTCGAGTGCCTCGGCCGATACGCGAAAGCACATGTGACCCCGGCCGGTCGTACCGTGCGGCGGCACCGGCAGCGCGGCGTCCGGCGCCGGCGGTTTTACCGTTTCGGCCGGATTGAAGATCAAAAGCACGCCCTGGCCACAGCGGAAGAAGACATGCCGGTTCCCCGCCCGGCTGATCCGCGTCAGGCCGAGCACGCCGCCGTAGAAGGCCTCGGCGGCATCGAGATCGGCCGCATAGAGCGCAGTCTCGAGTATGCCTTCCAGTGCCGGGGCCATATCTTCTCCTGCGGTCAGCCTGCGATCGCCTGCTTCTGCAGCGCGACCAGTTCGGCGATGCCGGACTTCGCAAGACCCATCAGGCTCGCGAATTCCTCTTCGCTGAAGGGCTTGCCTTCGGCCGTGCCCTGGATCTCGACGATGCCGCCGGAGCCGGTCATGACGAAGTTGGCATCGGTCTCGGCGGCGGAATCCTCGAGATAGTCGAGGTCGATCACCGACTGGTTGGCGAAGATGCCGCAGGAAATGGCGGCGACATGATCCTTCAGCACCTTCTCGACCTTGACCATGTTGCGCGCTTCCATCCACTTCAGGCAGTCGTACAGCGCCACCCAGGCGCCGGTGATCGAGGCCGTGCGCGTGCCGCCATCCGCCTGGATGACGTCGCAGTCGATCGAGATCTGGCGTTCGCCGAGCGCCGGCAGGTCGACGACGGCGCGCAGCGACCGGCCGATCAGGCGCTGGATTTCCTGGGTGCGGCCGCTCTGCTTGCCGTTTGCCGCCTCGCGCTTCATGCGCTCGCCGGTGGCGCGCGGCAGCATGCCGTATTCCGCGGTAACCCAACCCTTGCCGCCGTTGCGCAGCCAGGCCGGAACCTTCTCTTCGAGGCTGGCCGTGCAGAGCACGTGCGTGTCACCGAACCGCACCAGACAGGAGCCTTCCGCGTGCTTGGAGAAATTGCGCTCGAAAGAAACCTTGCGCATTTGGTCGGTTTTTCTGCCGGATGGCCGCATCGTCAACTCCTATCGTATCTGGGGAGCCTTCTACTGCATAATTCCCTAAATCGAAATCGACTTGGGGACAAAATTATGCGGCAGCTTGAAGTGCGGCGGCGAGCTTGGATCACGATGATTTCGGGTTAGTTCGACCCGAAATCATAAACGTGACCGTTTCCTGTATGTTGGAGCGGGATGCAGGCGGAAAACCGCTACGCTTTTCCTCATCTCGCTCTCGCGCCTCCCAACGGATCGCGCGGCACCGTTGAGCAAGGCAGAGGTAGATGGAACCGGTGGATGGCCGGGAGGCCGGGCGATTTTTCCCTTTTGCCATCGGCCAGCAGGATCACTATATTCCGGGCACGGCAGGATGTGCCTGCAAGTGTGGAGTGACATGGTACTGCGCAGTCCCGGAGCAAAGGAAATCGCCGCGGCGCTGGACGAGCGCTCGGGTGAAATTTTCCGTCGCATCGTGGAAACCTATCTGGCGAGCGGCGAACCGCTCGGCTCGCGCAATTTGTCGCGACTCCTGCCGATGTCGCTCTCTCCCGCGTCCGTTCGCAATGTGATGAGCGATCTCGAAGATCTCGGTCTCATCTATTCGCCGCATGTCAGTGCCGGCCGCCTGCCCACCCAGACGGGGCTGCGCTTTTTCGTCGATGCCTTCATGCAGGTCGGCAATCTCTCGGTCGAGGACCGGGCGTCGATCGACCGTCAGGTTCGGCGCAGCGACCATGCCCAGCCGGTGGACGCTTTGCTGGCCGAGGCGAGCCAGATGTTGTCGGGCATGTCACGCGGGGCGGGCCTCGTCATCACCGCCAAGGCCGATCCCGTGCTGAAGCATGTCGAGTTCATCCGCCTGGCGCCGACCAAGGCGCTTGCCGTTCTCGTCGGCGAGCATGACCAGGTGGAAAACCGCATCATCGAACTGCCGGCCGGGGTCACCAGCTCGCAGCTCACCGAAGCGGCAAACTTCCTCAACGCCCATCTTGCCGGCCAGACGATCGCCGAGGTGCGCACGCAGCTCGAGAAGGTCAAGCAGACGGTGCGCGGCGAACTCGACGCGCTGTCGCAGGACCTCGTCGAGCGTGGCCTCGCCATCTGGTCGGGCAGTGAGGGCGACGAGAAACCGGCGCGGCTGATCGTGCGCGGGCGGGCCAACCTGCTGGAAGGCTTGGAGGGGGCCGAGGATATTGATCGGCTCCGCATGCTCTTCGACGACCTTGAAAAGAAGGACAGCCTGATCGAGCTGCTCGATCTTGCCGAGAGCGGCCCGGGTGTCCGAATCTTCATCGGCTCGGAAAACAAGCTCTTCTCGCTCTCCGGTTCGTCGCTGATCGTGGCACCCTATCGCGATGGCGAGGACCGCATCGTCGGTGCGGTCGGCGTCATAGGCCCGACGCGACTCAACTATTCCCGCATTGTGCCGATGGTCGACTATACCGCGCAACTGATGTCGCGGCTTTCCCGCTAAAGCCGCGCTTTTGGTCGCGCGCGTGATTGAACCCTTGATTTTTCGCCCCCAAACCTCGATATCGGCTTCAAATCCAGTCACAGGGCATTTTTGCTGAAACGCAGGCTCGCGCTTGCGACGTGGAAATGCGAAGGACGATAGAGACGACACTGCGGAGAACGTCATGACCGACGATACGAACAAGCACGGACCCGAGGCCACCGACGAGGTAGTTGATGCCGCGCCGGATGCTGCCGAAGCCGCTGAAGCTGCGCCGGTTGTCGAGCCCGATCCGTTGGAGCTCGCCAAGGCGGAAAATGCCGAGCTGCGCGACAAGTACCTTCGGCTTGCCGCCGAGATGGACAATCTGCGCCGCCGTACCGAACGCGACGTCAAGGATGCGAAGTCCTACTCCGTCGCCGGTTTTGCCCGCGATATGCTCGCGGTTTCGGATAACCTGCGCCGGGCGCTCGATGCCATTCCGGCAGAGGCCAAGGAAGCAGGCGAGGCTGGCCTCACCGCCCTGATCGAGGGCGTGGAAATGACCGAGCGTTCGATGCTTGCGGCGCTCGAACGCCACGGCGTCAAGAAGCTGGAGCCGGAGGGCCAGAAGTTCGACCCGAACTTCCACCAGGCAATGTTCGAGATCCCCAATGCGGACGTGCCGAACAACACGGTGCTGCAGGTCGTTCAGGCCGGCTATACCATCGGTGACCGAGTGCTGCGTCCGGCCATGGTCGGCGTTTCCAAGGGCGGCCCGAAGGCCGTGGCTGCCGAGAACGGCGACGCTCCGACGGCCTGATCCAGCTCGTCAGAATTCGAAAATGCCGCGCGAGTTTCGCGCGGCATTTTCGTTTGGGGGACAGGAGAACGCCGGCGCCAGCGCGATCGCTATCCGAAGAGCTGGCGCAGGTGGTCGTTGAGGAATCGGCCTTCCGGGTCGACCTTGGCCCTCAGCGCCCGGAAATCGCCGGCGCGTGGGTAGAGCGCCGTGACGTCTTCGGCGCCGAGGAAGTGAAGTTTGCCCCAGTGCGGCCGGGAGCCGTATTGACGCAGGATCGCATCGACGTCCTTCAGATATTCCCAATAGTCGGTGCCGGGCTCACCGGAAACCGAAAGCGTGATCGAATCCTGCTGGTAGAAGGGGCTGATCCAGCCGGTATCGCCGGCGGTGAAGCGGTACTCGATCGGATAGATGCAGGTTGGGTGCTTCTCCAGCATCAGCTTGCGCACCGCTTTCACCGCCTCTTTGCCGTGGGCGACGGGCACCGCATATTCGAGCTCGTGGAAGTTCGGGACATACTCGATCGGGTAGATCTCCGAGGAATAGGCGATCTTCTCGAAGCGGCGCTCCGTCGGTGCTTCCTCGGTAATGTCGATCACCTTCATCTCGCAGACGTCGGAGGTCCTGTCCGTCGTCGAGACCGGCGCCGTGTCAGGCAGGCAATAGCAATGCCGGCTCTCCGGTACCGGGCACCAGAAGAAGCCGAAATGGCGGTGCTTGGCGGCCAATTCGTCGTGCTGTTCGATCATTTCGTCGAAGGTGCAGCGCCAGAGTTTTTCATGCAGGTTGTAGCTGTCCATCGCCTGCAGCGTGATCTCGGAGATCACGCCGAGCATGCCGACCGACACCCGCGCCGCCTCGAGCAGGTCCGGTGTGGTCTCGTCGACGACGAGAATGCTGCCATCCGGTTGTACCAGGCGCATGCCGACGATCTGCGAGGCCATGTTGCCGAGTCTCGCGCCGGTCCCGTGTGTGCCGGTCGTCAGCGCGCCGGCCAGTGCCTGGCTATCGATGTCCCCCTGATTGATCAGCGACAGGCCGCTGGATTTCAGTACCTTGCCGAGCTGATTGATCGTGGTGCCCGCCTTCACCGCCACGCGCTTGCGCGCGTAGTCGATGCCGACGACGCCCTGCATGCTTGAGAGCGTCAGCAGCAGCCCGCTGGTAAGCGCCACCGGCGTGAAGGAATGGCCGGAGCCGGCGCAGCGCACGTTCAGCCCTTGCGCGGTCGCCTCGCGCACCATTTCCGCCAGTGCCGCCTCGCTCTCCGGCGCGCCGCGATGGCGCACGATACATGATTGGTTTCCGACCCAGTTGCGCCAGTGGCCACCTGCCTGAAGCATTTTCCCCTCCCTCAAACCGCGGTGAAGCAATTGTCGACGAACAGATGCGTGCCGTTGATGAAGCTCGCCTCGTCGCTCGCCAGGAACAGCGCCGCGTTCGCCACTTCTTTCGGGTCGCACATGCGGCCCTGCTGCGCGGCGATCGCGGCCTCCGAAACGTCGACCCCGTATTTGCTGAGGCCGACCAGCTCGCGCTTGCCATGGTCGGTGGCGATGAAGCCCGGGCAGACGGCGTTACAGCGGATGCCGCGGTCGCGGAACTCGACGGCGATGGCGCGGGCGAACATGTGGCAGGCGCCCTTGGTCGTGTCGTAGAGTACCTCCATCGGCGTTGCGGCCACGGCCGAGATCGACGAGGTGCAGACGATGCTGCCGCCGCCGGCGGAAAGCATGCCGGGTAGAACCGCCTTGGTCATCAGGAACATGCTGCGCACGTTGACCGCCATCAGCCGGTCCCATTCATCTTCCTCGACCTCGAGGAAGGGGCCGACGGCGAGGATCCCGGCGTGGTTGAAGAGAACGGTAATGGCGCCGAACGCTGCCTCGACCGCCTTGACGGCCGAAGTCACCTCTGCAGATACCGAGACATCGGCGGGTGCGAAGATCGCCTCGCCGCCATTGGCGCGGATCGACGCCGCGACCTCTTCGCCCTTGCTGCGCGGCAGGTCGACGATGCCGACCTTGGCGCCTTCGCGCGCGAAAAGCTCTGATGCCGCCAGGCCACAACCGCCCGCGCCGCCGCTGATCAGTGCCACCTTGCCTGAAAGCCTGCCTGCCATTGCGCCCTCCTCATCGGCGTCGCTCGCGGCAATCGCCAATGGCGGCCCGTTCTACGACGACCTGTTGCCCTCTCTTGACGGGAATTATTGTTGACGAAGCAGGACCTGTCGATATCCCATGCGGGATACGAGGATTGGGGGATGAAACCGGAATGCTGGTAAGGGAGTCCGCCGATATATCGGCGATGATCGGTCTGATCGGCACGCAGGATTTCGGCCAGGCGCTCGACCGGATGCTGCGATCGGTCGCCAGCTTCGATCTCTCCGTCGCCTTTGCCTATCCCTATGACGCAAGGCCGATCGTGCTCCACGACGGCTACACGGCGAAAGTGTCGGCGAGCGCGCTTTCCGCCTATCTCGGCGGCGCCTATCTGCTCGACCCCTTCTATGTCGCCTGTTGCGCCGGCCAACCGGCCGGCCTCTGGCGCATGCGCGAACTGGCACCGGACCGGTTCTTCCAGTCCGATTTCTCGTCGTCCGCCGAGGTGCATCCCTGTGTGTCGATGGAATCGGGCGTTCTGGTGGAGGAAGTCGGCTTCGTCATTCCGCTCGACGGTGGCCTGCAGGCGACCTACTCGCTGATGCGCGGCCGCGGCGGCGAGCCTTTCAGCGAGGCCGAACTCGGGCGTCTGCGGGTCTATGAGCCGATCGTGCGCGAGGCGGTTCGTTCGAACTGGCGCCAGCAGGGGCAATCCTTTGCGCCGCCGCCATCGGAAGAGGGCGACGACGCGATGGAAGCGGCATTCGAGAGCCTTTGTTCAGACCGGCTGACGAAGCAGCAGCGCAACATTGTGCGCCTCATCCTCAGGGGACACAGCAACCTTTCGATCGGCAAGGTGATGGACATTGCCGAAGGAACGGTCCGGATCCATCGCAAGAACATCTATCGCCGGCTTGGGATATCGAGCCAAGGCGCCTTGTTCCGGATTTTCATAGATCATTTGAACGGTCGTCAGCTTTACTGAGGCAGGCAATGCGCGTCCGGCGGACGCGCGCCGTTCGCTGTCTTCAGGCGGCGTGCGAGGTCGCGTCGTCGTTGAGCAGCGTGTAGATCGCACTGGCGGAATCGCTCGAGCGGATCTTGGCGACCATGTCCTGATCGCGCAGGACGCGGGCGATGCGCGACAGCGCCTTGAGGTGATCGGCGCCGGCACCTTCCGGAGCGAGCAGCAGGAAGACGAGATCGACGGGCTGGTCGTCGAGCGCTTCGAAATCGACAGGTGTTTCCAGTCGCGCGAAGATGCCGATGATCGAGGGAAGATTGTTGAGCTTGCCGTGCGGGATGGCGATGCCGTTGCCGACGCCGGTGGAGCCGAGGCGCTCCCGCTGCAGGATCACGTCGAAGATTTCACGCTCGGGAAGCCCGGTGAGCTTAGATGCTTTTGCCGCCAATTCCTGGAGGAGCTGCTTTTTCGAGTTGGCCCTCATGGCCGGGATGATCGCATTTTGATGCAGTAGACCTGCCAATGCCATTCTTTTGTCCTCGTTCGCCGGTTAGAGCCGGACAACATCATCACAAATGCGTCGCAATGGCTCTAACCATCTTTATCGTGGCGGGTTCCATGCACAGAAAAGTCACATTTCCCGGCCTGCCCGCTGATTATGGGCGTGGGAAGCGCCAGCGTGCCGGCGCTCCCCTATCCGCTCATGCTTTGATATTGGCAGCGTCGATCCAGCCAATATTTCCATCGTTGCGTCTGTAGACGATATTCAGATCGTCCTTGCCGGGGCTGCGGAACATCAGGACGGGTTCGTCCGTCATGTCGAGCGCCATCACGGCACTGGCGACAGACATCGTCCTCAACTGTTTCGTGCTTTCGGCGACGATCGTCGGCGCATAATCCTCGGGGACTTCGTCGTCCTCGAAGGGCACCGAATCCATCACTGTGTAGGTTACCTCGGCAGCGTTCTGTCCGTTGCCGTTATGGTGATCCTTCAGCTTCCGCTTGTAGCGACGCAGGCGCTTTTCGATGCGATCCGATGCGGCGTCAAAGGCAGCCTGGGGGTCGTTCGCCTGACCGTTCGCCTGCATAACCACGCCCGTATCGAGATGAAGCTTGCAGTCGGCGCTGAAGCGCGACCCGGATTTTTCCACAGTGACCTGGCTTGAATATCCTCCGTCGAAATATTTGGTAACGGCCTGCTCGATCTGCTCGCCGATGCGGGCACGGAACGAATCGCCGATTTCCATCTGTTTACCGGATACACGCACACTCATGGAGTTTCCTCTCTCGTTCGTGATTTGCGCAGCCAGTCTATTCCAAGCGGTCCCGTCATCCAAGCCTTTCAGACTTGCGGGCGCGCCTCTGTCGCAGCCACCGGTCGTACCGGTTCGCTTCCGGGGCGAGCATGTCCCCGGTGATTGCGGCGGGCTCATATCGCCTGTGTCGGGGAGAGTCAATTGGAGGTCGCAAAAAAGTTAATGCGGCTTAACTTCCGGTGCTCAGAAGCCGGAGGCCTTGGCCAGCGCCCGCTTTTCCCGTCGCCGCTGCACGGAGGAGGGGATGCTCATCGCCTCGCGGTATTTGGCGACCGTGCGGCGGGCAATGTCGATGCCGGCCTTCTTCAGGCTGTCGACGATATCGTCGTCGGAAAGCACCGCTTCGGCGCTCTCCTCCTGGATCATCGTGCGGATCCGGTGGCGCACGGATTCCGCCGAATGGCTATCGCCGCCTTCGGCCGAGCCGATAGAGACGGTGAAGAAATACTTGAGCTCGAAAAGCCCCCGTGGTGTCAGCATGTATTTGTTGGAGGTCACCCGGCTGACGGTCGATTCATGCATCTTGATCGCATCGGCGACCGTCTTGAGGTTCAGCGGCCTCAAATGGCCGATGCCGTTGGCCAGGAACGCGTCCTGCTGGCGAACGATCTCGGTGGCAACCTTCATGATTGTCCGGGCACGCTGGTCGAGGCTGCGGGTCAGCCAGTTCGCGTTCTGCAGGCACTCGTTCAGGAAGGCCTGGTCGGCGCTGTTCTTCTGTGTGCCGCGCGAGACCGCAGCGAAATAGTCCTGGTTGACCAGGACCCGCGGCAGGGCGTCCGGATTGAGCTCGACCATCCATGTGCCGTCGGGCGCGGCCCGCACGACGATGTCGGGCACGATCGCCTCGCTGACGCTGGTCTCGAAGCTGGTCCCGGGTTTCGGGTCGAGCTTGCGGATTTCCGCCAGCATGTCGATCAAGTCCTCCTCGTCGACGCCGCAGATCTTCTTGAGCGTTGCGAAATCGCGCCGCGCCAGCAGTTCGAGATTGGCGAGCAGTGCCTCCATCGCCGGATCGAGGCGGTCGCGGGCGCGCAACTGGATCGCGAGGCATTCGCCGAGCGAGCGCGCGAAGACGCCGGGCGGATCGAACTGCTGCAGCGTCAGCAATACCCTCACGACGTCGGCATGGGCGGCACCCAGCCGTTCGGCAACTTCTTCAAGGTCCGCCTGGAGATAGCCGGCCTCGTCGAGCTGGTCGATGAGGTGCTGCGCGATCAGCCGATCCGAGGGGGCCGGCAGCGCGAAGGGCAATTGTTCGGTGAGCGTCTCGCGCAGGCTCTTGCGGCCGGCAACGAAATCGTCGAGGTCGTAGTCTTCGCCCTCGCTACCACCGGGCATCGACTTCCACTGGCCGAGCAGTTCCGGCGCGTCCGCACGCTGCGGCGCCGTGTCGTCCTGATAGACATTGGCGAAATCGGCGTCGAGCTGTTCGCCGAGCCGTTCGCCGTTGGGCGACGTCGCACTGTCGTAAAGGTCTGCCTGTGCGCCGAAATCGTCACCGGGAGGTTCGTCGCCTGCCGTGTTCTCGCCGCGCTCCGGCGTGACCGGCAGATCGTCATTTGCCTGAAATTCGAGCAGCGGGTTCTTTTCGACCTCCTGGGCGATGAACTGATTGAGCTCGAGATGCGTCATCTGCAGCAGCTGGATCGACTGCATGAGCTGTGGCGTCATCACCAGGGACTGGGACTGGCGCAGATGAAGGCTGGCGGACAGTGCCATGCTGACGCGAAACTCCCGAGAAATCTCCTGGGGCCGCAATGCTTCTCCGATAACCGGACGGACCCTTATCAATTGGCCCAAAAATTGCTTATCAAGAAGGTTTGGTCAAGCGTTGTCGCGGGCGGAATCGCCCGCGAAGCGCCCTCAAAGGCTGAAATTGTCGCCGAGATAGAGCCGGCGCACGTCAGGATTGGTGACGATGTCGTTGGCGCGACCATGGGTCAGTACTTCGCCGGCATGGATGATGTAGGCGCGGTCGATGAGGCCGAGCGTCTCGCGGACATTGTGGTCGGTGATGAGTACGCCGATGCCGCGCGAGGTGAGGTGACGGACGAGCGCCTGGATATCGGCGACCGAAATCGGATCGACGCCGGCGAACGGTTCGTCCAGCAGCATGAAGGTCGGATCGGTCGCAAGTGCGCGGGCGATTTCGAGGCGCCGCCGCTCGCCACCCGAGAGCGCAATCGCCGGGGACTTGCGCAGGTGGCTGATGTTGAACTCGCCGAGCAGATCGTTGAGTTTGCTTTCGCGGCGCTCCAAATTCTTGTCATGGACCTCGAGCACGGCGCGGATGTTTTCCTCGACCGTCAGTCCGCGAAAGATCGACGCTTCCTGCGGCAGGTAGCCGACGCCAAGACGCGCGCGGCGGTACATCGGCATGGTCGTGACGTCGTTGCCGTTGATCTCGATCGAGCCTTCGTCGACCGGCACGAGGCCGGTGATCATGTAGAAGCAGGTGGTCTTGCCGGCGCCGTTTGGTCCAAGCAGGCCCACGGCTTCACCGCGGCGCACCACCAGTGAAACGCCGTTGACGACCCGGCGTTCGCGATAGGCCTTCGTCAGGCCGCGCGCGATCAGCGTGCCGTCGTAACGCGCCTTGTCGACCGCGTGTCCGGTAACGACCGCGACTGTCGCCGACGGCTTGCGGACCCGTTTGCGCTTGTGAAGGAAGGGAAAGTGCACGAGCGGTCTACGTCAGTTTTGCTTGCGGGACTTCGGGTCGAGCTGGATCTGCACGCGGCCGCCACAGGCTTCGAGTTGAGCCTCTCCGGTTTTCATCTGAACATTGAGTTGGCAGCCGACGAAGACGTTCTTGCCTTCCGACAACACGACCTTGTCGCCCTTGAGCACGAAGACCTGCTTCGTCATGTCGAAGGAACCGGTGTCTGCCGTCGCCTGCTGCGTGCCCGAGCTCAGGAAGACCTTTTCGCTGACCTCGATGCGGTCGATGTCCGCGTCGCCGCTCGAAACCGAGCCGCCGCCGGACTTGTAGAAGACCACCATGTTGCCGGCCTGAAGCGTCGTCGTACCCTGCACGACCTTGACGTTTCCGGTAAAGATCGCCTTGCTCTCCGGATCCTTGATCTCGAGCTTGTCGCTTTCGATCTGGATCGGCTTGTCGTTGGAGAGTTCAAGGCCCTTCATCTTGCTGGACGTGGCCTGCGCCGAAGCGCCGGAGGCAATGATCAAAGCGCCGACGCCGGCAATCGCCAGACTGGCGGAAATCCTGAAAAAAGAGGCGGTTGTGGCCGACATGGAGTGCACCGGATCCTATTTCGCGTTCTTGCGGATGGCGGTGGGCTCAACGTTCACCCTCACCATGCCCTCAAATATTACAATACGTCCCTTATCCGTCATTCGCAGCGTCTGCGCAATGATCGAACCGCCCTTCATGCTGATCGCAACGGGCCGCTTCGTTTCCATTTCGCCGGCATTGATGTCCAGATAGGCCGACTGGAAGTCGGCGTTGATGCCATTATTGACGGAAATGGTGAACGGGGCGTTCATGTCGAGCGTATTGGCGCCACGGTCATAGATGCCGTTGGTGGCGTCTACCGTCGCGACCAACGAATCCTTCATCGGCATTTCCGCATGGATCGTCTGAAGGGTGATGATATCCGGATTGGCGATATCCTGGAGCGCCCGCTGGGCCTTCATCGAATAGCTGATGCCCTGCTTGTTTCGGCCGGAGATGGCTGGATTCTGCATGACGATCTTGCCGTCCTCGATCGTTGCCGTTTCGAGTTGCAGATCAACGGGCATGAAGGCCCTGACGAAGGAAACGGCGGCAAAGATCACGGCAATGATGCCGGCGGCCACGGGCAGGATGACCTTCAGCCGCCGGACGCGCACGGAGTGCCTCGCGGCGAGCGCATAGGCGTCGGCGGAGCTCTCGCCCGTATCGGCATAAATGCCCGGGGCTGGCGCGTGGTTCAACATGAAAGGGCCTGTCGGTTCTACTGCTTTTTATCGCTGACCCACGAAGGGTCATATACATACACTGGTGTAAGTCGTCGCAAATATGGATATTTTTTGCTGCTGCACAATGGCGCTGCAAAAAAACTCGGGTGAAGCACGAAAACGCCAGCCGCGGCTTTCAACCGTGGCCAAGCGCGTTTATGGAATATGCCTCTGCGCGCGCAGATAGCACGTTCCCGCGGAAACTGACAGAAGCTGCGCCAACAATTCGGGAGAAACCCACATGGACGAACTCGCCATCGCCGATCGCCGCAGCCTGCGTCGGAAATTGAGTTTCTGGCGCTGGGTGGTGGCAGGCCTGCTTCTCTTGGCGGCGCTCGCCATCTTCGCCTGGTCCGGCGCTGCGGACGACGTCAGCCGCACCCGTCAGCACGTGGCGCGTGTCAGCATCAGCGGCCTGATCCAGGACGACCGGGAGCTCCTCGAGCGGCTCCAGAGGATTGCCGACAACGACAGCGTCAAGGCGCTGGTCGTGACCATTTCGTCCCCGGGCGGCACCACCTACGGCGGCGAGGTTCTTTATAAGGCGATCCGCAAGGTTGCCGCCAAGAAGCCCGTCGTTTCCAACGTCCGCACGCTCGCCGCTTCCGCGGGTTACATGATCGCGCTCGCGGGCGACACGATCGTCGCTGGCGAAAGCTCGATCACTGGCTCCATCGGCGTCATTTTCCAGTATCCGCAGATCAAGGACCTGATGGACAAGCTCGGCGTATCGCTGGAATCGATCAAGTCGCGGCCACTGAAGGCGGAGCCGTCGCCATTCCATCCGGCAAGCGACGAGGCCAAATCGATGATCCAGGGAATGATCGACGACAGCTATGCCTGGTTCGTCGACCTGGTTGCCGAGCGCCGCAAGCTGCCGCGTCCCGAGGCGCTGCTGCTTGCCGACGGCCGCATTTTCACCGGGCGCCAGGCGCTGAAGGCGAAGCTCGTCGACACGCTCGGCGGCGAGGACGAAATCCGCGCCTTCCTCACGGAGAAAAAGGTATCGAAGGACCTGCCGATCGTCGATTGGGAGGCACCGCGCAAGACCCTGCCTTTTGGCCTCGGCGCGGTGGCCGCGAATTGGATCAAGATGTTGGGATATGACGCTTTTCCGGCAATGAGCGGCCTCGAAAAAATTGCGGGCGACAAGTTGTTTCTTGACGGTCTTGTTTCGGTTTGGCAGGTTGATGGCCAATGAGGAAGGCGACATATACCCAGCCTGAGCCGTCAGGAGATGCTGGCGTTTTCGTAAGCGTCGGCCAGACCCTTGCGGCAATCACAATGCAGACCGAAAAAGCAAAACAAACAAGAATTTGAGGGGGCGACAGTGATCAAGTCAGAACTGGTGCAGATTGTTGCAGCTCGCAATCCGCATCTCTATCACCGCGATGTCGAAAACATCGTCAATGCGGTTCTCGATGAGATCACAGACGCGCTCGCGGCAGGCAATCGGGTGGAACTGCGCGGCTTCGGTGCTTTCTCCGTCAAAAACCGTCCGTCGCGCTCCGGGCGCAATCCGCGCACCGGCGATTCCGTTTTCGTCGAGGAAAAGTGGGTGCCGTTCTTCAAGACCGGCAAGGAATTGCGTGAGCGCCTTAATCCCGGGATGAATGGCGACGACGAAGACTGATCGTCTTTCTCGGTCTCAGCGGTCCGGCGCAATTGACGCCCGTTGTCCCATGTGGCCACCGGAAACCGTGCGGCTGCCCGCAAGCTGGAGCGATTGAATGTTCAAGAAACTGATCAATATCGTTGTTCTCATCCCGGTTGGCGTGATCCTGATCGTTCTCAGTGTCGCCAACCGCCAGAGCGTGACGCTGGCGCTGAACCCTTTCCGCCCGGAAGACAGCGTGCTGTCGGTCAGCGCACCCTTCTTCGTCTTCCTGTTTCTCGCCGTCATCGTCGGCGTAATCCTCGGTGCGGCGGCTACCTGGTTCAGTCAGGGCAAGTATCGCCGCCGCGCACGCACCGAGGCGAACGAGGCGGTGAAATGGCACCGCGAAGCCGAGAAGCATCGCAGCCAGGCCGAAAAGCTCGCCACCCAGGTGACCTTGGCCGCCCCTCAGAATTGAGCGTTTGTGTTGATGCTGTGAAGTGGCGGTCGTTCAGCTCGCCGCTTCCGCCTGCTCGCCGCCAACGGCCGCGCAGAAGTTGGTGAAGAACTGCTGCGCCAGCTTCTTTGCGGTCGAATCGATGAGGCGCGAGCCGAGCTGGGCGAGCTTGCCGCCGACCTCCGCCTTGACGTCGTAGCGCAGCACCGTTTCGGCGCCATCCTCAGTCAAGGTGACATCGGCGCCGCCCTTGGCGAAACCGGCGATGCCGCCCTTTCCTTCGCCCGAGATCGTATAGCTTTCCGGCGGGTTGAGATTGGAGAGCACGACGTTGCCGGTGAAGGAAGCCGAGACGGGGCCGATCTTGATCTTCACGACCGCTGCAAGTTCGGTCGCCGAAGTCATCTCCAGCGACTGACAGCCGGGGATGCACCGTTTCAGGATTTCCGGATCGTTGAGGCTGCGCCACACTGCGTCGCGCCCAGCCGAAATCCGTTCTTCGCCGGTCATGTCCATGCGCTTTCCTCCCATTGCACGCCGCGCGTCGGCCTCGACGCGCCAAGGTCGCTGTCACATATTAGGCCTGCTGCCAGAATCTTGTCCCCAAGCCGGTTCCGACCCAAGGAAATTCGCGGCGGGTTCTCCCGTGCTGATCTTCGCAAAACGGAAACGACTTTGCCAAGTGCATCAGCGATGCTATTTGCACGTTTAATGGATGCCGTGGCTTCAGGCTGCGGCAACAAACCTCATGACGCCTGCCCGTCCGCGCTCGATGTTGCGGAGGGCAGGCGGCACATGTTCTAACAAGCCCAGGGATTTCAGCGTGAAGGAAAAGGACCGGCGGTCGAAGAATGCCTCCGTGACGACGGCCAAGGGCCGTGGCGCCGAGGCGCGTGGCGGCGGCCGTCATGATCAGAAGCGTCCGGTTCCGCCGAAGGGCAGCGGCTTCAAGGAACGGCCGCCGCGGCCAGCGACCGCGCCGGGTGCGGAGACGCGCGACAAGCCCGTCCGGCAGGCTCCCGCGCAGGAAGCACCGGCGCGGGTGATCGCCCGGCGAACCGGCGAAAAGCCGGCCGAGCGCGTGCCGCTCATCCTGGAGACATCAGGCGCTTCGGGTTACCATCTGATCGACAGCGGCGCCGGCGAGAAGCTCGAGCAATACGGCCCCTATCGCATCGTGCGCCCGGAGGCGCAGGCGCTCTGGCCGCGCAGCCTGCCCGATCACATCTGGGAGAAGGCCGACGCGATTTTCACCGGCGACACTGATGAGGACGGCATGGGCCGCTGGCGCTTTCCGGGTGCCGTGCTCGGCGAAACCTGGCCGATGCAGCTTCTCGGAACCGATTTCCACGGCCGCTTTACCTCATTCCGCCATGTCGGCGTCTTTCCGGAACAATTGGCGCACTGGAGCTGGGTCAAGGACCAGGTGGAAGCTGCCGGGCGGCCGCTCAAGGTCCTGAACCTCTTCGGCTATACCGGGGTCGCCTCACTGATCGCCGCCAAGGCCGGCGCCGAGGTCACCCATGTCGACGCCTCGAAGAAGGCGATCGGCTGGGCGCGCGAGAACCAGCAACTGGCGCGCGCCGAAAAGCTGCCGATCCGCTGGATCTGCGACGATGCAATGAAGTTCATCCAGCGGGAAGAGCGCCGCGGCAGCCGCTATGACATCATCCTCACCGACCCGCCGAAGTTCGGCCGGGGTCCGAATGGCGAAGTCTGGCAGCTCTTCGATGACCTGGCGGCAATGCTCGACATCTGCCGCGAGATCCTCTCGCCGGAAGCGCGCGGCCTGGTGCTGACCGCCTATTCGATCCGGGCGAGCTTCTATTCGATCCATGAACTGATGCGCGAGACGATGCGCGGCCGCGGCGGCCGGGTGGAATCGGGCGAGCTCATCATCCGCGAGGGCGGACTTGACGGCCGCGAGCCGGGCAGGGCGCTTTCGACCTCTCTCTTCAGCCGCTGGGTACCGCAATGAGCAATGACAGAAGCGAACACGGCACCGGTCGTGTCGGTCAGGTGAAGGAGGTCACGAGCCTCACCAACCCGATCATCAAGGACATCCGTGCGCTGGCGCAGAAGAAGCACCGCGACGAAACGCGTTCCTTCATGGCCGAGGGCCTGAAGCTGGTGATCGACGCGCTCGATCTCGGCTGGAAGATCAAGACGCTGATCTATGGCAAGGCTGCCAAGGGCAAGCCGCATGTCGAACAGGTGGCAGCGAAGACCTTCGCCAAGGGCGGCCTCGTGCTCGAAGTCAGCGAGAAGGTGCTCTCGACGATCACCCGGCGCGACAACCCGCAGATGGTCGTCGGCATCTTCGAGCAGCGCTATCAGTCGCTGAAGGATCTGAAGCCGCAACTGGGCGAAACCTATGTGGCGCTCGATCGGGTCCGCGACCCCGGCAACCTCGGCACCATCATCCGCACCGCCGATGCAGCCGGCGCCTCCGGCATCATACTCGTCGGCGAGACCACCGATCCGTTTTCGCTCGAAACCGTACGCGCCACCATGGGCTCGGTCTTCGCGATGCCGGTGGCACGCGCGAGCGCCGAAGATTTCATCCGCTGGCAGAAATCCGCCGGTGCGAAGGTGGTTGCGACCCATCTTGCCGGTGCCGTCGACTACCGCACCATCGATTACAAGTCGAAGCCCGTGGTGATCCTGATGGGCAACGAACAGGCGGGTCTGCCGGAAGAGCTTGCCCGTGAGGCCGGTGCGCTTGCACGCATCCCGCAGGCCGGGCGCGCCGATTCGCTGAACCTCGCGATCGCCACCGGCATCATGCTGTTCGAGGCACGCCGTCATCTGCTGACATTGGACGCGCGCGCATGAGCGAGAAGCAGGTGCTGTTTTCCCGGCCGCTGCCGATCGCGGTCTTCATCCTTCTCGCACTCATCACCGACCAGGTGATCAAGTATCTGGTCGAGCTCTATCTGCCCTTCAACCAGGCGGTCCGCGTCGTGCCGATGCTGGCGCTCTACCGCACCTATAATTACGGCGTTGCCTTCTCGATGCTGTCGGGCATGGAGGGCTGGTTCATCGTCGGCATGCGGCTTGCCGTCGTCGCCTTCGTGCTCTGGCTCTGGAAGCGCACGCCGAAGGACCGGTTCTTCGCGCATTTCGGCTACGCGCTGATCATCGCCGGTGCGCTCGGAAACCTCGTCGACCGGCTGATCTTCGGCTACGTGATCGACTACATCCTCTTCTATACGGAGACCTGGTCCTTCGCCGTCTTCAATCTGGCCGATACTTTCATCACCATCGGTGCCGGCGCCATCATCCTTGACGAGCTGTTGCACGCGAAAAAGGCCGATCGTTAAGATTTTACCGGTGCATTGAAGCCATTCGGAACGCTTGTCGTGTTAGCCGGATCGCATGAGCGAACCGTCACGATTGCTGGAGCGGATCGAATCCGGCTTCCGCACAGGAAGCCGGACGGGTGATGTGCCGCCGGTGGCTCCGCTCCCGGTCGAGATGCCGCCTCCGGTCCCCGGGCAGGAAGCGCCCGTCGACGGCAAGCGCCATGCGGTCGGTCAGGCCTCGCTGGCCTTGCTCGGCCTGATCGCTTCCGGGCTCATTCTCGTCATCGGCATGAGTGCCGGCTTCTACCTGTTCTCCGCGGTGGTTGCGGCGGCAGGCTCGGTCGGCGTGCTCCTGCTCGTCGTCGAAGCCATACGGTCTCTCGATGGCAGGCAGGCACGCGACGAAGCGGACAGGGATGGCGATTGGCACCGCTCCGAAACGTCCGCATTGCTCTCGACCATTCATGATGCATTGGGTGACCTCGCGATCATGCGCGGCATGGACGGAAAGATCGTTCATGCCAATGCAGTCTTCCATCAGATCTGCGGCCGCTCCGATGTCCGCGGCCTCGATTGCGCGACGCTTGGCCTGAGCTTCGAGCCGAAGATCGCGCCCAATCACTACCTTGTGCGGATTGCGGTATCGGATGGCGTGCGTCTTTACGACTGGCACGACGTGATCGCCCGCGATCCGGCCAGCGGCAAGCTCATGCGCCACAGCATCGCCCGAGACGTCACCGAGGAGGCGAAGGCGGCGCGCGAACGCGAAGCGGCGCGCCGGCGGGCGGAGGAGGCGAGCAAGGCGAAGTCGAGGCTGCTTGCCACCGTCAGCCATGAGATCCGCACGCCGCTTTCCGGCATCCTCGGCATGAGCCATCTGCTCGGCCAGACCCGGCTGTCGAGCGAGCAGAAGAACTACCTCGCCGGCATGCAGCAGTCCGGCCATGCGCTGGTCCAGCTCGTCGAGGACCTGATCGATTTCTCGTCGCTTTCGGCCGGCCGGTTCCAGTTTCGCCCGACCCGGCAGGATCCGCGCGGCGTCGTCGAGAGCGTGGTGGAGATGCTCTCCAACCGCGCGCATGAGAAAGGCATCGAGATCGGCGCGACGGTCGCCGTCGACGTGCCCGCCGAGATGGCCTTCGACGCGGCGCGTCTGCGCCAGGTGCTATTCAACGTGATCGGCAACGCGGTCAAATTCACCGAGGTCGGCGGCGTCTTCGTCAGTGCCGATACGGTCGACGAATGCGTGCGAATCCGGATCGACGACACCGGTCCGGGCATGTCGCCGGAGGATCTGAAACGCATCTTCGAGGAGTTCGAGCAGGCCGGCAACGACGAGCAGCGGGCGAAGGGGACCGGGCTCGGCCTCGCGATCTCGCGGCGGATCATGCAGGCCTGCGGCGGCAGCCTCACGGCGGCAAGCGCGCCGGGGCGCGGTAGTCGCTTTGAAATTCGCCTGCCCTTTGCCGAGATCGAGCCGGTGGCGCCGGAGCGCCGGTCGTGCCTTGCCGGCTCGCATGTCCTGGTGATGGCGCCGGATGGTCCAGCCTCGGCGGCGCTCGCCGCGACGATCGCCACACTCGGCGGTCGGTGCCATCGCGCGACCACGCTTGCCGCGGCCCAGCATGTTCTTGCGGACGTGCTCGCCGGCGGCGCAGCCCTGACCGACGTGATCGTCGACCACCGCCACGCCCAGCAATACAAGCAGTTGCTTTCGCTGCAGCCGGCGATCGCGCGGTTGGACGTGCGGCGCACCTACCTGATCAACCCGGAGGAGCGCAACAGCCATCCCGTCAACCAGATGGACGGCTACGAGGCCTGGCTGATCCGGCCGCTGCGCGAAAAATCCCTGGTCGAGGTGCTGCTCGGTCGCCTGAAGGGCATCGAGAAGCGCGACGCGATCAATGACAACCGGCCCGTCCTGCGGGAGGAGCCGGCGACCGCTCCCGTCCGCAACCGGGCGAATGGAATCCTTCTGGCCGAAGACGATCCGGTCAACGCGCTGATCGTTCGCACCGTGCTCCAACGGTCCGGGCATTCGGTCCGCGTCGTCAGCGACTTCGGCGCCGTTGCCGAGGCCCTGCATGCGCCCGGCGAGCGTCCGCCTCCGGAACTGCTGGTGACCGATCTCAACATGCCGGGTGGCGACGGGCTTTCGCTGCTGCAGCACCTGCGCGCCGACGAGACCGCGCGTTCGGCGCCACGCTTGCCCGTGATCATCCTGACGTCGGATGTGCGCGCCGATACGCGCGACAAACTGATGGGCGCCGGTGCGGACGCCGTGTTGTCGAAGCCCGCCGATCCGCAACTGCTGACTTCGGAGATCGACCGCCTGCTGCGCAAACGGTAACCTCGGCAGTGGTAACGGTATCCATCCGGGAGCGGGGGTTGTGCGCCGTCTTCATGTCACTATGTTGTTGCAGAAACGTGGTCTAAGCCCGGCAGACGGAATTGATTCGGGATGACGCGGATGGCCATCGAGCTACTGGATTCGGCGAACGTGGTAGACACTTCTCAGGCTTGCATCGGCAAGAAGGCCGCCGTTCCGACGACCGACGTTCTTGGCCGGATCGCCAATCTCGAGACGCGCCTGGCGCGCACGGCATCGGAAATCGATGCTGCCCAGGCCGTCCGCTACAAGGTTTTCGTCGAGGAGATGAAGGCGCAGGTTGGCGCCGAAGCCGATCGCCGCAAGCGCGACGTCGACAGCTGGGACGCGATCTGCGATCACCTCCTGGTTCTCGACACCTCGATCGAGGGCGATGCCGAGGATCAGATCGTCGGCACCTATCGCTTGTTGCGCCAGGATGTGGCCGAGCGGGCCGGCGGCTTCTATTCGGCTTCCGAATTTGCGATCGATCAGCTTCTTGCGCGCCACCCGACCAAGCGCTTCATGGAACTCGGCCGCTCCTGCGTGTTGCCGGACTACCGCACCAAGCGGACGGTGGAACTGCTTTGGCAGGGAAACTGGGCCTATGCCCTTAAATACGGCATGGACGCCATGTTCGGCTGCGGCTCCTTCCCCGGTGTCGTGCCGGCGGAGCACGCGCTGGCGCTCTCCTTCCTGCATCACAACATTCGCGCCCGTGACGAATGGGCGGTGACCGCCCGTCCGGAGCTGCATCGGACCATGGACCTGATGCCGGCCGAGGCGATTAATGCGAAAAAGGCTCTCGCCGCCCTGCCGCCATTGATCAAGGGCTACATGCGCCTTGGCGCAATGGTTGGCGACGGCGCGGTGGTCGATCATGCCTTCCATACGACGGATGTTTTGATCGTGCTGCCGATCAGCAATATTTCCGGCCGCTATCTCAATTATTATGGCGCCGATGCCGGGCGGTTCGCGACGTCCGTCTCCTGACGGGATTAACCAAATATTAATGACCAGTTTGACTTTCAAGCCTGAAAGAGAGACTTGTATTGTCAAGTTCTTCTCTAATTTCATGACGATAGAATAGAGAAAATAACGGAGGAATGGCCGATCATTTCCGGAGATCGTTCGGCATAGAGACCAAAATCCTCCGTCTTTCATTACCTGAAACGTAGTACCGTTGCCTGATTCTGAGCTCGCCTCTTCTCTCCAGGAGGTGCGAGCTCATCTTTTTATCAGTTGTGCCGATTTGTTACTATTCCGGCAGGCCTGGCGACTTTGAGTGCTACTGCATTTCTCCTTAAATCGACCTCGATTTAAGGACAAAGACATGCAGCAAATCAAAGTGCTACAGCGACCTTTGCGCGTCTCATAAGACGCGCGGCGCTGTAGGCCTGCGCCAAAATAGTACATTCGCCGGTGTCACATGCTGGCGTTGTAGGCGGCAATCGCTGCCATGTTGACGATGTCGGAATCCTTGGCCGACATCGAAACAATCTGGATCGACTTGTCGAAGCCGACGAGCAGCGGACCGATTACGGTTGAACCGCCGAGCTCCTGCAACATCTTGGTCGAGATCGATGCCGAGTGGAACGCCGGCATGACGAGCACATTGGCCGTGCCCGAGAGCCGGCAGAACGGATATTGCTCCATGACGCGGGCGTTGAGCGCCACGTCCGCCGCCATTTCGCCGTCATACTCGAAGTCGACGCGACGCTTGTCGAGGATGTTGACCGCTTCGCGCACCCGCTCGGAGCGCTCGCCCTTGGGATGGCCAAAGGTGGAGTAGGCGAGCATCGCCACCCGCGGCATGTAGCCGAGTCGCTTGGCGAGGCCGGCGGCTTCCTCGGCAATATCGGCAAGCTCTTCCGAAGAGGGCATGTCGTGAACCGCCGTGTCGGCGACAAGCACGGTACGGCCGCGGCAGAGCGCGATCGAGACGCCGATGACGCGATGGCCCGGCTTCGGATCGATGCAGCGACGCACGTCTTCGAGCGCCGTCGAATAGTTGCGGGTAGTACCCGTGACCATGCCGTCGGCATCGCCGAGTGCCACCATGCAGGCGGCGAAGTGGTTGCGGTCGTTGTTGATCAGGCGCTGGGCGTCGCGGAAAAGGAAGCCTTTCCGCTGCAGACGGGCATAGAGATAGTCGGTATAGGCGCCGACGCGCTTGGACAGTCGTGCATTGACGATCTGGATGCCGGGACGGTCGAGGTCGATGCCCTCGCGCTCCGCCGTCTCGCGCATACGTTCCTCGCGGCCGAGCAGGATGGCGGTGCCGAGCTGCTGGTTGGCATAGGCGATCGCCGAGCGCATGACCTGCACCTCTTCGCCTTCGGCAAAGACGATGCGCTTCGGCTGGCGCCGGACGCGTTCGTAGATACGCTGCAGCGTCGAGGCGATCGGGTCGCGCCGGGCGGAGAGCTGGCGGCCATAGGCTTCGAGGTCGGTGATCGGCTTGCGGGCGACGCCACTCTCCATTGCCGCTTTCGCAACGGCCATCGGGATCGCCGAGATCAGGCGCGGATCGAAGGGAACCGGAATGATGTATTGCGCGCCGAAGCGTGGCCGGTTGCCCTGATAGGCTGCGGCGACGTCGTCAGGCACATCTTCCTTGGCAAGGCTCGCCAGCGCTTGCGCAGCGGCGATCTTCATCGTGTCGTTGATCGTCGTCGCGCGTACGTCGAGCGCGCCGCGGAAGATGTAGGGGAAGCCGAGCACGTTGTTGACCTGGTTCGGATAGTCCGAGCGGCCGGTGGCGACGATTGCGTCGTCGCGGATGCGGGCGACCTCTTCCGGCGTGATTTCCGGATCCGGATTGGCCATGGCGAAGATGATCGGGCGCGGCGCCATCGAGCGGACCATGTCTTCCGACAGCGCGCCCTTTGCCGACAAGCCGAAGACCACGTCGGCGCCATCGAGCGCTTCGGCGAGCGTGCGGCGGTCGGTCTTGACCGCATGCGCCGACTTCCACTGGTTCATGCCCTCGGTGCGGCCCTCGAAGATGACGCCCTTGGTGTCGCAGAGGATGACATTATCCGAGTTGAAGCCCATCGACTTGATGAGCTCGATACAGGCGATGGCGGCAGCGCCGGCGCCGTTGCAGACGAGCTTGGTGGTCTTGAAGTCGCGACCCGTCAGTGCCAGCGCGTTGATGAGGCCGGCGGCGGCGATGATCGCGGTGCCGTGCTGGTCGTCATGGAACACCGGAATGTCCATGACCTCGCGCAGCTTCTGCTCGATGATGAAACAGTCCGGCGCTTTGATGTCTTCGAGGTTGATGCCGCCGAAGGAGGGGCCGAGGAAGCGCACGCAGTTGATGAATTCGTCGACATTCTCGGTATCGACCTCGAGGTCGATGGAATCGACGTCGGCGAAGCGCTTGAACAGCACCGACTTGCCTTCCATGACGGGCTTGGAGGCGAGCGCCCCGAGATTGCCGAGACCGAGAATGGCGGTGCCGTTCGAGATCACGGCCACCATGTTGCCGCGCGTCGTATAGTCATAGGCGGTGTTCGGATCCTCGGCGATGGCTTTCACCGGCACGGCGACACCGGGCGAATAGGCGAGCGAAAGGTCGCGCTGCGTCGCCATGGCCTTGGTGGGAGAAATCTCCAGCTTTCCGGGACGGCCCTGCGAGTGAAAGTCGAGCGCTTCCTGCGCGGTGACGGTCGTCACGGCGCGATCGGTCTTGTCGGTAGCCGGCATGTTTACTCCATCCTCCTGTGGGCGAGCCTTGCGACGCGCCTCTTTATGGTTGTCGTCTATAATTGCTTGGGGATAGTGTGCCATCTCTTTTTTCGGAACAATCATGAATTTCGTGACAGACCAATCGAACCGCGCCGGCGAGGTGTTGTCCGCAGCCGATCTGGCGACCGAGGAGAGCCGCTCCTCGGCGACGCCGATGATGGAACAGTTCATCGAGATCAAGGCGAACAACCCGGATTCGCTCCTGTTTTATCGCATGGGCGACTTCTACGAGCTGTTCTTCCAGGACGCGGTCGAGGCATCGCGGGCGCTCGGCATCACGCTTACCAAGCGTGGCCAGCACATGGGCCAGGAGATCCCGATGTGCGGCGTACCGGTGCATGCCGCCGACGACTACCTGCAGAAACTGATCGGGCTCGGCTTCCGTGTTGCTGTCTGCGAGCAGGTGGAAGATCCGGCGGAAGCGAAGAAGCGCGGCAGCAAGTCGGTGGTGCGCCGCGACGTAGTGCGCCTGGTGACACCTGGCACGATCACCGAAGAGAAGCTGCTGTCGCCGTCGGAGACGAACTATCTGATGGCGCTGGCGCGGATCAAGAGCGGGTCCGAGCCGGCATATGCGCTCGCCTGGATCGATATCTCCACCGGCATCTTCCGCTTGGCCGAGACCGCGGAAAGCCGGCTTCTCGCCGATATCCTGCGCATCGAGCCGCGCGAACTGATCCTTGCCGATACGGTCTTCCACGACCCGGAGCTGAGGCCAGTCTTCGATGTGCTCGGCCGCGTGGCCGTGCCGCAGCCGGCGGTGCTGTTCGACAGCGCGACGGCCGAGGGGCGTATCGCCCGCTATTTCGGCGTGAAGACGCTCGACGGCTTCGGCACGTTCTCGCGTGCGGAACTGGCGGCTGCCTCGGCAGCGATCGCCTATGTCGAGAAGACCCAGCTTGCCGAGCGTCCGGCGCTCGGCATCCCCGAGCGCGAAAGTGCCGCCTCGACGCTGTTCATCGATCCGGCGACCCGCGCCAACCTCGAACTGGTCAAGACCCTGTCGGGCGCGCGCGAAGGGACGCTTCTGAAGGCGCTCGACCGGACGGTGACAAGCGGCGGCGCGCGGCTTCTCGCCGAGCGGCTAATGTCGCCGCTGACCGATCCGGATCGCATCAACCGGCGCCTCGACTCGATCGAGATTCTTGCGGACCAACCTTCCTTCGCAGGCGACCTGCGCGATGCGCTGCGGCGGGCGCCGGATATGCCGCGCGCCCTGTCGCGGCTGGCGCTCGGCCGAGGCGGCCCGCGAGACCTCGGCGCCATTCAGGCCGGCCTGCATGCCTCCGCTTCGATTTCACGGTTGATGGCGGCAGGTACGCTGTCGGATGAGCTGAAGGATGCGCGGGCGGCGATCGACGCACTGCCGGCCGGTCTGCTCGGCCTGCTCGATGCCATGCTTGGCGAGGAACTTCCGCTCCTGAAACGCGACGGCGGTTTCCTGCGCGAAGGCGCCAATGCCGAGCTCGACGAAGTCCGTGCGCTGCGCGACCAGTCGCGCCGGGTGATCGCCGGCCTGCAGCTGCAATATTCCGAAGAGACCGGCATCAAGTCGCTGAAGATCAAGCACAACAACGTGCTTGGCTATTTCATCGAGGTAACCGCCGGCAATGCCGGCTCGATGACCGACACGGATGCCGGCCGTGCCCGTTTCATCCACCGCCAGACCATGGCGAACGCCATGCGCTTCACCACGACGGAGCTGGCCGAGCTCGAAAGCAAGATCGCCAACGCCGCCGACCGGGCACTGTCGATCGAGATCGAGGCTTTCGACCAGATGGCGGCCGAGGTCGTCGCCGCTGCCGAGACGCTCAAGGCGGCGGCCTTGGCGCTTGCGACGGTCGACGTCTCGGTCGGTCTCGCCGTGCTTGCCGAGGAGCAGGCCTATGCCCGCCCGACCGTCGACCGCTCGCGCATGTTCGCGATCGACGGCGGCCGCCATCCGGTGGTCGAGCAGGCGCTGAAGCGTCAGGCGGCCAATGCCTTCGTCGCCAATGGCTGCGATCTCTCGCCGCCCGACGGTGAGGAGGGTGGCGCGATCTGGCTGCTCACCGGTCCCAACATGGGCGGTAAATCGACCTTCCTGCGCCAGAACGCGCTGATCGCGATCATGGCGCAGATGGGCACTTTCGTTCCTGCCGCGAGCGCCCATATCGGCATCGTCGATCGGCTGTTCTCCCGCGTCGGCGCATCCGACGATCTGGCGCGTGGGCGCTCGACCTTCATGGTCGAGATGGTTGAGACGGCGGCAATCCTCAACCAGGCGACCGACCGTTCCCTGGTGATCCTCGACGAGATCGGCCGCGGCACCGCCACCTTCGACGGCCTGTCGATCGCCTGGGCGGCGGTCGAGCATCTGCACGAGGCGAACCGCTGCCGTGGCCTGTTCGCCACCCACTTCCATGAGCTGACCGTGCTTTCGGAAAAGCTCGGACGACTTTCAAACGCGACCATGCGCGTCAAGGAATGGCACGGCGACGTGATCTTCCTGCACGAGGTGGGGCCGGGCGCTGCCGACCGCTCCTACGGTATTCAGGTCGCCCGCCTTGCCGGCCTGCCGGCCTCGGTCGTGGCACGCGCCAAGGACGTGCTCGCCAAGCTCGAGGACGCCGACCGCAAGAACCCGGCGAGCCAATTGATCGACGACCTGCCGCTGTTCCAGGTGGCGATCCGCCGCGAAGAGGTGAAGGCCGCAGGTCCGTCCAAGGTCGAGGAGGCGCTGAAGGCGCTGAACCCGGACGACATGACGCCGCGCGAAGCACTCGACGCGCTCTACGCGCTGAAGAAGGAACTGAGCGCCGCCAAGGCGGGATGAGGAAAGGTGTGCGCGGTTTTCCGGCCGCATCCCGCCAACCGTTAAAATGGGCTGAGGCGGTGCGCGCCTTTTTCCTGTGCAGGTGCCGGTAAAAAGGCTATACAGCGCCGCGCGCCTTTGCCGGCGCGGCGATTGAAATGCTGTGTGGTCCTTTTTCGGCCTCGGTCGCAAGGATCATGCAGGAGCGCTCGCTAGAGCGACCACGCAACCAGTCGGACAGGACGCCCCTCGGCACTTCATGGGCAGACACGAAATATCTTTCCCCGAGATCCTCGACGTCGCAGCGCTGCGTGCGAAATGCGACTTCATCGCCTCGGCCCATGCCGAGCAGCGCGAGCCGATGCGCCAGGCGCTGCTTGCCGCCTTCAAGCAGGCGAATACCGCTGGCCGAACGAAGGCGCGCGAGCTGTTCAACGCCAACGGCGCCGGCATTCTCTGCGCCGAGCGCATTTCCTGGCTGCAGGATCAACTAATCACCGTGCTGCACGATTTCGTGCTGAACGAGATCTTCGACGCAGCCAATGCGCCGCCGGCCTCGCGCATCGCGGTGGCTGCAGTCGGCGGTTATGGCCGCGGCACGCTGGCGCCGGGTTCGGATATCGATCTTCTGTTCCTGCTACCGGTCAAGAAGGCCGTCTGGGCGGAGCCGGCGATCGAGTTCATGCTCTACATCCTCTGGGATCTGGGCTTCAAGGTCGGCCACGCCACCCGCACCATCGACGAATGCATCCGCCTGTCGCGCGCCGACATGACGATCCGCACGGCCATTCTGGAGACGCGTTACATTTGCGGCTCCGAGGCGCTGAGCACCGAGCTCGAAACGCGTTTCGACCACGAGATCGTGCGCAATACCGGCCCGGACTTCATCGCCGCAAAGCTTGCCGAGCGTGACGAGCGCCACCGCAAGGCGGGCGATACGCGCTATCTCGTCGAGCCGAACGTCAAGGAGGGCAAGGGCGGCCTTCGCGACCTGCACACGCTGTTCTGGATCGCCAAGTATTTCTACCGGCTCAAGGATACCGCCGACCTCGTGAAGCTTGGGGTCTTGTCGCGGCAGGAATACAAGCTCTTCCAGAAGGCCGAGGACTTCCTCTGGGCCGTGCGCTGCCACATGCATTTCCTGACCGGCAAGGCGGAAGAGCGGCTTTCCTTCGACATCCAGCGCGAGATCGCAGAAGCGCTCGGCTATCACGACCACCCCGGCCTCTCTGCCGTCGAACGCTTCATGAAGCACTACTTCCTGGTGGCGAAAGATGTCGGCGACCTGACGCGCATCTTCTGCGCAGCACTCGAAGACCAGCAGGCGAAGGAAGCACCCGGCATTTCCGGGATCATCGGCCGTTTCACCCATCGCAGCCGCAAGATCGCCGGCACGCTCGATTTCGTCGACGACGGCGGCCGCATCGCGCTCGCAAGCCCCGATGTCTTCAAGCGCGATCCGGTCAACCTGCTGCGCTTCTTCCACATCGCCGATATCAACGGACTCGAGTTTCATCCGGCGGCTCTGCGCCAGGTGACGCGCTCGCTGAGCCTGATCACGCCGCACCTGCGCGAGAACGAGGAGGCGAACCGTCTGTTCCTGTCGATCCTCACCTCGCGCCGCAAGCCGGAACTGATCCTCAGGCGCATGAACGAGGCGGGTGTGCTTGGCCGCTTCATTCCGGATTTCGGCAAGATCGTCTCGATGATGCAGTTCAACATGTATCATCACTATACGGTCGATGAGCACCTGCTGCGCACAGTCGACGTTCTCTCGCGCATCGAAGGCGGCATCGAGGAAGAGGCGCATCCGCTGGTCGCCAAGCTGATGCCGGGGATCGAGGATCGCGAGGCGCTCTATGTCGCTGTGCTGCTGCACGATATCGCCAAGGGCCGGCCGGAGGACCATTCGGTCGCCGGCGCCAAGGTGGCCCGGCGTCTCTGCCCGCGCTTCGGACTTTCGCCGAAACAGACCGAACTCGTCGCCTGGCTGATCGAGGAACATCTGACGATGTCGATGGTCGCCCAGACGCGCGACCTCAACGACCGCAAGACGATCGTCGACTTTGCCGAACGGGTACAGTCGCTCGAGCGGCTGAAGATGCTGCTGGTGCTGACGGTCTGCGATATCCGTGCCGTCGGCCCCGGTGTCTGGAACGGCTGGAAAGGCCAGCTTCTGCGCACGCTCTATTACGAGACCGAGCTGCTGTTGTCGGGCGGTTTCTCCGAATTGTCGCGCAAGGAGCGCGCGGCCCATGCCGCGACGATGCTGGGCGAGGCACTGACGGACTGGTCCGAGAAGGAGCGCGACGCCTATGTCCGCCTGCATTATCAGCCCTATCTTCTGACCGTGGCACTGGAAGACCAGGTGCGGCATGCGCGTTTCGTCCGCGAGGCCGATGCCGCCGGCAAGCCATTGGCGACCATGGTGCGCACGCACCAGTTCCATGCGATCACCGAAATCACGGTGCTCTCACCGGACCATCCGCGTCTCCTGACCGTGATTGCCGGCGCCTGCGCGGCTGCGGGCGCCAACATCGTCGACGCCCAGATCTTCACGACGTCGGACGGTCGGGCGCTGGATACGATCCTGGTCAACCGTGAGTTCGCCGTGGACGAGGACGAGATGCGGCGCGCTGCCAGCATCGGCAAGCTGATCGAGGATGTGCTTGCCGGCCGCAAGCGCCTGCCGGAAGTGATCGCCAGCAGAACCAAGGTGAAGAAGCGCACCAAGGCCTTCACCGTGACGCCCGAGGTGACGATCAGCAACACGCTGTCCAACAAGTTCACGGTGATCGAGGTCGAGGGCCTCGACCGTCCGGGCCTCTTGTCCGAGATCACCGCCGTGCTCTCCGATCTCTCGCTCGATATCGCCTCGGCGCACATCACCACCTTCGGCGAGAAGGTGATCGACACCTTCTACGTCACCGACCTCGTCGGCCAGAAGGTGACGAGCGAAAACCGTCAGATGAACATTGCCGCCCGCCTCAAGGCCGTGATGGCCGGTGAGGGTGACGAAGCCCGCGATCGCATGCCCTCCGGCATCATCGCGCCGTCGCCGGGCGTCTCCTCCGCTCAAAGAACGACAAAAGCCGAAACATGAGTCTGGTCAAGAAATTTGCAACCGTCGGCGGCGCGACCCTTGGAAGCCGCCTGTTCGGCTTCATCCGCGAAACCTTCATGGCCGCCGCGCTCGGCACCGGCCCGGTCGCCGACGCCTTCAATACCGCCTTTCGCCTGCCCAACACCTTCCGCCGGCTGTTTGCCGAGGGGGCCTTCAACTCCGCTTTCGTGCCGCTCTTTGCCAAGGAGATCGAGGCGAACGGCATGGAGGGCGCGCGGCGGTTCTCCGAGGAAGTCTTCGGCGTTCTCTTCACCGTCCTGTTGTTCCTGACGATCGCAATGGAACTGACGATGCCCTTCATCGTCAGCAACCTGATCGCCCCGGGCTTTGCTGGCGATCCCGAAAAGCTCGGCAACACCATCGTCTTTGCAGGCATCATGTTCCCCTATCTCGCCTGCATGTCGCTGGCGGCGATGATGGGCGGCATGCTGAATTCGCTGCACCGCTTCTTCGCGGCAGCGATTGCGCCGGTGTTCCTCAACGTCATCCTGATCGGGGTTTTGGCCTATGCCTGGTTTGCGGGCCAGGATCCGGTGGCCGTCGGCTATGCCCTTTCCTGGGGCGTCATGGCAGCCGGTCTGGTGCAGCTTGCCATCGTCTGGTTCGCCGTGCGCGACGCCGGCATCAAGATCGGCCTCCGACGGCCGAAGATGACCGCCAGCGTCAGGCGCCTGCTGGTGCTCGCCCTGCCGGCGGCGATCACGGGCGGCATCACCCAGATCAACCTGCTGATCAACACCAACATTGCTTCGGCGAGCGAAGGCGCGGTCTCGTCGCTGGTTTATGCCGACCGCATCTACCAGCTCCCGCTTGGCGTCGTCGGTATCGCGGTCGCAACCGTGCTTCTGCCGGAACTCGCCCGGGCACTACGCTCCGGCAATCTCGCTGAAGCGTCGAACCTGCAGAACCGCTCGGTCGAGTTCACGCTGTTCCTGACGCTTCCGGCTGCGGCCGCGCTATTGGTCATGTCCGAACCGATCGTCCGGCTGCTCTTCGAGCGCGGCAAGTTTGCACCGGAATCGACCGTCATCGTCGGCCACATCCTGGCGATCTACGGCCTTGGCCTGCCGGCTTTCGTGCTGATCAAGGCCTTCATTCCCGGCTTCTTCGCGCGCGAGGATACGCGCACGCCGATGATCTTCGCAGCCATCTCCGTCGTTGTGAACGTGTCGCTCGCGCTCACTCTGTTTCCGCGGCTCGGCGCCAGTGGCATCGCGACGGCCGAGATCGTTGCCGGCTGGGTGAACGCCGTCCTGCTCTTTGCGACGCTCGTCTGGCGCGGTCATTGGGGCAGGGACATGCCGTTGCTCACCCGTATCCCGCGCCTCGTCATCGCGGCGGCGGGCATGGCCGCGGCGCTCTATTTTGCCATCGACTGGTTTGCCTTCGAGCTCTCCTCGGCCGCGCCGCTGCTCACCCGGGCCGTGACACTATCGGGTCTGGTCGCGGTTGCCATGGTCATCTACTTCGCGCTTGCTTTCGGTCTTGGCGGTGCCAGCCTCGGCATGATCCGTCGCAATCTCAAACGCGGGGCGAAAGCGCCTGCGCCGCCCGTCGCCGCACCGGAGGCAGGGGACTGATGCGCCAGACCATTGCACGCATTGCCCTGGTCGTGCCGGACTACGACGCCGGCATCGCCTTCTATTGCGGCAAGCTCGGCTTCGACCTCGTCGAGGACACTGCCCTCGACACAGACAAGCGTTGGGTCGTCGTGCGTCCGAAAGGTGCGGTTGAAACTGCGCTTCTGCTTGCCAAGGCCGATGGCGAACGCCAGCGGGCGGCGATCGGCAACCAGACCGGAGGCCGCGTCGGCTTCTTCCTGTTCACCGACGATTTTGCCCGAGACCATGCGGCGATGCTGGCCGAAGGCGTCGTCTTTCTGGAAGAGCCGCGCCACGAACCTTACGGTGTCGTCGCGGTTTTCAGCGACCCGTTCGGCAACCATTGGGACCTGCTGCAGCCGGCCGAGTAGACCGCGTTTCGCCCCTCTTGATTGCCTCCCGTGACCCGTGCATAAGCCATGCCGTTAGCAACATGGGCCAGCCGGCCCCGCAGCGCCGCGCGTCTCAGACGCGCAAAGGTCGCTGTAATACTTTGAATGGCTGCATGTTTTTATCCTTAAATCGGTGACGATTTAAGGAAACATGCAGTAGGCCCTCCACCAGCCTATTGAGGACGACATGAACGAATTCAAGCCGCTCGTATTTTCCGGCGTTCAGCCGACGGGCAATCTCCATCTCGGCAACTATCTCGGCGCGATCCGCAAGTTCGTGGCGTTGCAGGAAAACAACGACTGCATCTATTGCGTCGTCGACCTGCATTCGATCACCGCCCAGCTCGTGCACGAGGACCTGAAGGGGCAGATCCGCTCGATCGCCGCCGCCTTCATCGCTTCGGGCATCGATCCGAAGAAACATATCGTCTTCAATCAGTCGGCCGTGCCGCAGCATGCGGAACTCGCCTGGATCTTCAACTGCGTCGCCCGCATCGGCTGGATGAGCCGGATGACCCAGTTCAAGGACAAGGCCGGCAAGGACCGCGAGAACGCCTCGCTCGGCCTGCTCGCCTATCCGAGCCTGATGGCCGCCGACATCCTCGTCTATCGCGCCACCCATGTGCCCGTTGGCGACGACCAGAAGCAGCACCTGGAGCTGACGCGCGACATCGCTCAGAAGTTCAACATCGACTTCATGGAGCACATCCGTCGCGGCGGCTACGGTGTCGATATCGTCGTCGGCGAAGAGCCGATCCATGCCTATTTCCCGCCGGTCGAGCCGCTGATCGGCGGCGCCACGACGCGCGTCATGTCGCTCAGAGACGGCACCAAGAAGATGTCGAAGTCCGATCCGTCCGACCTCTCGCGTATTAACCTGATGGACGATGCCGAGACGATCTCGAAGAAGATCCGCAAGGCCAAGACCGATCCGGACGCGCTTCCGAGCGAACTCGATGGCCTGAAGGGTCGTCCTGAGGCCGAGAACCTCGTCGGCATCTACGCCGCGCTGTCGGACAAGACGAAGGAGCAGGTGCTTGCCGAGTTCGGCGGGCAGCAGTTCTCGGTCTTCAAGCCGGCGCTCGTCGACCTCGCGGTCGAGGTCCTGTCGCCGATCACCGGCGAGATGCGCCGCCTGATGGGCGACACCGCCCATATCGACGCGATTCTCCGCGATGGCGGCGAGCGTGCGCGAGTGCGGGCGGAAAAGACGATGAGCGAAGTGCGCGAGATCATCGGCTTTCTGCAGTAATCCGGTGATTTAGGATCCCGCGAGCCAAAATCACCGTTGTCGTCGATCCTCACGGAACGGAGCAGGACGGGTGGAAAACCGTATGCACTTTTTCCTCGTCCCGCTCCAAAACGCCAAAATGAGACCTTGCGGCGGCACGCCCGCGATGTAATGTTCACCCTATGGTCTCGACCCGACTCTCTCGACTTGAAGGTCACCGCCGCAAATTCATGGCGGTGATAGACGATACCCCGGAATGCGGCCGCGCCGTGCACTATGCGGGCATGCGCGCGAAGAACTCCAATGGCGGTCTCGTCCTGCTCTATGTGATCGCCGATGCCGACTTCCAGCAATGGCTGGGGGTCGAGGAAATCATGCGTGCGGAAGCGCGCGAGGAAGCCGAGGCGACGCTCGCAAAGGTGGCTCAGTCGGTCCGCGAGCGGATCGGTATCGAACCCGAGATCGTCATCCGCGAGGGGACTGCCACGGAGCAGATCCATGCGGCGATCGAAGAGGATCGCGACATCGCCATTCTGGTGCTGGCCGCCGGATCGGCGAAAGAGGGCCCAGGTCCCCTCGTGTCGTCGATCGCGGGCAAGGCTGCAGCCTTCCCGATTCCCGTCACCGTCATCCCTGATGCGCTGACGGATGAGGAGATCGACGCGCTCAGTTGATCTGCGTCGCTATGTGCCCTTGCGGCCGCAGGGCCATGCCCTTATATTCTTTTGAATTATTCTAAAGAGCTGGGCGAATGCCGCTCCCGGCGAAACGGAGACAGACATGTTCATTCAGACCGAAGCCACGCCGAACCCGGCCACGCTGAAGTTTTTGCCGGGCAAGGTTGTTCTGGAAAACGGCACCGCCGAGTTCCGTGACGAGGAAGAAGCGCGCGCCGGCTCGCCGCTGGCGGCACGGCTGTTTTCGATCCCGGGCGTCACCGGCGTCTATTTCGGTTATGATTTCATCACCGTCAGCAAGGAAGGCCAGGAATGGCAGCATCTGAAGCCGGCGATCCTCGGTTCGATCATGGAGCACTTCATGTCGGGCCAGGCGATCATGGCCGGAAGCGGCCGCGCCGAGCAGTCCGACCAGGAAGGCGAGTTCTTCGACGAGGGTGACGAGACGATCGTCGCGACGATCAAGGAACTCCTGGAAACCCGCGTGCGCCCGGCCGTTGCCCAGGATGGTGGCGACATCACCTTCCGCGGCTTCAAGGACGGCACCGTCTTCCTCAACATGAAGGGCGCCTGCTCCGGTTGCCCGTCGTCGACGGCGACGCTGAAGCATGGCGTGCAGAACCTGCTGCGCCATTTCGTTCCCGAGGTGGAAGCCGTCGAGTCCGTCTGACCCCGGACGTCGTCCGGCATTTCGTGAACGAAGGCGGGGTGGGGAAGGAGTGTGCGCGGTTTTCCGCCTGTATCCGGACCCAACCTGGTGCATGTTTCCTTTGATCCTAGCCGTTTAAGGGCAAAGACATGCAGCGTTTCAAAAGTGCTGCGGCGACCATTGCGCGTCTGCTAAGACGCGCGGCACTGTAGTAGTATTGATTTGCCGCAAAACCGGTCGGCTTTGCGGCCTGTGGCGTCTGAAAGATCCAGCGTTGAAATGATTGTACTTGCGATCGACACGTCCGGCTCCGGCTGCTCCGCTGCCGTCTACGACAGCGAAACGGCCGTTGTGCTCGGGCGCTCCGGTGCCGATCTCGGCAAGGGCCATGCCGAACGGCTGATGGAGTTCGTCGACGAGGCGCTGGTCTTGGCCGGCCGCGCGCTTCCCGATATCGATCGCATCGCGGTCACCGTAGGTCCGGGTTCGTTCACAGGCATTCGTGTCGGCGTGGCGACTGCCCGCGGGCTGGCGCTGGCGCTCGGCAAACCCGCAGTCGGCGTCTCGACGCTCGCAGCTCTGGCGGAAGGATTGCGGGCGTCTGCGCCCGGAAAACCTGTTCTCGTCGCCATCGATGCCAAGCGCGATGAAGTCTATCTCCAGGCTTTCGACGCAGCCGGCGTTGCGACGGGCGAGCCGGAAGCGCTCTCCGTCGAAGCGGCGTGCGAGCGCTACTCCGGTTTTGATGGTGTCATCGGCGGTTCCGGCGCGCATTTGGTCGCGGCAGACATGCAGCCCAAGCCCCCCGAACTCATCGATGTTGCCTTTGTCGCGGCGCTCGGCGCCGCTGCTGATCCAGCCTCGGCCAAGCCGCGACCGCTATATCTGAGAGGCCCCGATGCCAAGCCGCAGGCGGGCTTCGCGATTGCCCGAGCGTAGACCGAGATGAGCTTCACCGATTACTTCACCCGCCGCACCGAATTCGACATCTTCCCGTTGGAGGAAGCCGACCTGCTCGCAGCGGCGGCGCTGCATCGCCAGCGCTTTGCTTCTCCTTGGAGCGATGGCGAAATTCACGCGCTGCTGGTTCAGGACACGGTGTTCGGCTTCGTCGCGCGGCAGACCAATGGCAGCTTCCGCCCGGCCTTTGGCGGCTTCGTCCTGTCGCGCGCCGTCGCCGGCGAGGCCGAAATCCTGACGATCGGCGTCGAGCCGCGTTATGCACGTTCCGGTCTCGGCTGGCGGCTGATGCAGGCGGCCATGCGCGAGGCGCTGGTCAAGGGCTCGGAGGCGTTGTTCCTCGAAGTGGACGAGACCAATCAGGCGGCGATCGGGCTCTATCGCAAGCTCGGTTTCAACAAGGTCGGCGAACGTCGCGCCTATTATCAGGACAAGGCCGGTCATCGGACCGCCGCGCTTGTCATGCGGCTCGATCTTCGCTAGTCCCAAGCGCACAAGAGCGGGATGAGGAAAAGTGTATGCGGTTTTCCGCCCGCATCCCGCTTTAACTTTCTAAGGTCGCGCGCGGGAACTCTTTCCGGATGATCAATTGGCTACGGATTGCGATCTTCGCAGCGCTTCTGGCGCTGGTTTCGCTCATGCTGATGCCGATCCAGGTCGCCTGCCTCTGGCTTGAACTGAAGCCCCGCCGCCGCTTGCCGCGATACTGGCATCGGCTCGCCTGCTACACTCTCGGCATCAAGGTGCGGGTCCACGGCGAGGTCGAGCGCCGGCGCCCGCTGCTCATCTGCGCCAATCACGCCTCCTGGAAGGACATTCTGGTGCTCTCCTCGGTCGCCGACGTCGTCTTCGTCGCGAAGTCCGAAGTGAAGAGCTGGCCGGTCTTCGGCATTCTCGCACGGCTGCAGGCGTCAATCTTCGTCGAGCGCGAGCAGAAGCGCTCGACCGGCAAGCAGGTCAACGAGATGGGCGGGCGCATGGCGGCGGGAGAGATCGTCGTGCTCTTTCCGGAGGGAACGACGTCGGACGGCAATCGCCTGCTGAAGATCAAGACCTCCCTCTTCGGCGCGGCCGCCTCGGCCGTGCCGTACTCGCCGACCGGTCTGGTGCACGTGCAGCCGGTCGCCATTTCCTATACCGGCATCCATGGCATGCCCATGGGGCGCTACAACAGACCCATTGCCGCATGGCCGGGCGATATCGGCCTGGTTCCGCATCTGCTCGGCATACTGCGAGAGGGCGCGATCGAGGTCGACGTCGATTTCGGCGAAGCGGTCGATTACGACCGGCACACCAATCGCAAGGAAGTGAGCCGCAAGATCGAGCAGCGCATTCGCAGCATGCTGTCGGATCGCCTGCGCGGGCGCGCCTGACGTCCGCCGGCAAAGGCAGTCTTACTGAAAATACTTCAACTTCGGGCCGCTTTGCACTAAGTAACCGGCCATGACCCAGGAAACAGCCCTTCTGTCGACTTTGCCCGCCACGGGCGACGAGCGCGCACCGGCCCGCAAGGTCTTCGTCAAGACCTACGGCTGCCAGATGAACGTCTATGATTCCGACCGCATGTCGGATGCCTTGTCGCGCGATGGCTATGTCTCCACCGACGTGCTCGAGGATGCCGACTTCGTTCTCCTCAACACTTGCCATATTCGCGAGAAGGCGGCGGAAAAGGTCTATTCCGAGCTCGGCCGCCTGCGTGAGCTGAAGAAGGCGAAGGCCAAGGAAGGCCGCGAGATGGTGATCGGCGTTGCCGGCTGCGTCGCGCAGGCCGAAGGCGACGAGATCCTCAGGCGCGCACCGGCGGTCGATCTCGTGATCGGCCCGACCACCTATCACCGCCTGCCGGAGGCGCTGAAGCGTGCCCGCGGCGGCGAACGCGTCGTCCAGACGGACTATGCGGTCGAGGACAAGTTCGAACACCTGCCGGCGCCCGACAAGGCAAAGACCCGCGCGCGCGGCGTCACCGCCTTCCTGACGGTGCAGGAGGGGTGCGACAAGTTCTGCACCTTCTGCGTCGTGCCCTATACGCGTGGGTCGGAAGTCTCCCGCCCGGTCGCCCAGATCGTCTCGGAAGCGGAAAAGCTGGTCGACGGCGGCGTGCGTGAAATCACCCTGCTCGGCCAGAACGTCAATGCCTGGCACGGCGTCGGGCCCGATGGCCGCGAATGGGGACTTGGCGATCTGCTGAGGCGGCTTGGCGAGATCGAAGGCCTCGCCCGGCTGCGCTACACGACGAGCCACCCGCGGGACATGGACGACAGCCTGATCGAAGCGCACCGCTCGATGGCGAAGCTGATGCCCTATCTGCATCTGCCGGTACAGTCCGGCTCCGACCGCATCCTCAAGGCGATGAACCGGAGGCATACGGCGGCCGAGTATCTGGCGCTGATCGAGCGTATCCGCACCGTCCAGCCGGACCTCGCTCTGTCAGGCGATTTCATTGTCGGCTTCCCCGGCGAGACCGCCGAGGACTTCGAAGACACGATGCGCCTCGTCGAGGCCGTGGGTTATGCACAGGCATTTTCGTTCAAATATTCGACGCGTCCCGGCACGCCCGGCGCCGAACTCGGTGGCCAGATTCCCGAGGACGTGAAAGCCAAGCGCTTGGAAAGATTGCAGGCTTTGCTGTTTTCGCAGCAGCGCGCCTTTGCCGAATCCTGCGTCGGCCGCGAAATCGACCTACTTTTGGAGAAAGTAGGACGCATGCCGGGCCAGCTCGTCGGGCGTTCCCCTTGGCTGCAGCCCGTGAATGTTGATGCAAAAGCATCGCAAATCGGTGACATTATCAAGGTGCGAATCATCAAGGCCGGGCCGAACAGCCTGTTTGCGGAGATGATCGGGTAAGGACCGAAAACAAGGAGCCTGAACCGCTTGAACGGACACGAATTGATCTCTTCATCCTCGCGCCAGTCGAAAACCTCTGCGACAGACGCCAATCACTTCGTGCTGACATTCGAGAACAATCGGTTCGCCAGCGAGCTCTTCGGCCAGTTCGACCAGAACTTGAAGCTTCTCGAGGAGCGCCTGCGCATCGACGCCCGGCCGCGCGGCAATTCCGTCGCCATTTCCGGTGACGTCGTCGCCACCAATCAGGCGCGCCGTGCCCTCGATTATCTCTATGGGCGGTTGCAGAGTGGCGCGTCGATTGATCCTTCGGATGTCGAGGGCGCGATCCGTATGGCGGTTGCGGCCGACGATCAGCTACAATTGCCGACCATGGAGCGTAAAGCCAAATTGACAATGGCGCAGATTTCGACGCGCAAGAAGACAATTGCGGCGCGCACACCGACACAGGATGCCTATATCCGCGCGATGGAGCGTGCTGAGCTCGTCTTCGGCGTCGGCCCGGCCGGTACCGGCAAGACCTATCTCGCCGTTGCCCATGCCGCGCAGTTGTTGGAACGCGGCGCCGTCGATCGCATCATCCTGTCGCGTCCCGCAGTCGAGGCTGGCGAGCGCTTGGGCTTCCTGCCTGGTGACATGAAGGAGAAGGTCGATCCCTATCTCCGGCCGCTTTATGATGCACTCTACGACATGATGCCGGGCGACAAGGTCGAACGGGCGATTACCGCCGGCGTCATCGAAATCGCGCCGCTCGCCTTCATGCGCGGCCGCACGCTTGCCAATGCCGCCGTCATCCTCGACGAGGCGCAGAACACGACATCGATGCAGATGAAGATGTTCCTGACCCGTCTCGGCGAAAACGGCCGCATGATCGTCACCGGCGATCCGAGCCAGGTCGACCTGCCACGCGGCGTCAAGTCGGGCCTCGTCGAGGCTCTGCAGATCCTGAGGGGCGTCGAGGGCGTTTCGGTGGTCCGCTTCAAGGACGTCGACGTCGTCCGTCATCCGATGGTGGCGCGGATCGTCAGGGCTTACGAGTCGCACACGGCCGTTCACGACGAAAGCGAGCAGAGCGACCGCTGATCGGCGGTCGTTGCGATCATGACGGCATTGGACATTCAAATCAGCGTGGAAGAAGGCAATTGGCCCGAGGAAGAGTCATTGCTTGCCTTCTGCGCGCCCGTTCTCGAAGCGGCGGCAGCTTATCTCGCGGCCGAAGAGGAGCAGCCGCTGCCAATAACGCCGCCGGAACTTTCCCTTGTCTTCACCGACGACGCTTCCATGCGGGCGATCAACGCCGAATGGCGCAACCAGGACAAGCCGACGAATGTGCTGTCCTTTCCTGCCTTTCCGGTGACGCCGGGTGCGATGCCCGGGCCGATGCTCGGCGACATCATCGTCGCCCGTGAGACGCTCGAACGCGAGGCCGTGGACCTCGAGAAATCCTTCGATGCGCATCTGACGCATCTTCTCGTGCATGGATTCCTGCATCTTTTCGGTTATGATCATATGGAAGATGACGAAGCCGAAAGAATGGAAAGCCTGGAGACTCGCATTTTGGCGCGTCTTGGCTTATCTGACCCCTACGGGGACCGTACCCCGGATTAACAGTTTGGACCGATGAGCGATTACAAAACACAGCCCGTCGCGCTGGCGACCGAGGAGGCAGAAGCCTCTGGAGAGGCGGAGGCGGGCAGTAGTAGCACCGCCACTCGACACGAGGGCACGAAATCCACTTCTTCCTTCTGGAGCCGGGCCGCGCGCTTGTTGCGCGGCGCAAGTCCATCGAGCCTGCGCGAGGATCTTGCCGACGCGCTTCAGACCGATGCCGACAGCAACACGGCCTTCTCGCCCGGCGAACGGGCGATGCTCAACAACATCCTGCGCTTCCGCGAGATCCGGGTCGAGGACGTCATGGTCCCGCGTGCCGACATCGAAGCGGTCGACCAGAGCATCACCATCGGCGAATTGATGGTGATCTTCGAGGAGTCCGGCCGCTCGCGCATGCCGGTCTATAACGACGGCCTCGATGATCCGCGCGGCATGGTGCATATCCGCGACCTGCTTTCCTACGTCACCAAGCAGGCCCGCAACCGTCGCCGCAACGGCAAGGCGCCGGCTGCCGTGACGGCCCCGGGCGAAAAGACCGAGAAGACACCGCGGTCGCCGAAGGCGAACTTCGACCTTTCCCGCGTCGATCTCGGCAAGTCTCTGGAAGAGGCGGGCATCGTCCGCCAGCTCCTGTTCGTGCCGCCTTCGATGCTGGCCTCGGACCTGATGCAGCGCATGCAGGCCGCCCGCATCCAGATGGCCCTCGTCATCGACGAATATGGCGGCACCGATGGCCTCGTCTCGCTCGAAGACATCGTGGAGATGGTCGTCGGCGACATCGAGGACGAACACGACGACGACGAAGTCATGTTCGCCCGCACATCGGACGATGTCTTCGTCGCCGATGCCCGCGTCGAGCTGGAAGAGATCGCCACGGCGATCGGCCCGGATTTCGACGTGCGCGAGCAGCTCGAAGACGTCGACACGCTCGGCGGTCTGATCTTCGCCTCGCTTGGCCGCATCCCGGTGCGCGGCGAGCTCGTCCAGGCCATTCCGGGCTTCGAGTTCCAGATCCTCGATGCGGACCCGCGTCGCGTGAAACGCGTTCGCATCATGCGCAAGCGTCCGCCGGCTCGCCGCCGCGTGTCGCGGCCGGAGGGCGAAACCGGTTCGGAGCCGGCGGCAGGCAATCGTGCCAACGGCGCAGCCCCTACCGAAGCGACGGCCGACGAACAATGATCGCTCGGCCTCCGCGCATGTTTTCACATGCGCGGGTAGATGCCTCCGACCCATCCTCTTGACGTCTACCGGCTTCAACGGGGCCCCGTGAGGGCCGTGACCTGTTGCCGACCGAACCGGAAGACAGGACTTCCGCACCCAATTCCGCCCCTGACGGGGACAAGCAGCCCGTTTTTTGGAAGACTGGCGCCGATTGATTCGGTTGTTGTTTCGCTCCGGCGCCGTGTCCGGCGGCCGGAATCGACGGGAGGCTGCATGGTAAGACTGGCTGGCAGGGTGATGCTTCTCTCCGGGTTCCCCAGGGCATTGCTCGCGTTCCTCGCAGGGCTCCTCGCGGTTCTGGCGCAACCGCCCTTCGGCATCTTCGCCTTCGCTTTCGTCGCTTTCCCCATCCTCGTCTGGCTGCTCGACGGCGCGACCGGAAATCCGGATGGCGGCATCGTCAGGCGGCTCGGGCCGGCGGCGGCGATCGGCTGGTGGTTCGGTTTCGGCTACTTCCTCGGAGGCCTCTGGTGGCTCGGCAACGCGCTCCTGGTGGAGGCCGACGAATTCGCCTGGGCGTTGCCGCTCGCCGTCGTCGGTCTTCCAGCCTTCCTGGCGCTCTTCTATGCGCTTGCGACGCTGATCGCGCGCCTGTTCTGGTCCGATGGCGTGGGGCGGATCGCGGCGCTGGCGCTGGCCTTCGGTCTTTGCGAGTGGCTGCGTAGCTTCCTCTTCACCGGCTTTCCCTGGAATGCGATCGGCTACGCGGCGACGCCGATGCCGCTGATGATGCAGTCGGCAAGTGTCGTCAACCTGGCGACCATCAACATGCTGGCGGTCTTCGTCTTCGCGGCGCCCGCGCTCATTGCCACCGGCCGGGGAAGCCGGATCGGCCTGGCGGCAGCGCTCGTCCTCCTGACGGCTCATGTAGGCTTCGGCTTCTATCGCCTGGCGCAGCCGGCCCCGCCCGTGGGCGAACCGCCGCTGACGGTCCGTCTCGTCCAGCCGGTGATCGACCAGGCGAAGAAGCTCGACGACCGCGAGCGTGCGGCGGTCTTCGAGGAGCATCTTTCGCTCACTGCCGCCGCGCCCGAAAACGGCGGCAAGCGACCGGACATCGTCGTCTGGCCCGAGACGTCGATCCCCTTCATCCTCACCGACAATCCGGACGCCCTGGCGCGCATCGCCGAGGTGCTCGACGACGATCAGATCCTGATCGCCGGCGCTGTGCGCGCCGAGGATGCGGGCTCCGGACTGCCGCCGCGCTATTACAACTCGATCTATGTCATCGACGGCCGCGGCCAGATCGTTGGTGCTGCCGACAAGGTGCATCTCGTCCCGTTTGGCGAATATCTGCCGTTCGAGGAGGTGCTGTCATCCTGGGGCTTGAGTTCCGTTGCCGCTTCGATGCCTGGCGGCTTCTCCTCTGCAAAGACCCGCTCGCTGCTGACGTTGCCCGGCGGAAAGATGCTTTATCCGCTGGTCTGCTACGAGGCGATCTTCCCCGACGAAGTCGACGGCGCCGCCCGCCGAACGGATGCACTTCTCAACATCACCAACGATGCCTGGTTCGGCGATACGCCCGGTCCGCGCCAGCATTTCCATCAGGCGCAGCTGCGCGCCGTCGAGACCGGAACCCCGCTTATCCGCGCAGCCAATAGCGGTATATCAGCAATTGTTGATGCACGTGGGGTTTTAATGGTAGGATTGTCCTACAATTATAGGGGAGTGGTCGACACACTTCTGCCGGGAAAGATGCCTACGCTTTTGGACGACGCTATGCGAAGCCGAATCTTCTGGCTGGCTGCACTCTTCCTCCTTCTGGTTGCAGTGTTTTCGCGTTTTGGTTTTAATATTAGGAAGAATTGACCTAAAACCCCTAAAATTGCATAGTGGTCCGCACCATCGTCCTTGTTGTGGCGGCTTTGCCCTATCACCGTGGCGGTCGCTCCGGTGAGCGTTGCCCGCGTGTCAGGCGATGGATCAAACGAAACAGCGTGTTTGGGAACGCAGATATGATCGAAAACAAAAAGAAGCCGAACCCGATCGACATTCATGTCGGTAGTCGGATTCGTCTTCGCCGCACGATGCTTGGCATGAGCCAGGAGAAGCTCGGCGAAAGTCTGGGGATCACCTTTCAGCAGATTCAGAAGTACGAGAAGGGCACGAACCGTGTCGGCGCCAGCCGGTTGCAGAACATTTCGAGCATTCTGAACGTACCGGTTTCCTTCTTCTTCGAGGATGCGCCGGGTGAAGGCACCAGCGGCCAGTCGGGCATGGCGGAAGCCTCCAGTTCCAACTACGTTGTGGATTTCCTTTCGTCCTCCGAGGGGCTGCAACTCAACCGTGCCTTCGTCAAGATCACGGACCCGAAGGTTCGTCGCCGCCTCGTCGATCTCGTCAAGGCACTCGCTGCGGAAGCGGAAAGCGAATAGTTCCAACGTTCCCCGTCGGGACTTGAAAACAAAGCGGCCTTTTGTGCCGCTTTTTTCATGCGCGCTTTTTTTGCCAGGCGCCTCAAAGTGATTGGTGCCGATGGTGATATAAAGATATATTTATGTCGTTGTGCGCTTGTTTTTCGGACGCAAAACCACTAACACCATGCCAGCGCTTTTCTTCATTGAGGGGACTTCCCGCATGCGTGCAAACTACCTGTTCACGAGTGAATCCGTAGCCGAAGGTCATCCGGACAAGGTGTGTGACCGTATCTCCGACGAGATCGTGGATCTGGTCTACCGCGAAGCGGCCAAGACCGGTGTCGACCCGTGGGGCGTTCGCATCGCATGCGAAACCCTGGCGACCACCAACCGCGTCGTCATCGCCGGCGAAGTGCGCCTGCCGCCGAGCCTTCTGAAGAAGGACAAGGACGGCAACGACGTCATCAACCCCTCGAAGTTCAAGTCCGCCGCCCGCAAGGCGATCCGCGAGATCGGCTATGAGCAGGACGGCTTCCACTGGAAGACGGCCAAGATCGACGTGCTTCTGCACTTCCAGTCCGCCCACATCGCTCAGGGTGTCGACAGCGCCTCCGACAGGCAGGGTGAAGAAGGTGCCGGCGACCAGGGCATCATGTTCGGCTACGCCTGCCGCGAAACCGCCGAACTCATGCCGGCGCCGATCTATTACTCGCACCGCATCCTCAATCTGCTCGCCGCCGCCCGCAAGAAGGGCGAAGGCGAAGTCGCCAAGCTCGGCCCGGACGCCAAGAGCCAGGTTACCGTGCGCTACGTCGACGGCAAGCCGACGGAAGTGACCTCGATCGTTCTGTCGACGCAGCATCTCGATGACACCTGGGATTCGGCCAAGGTTCGCTCGGTCGTCGAGCCCTACATCCGCGAAGCCCTCGATGATCTGAAGATCGCCGACGATTGCACCTGGTACATCAACCCGACCGGCAAGTTCGTCATCGGCGGTCCGGACGGCGACGCCGGCCTCACCGGTCGCAAGATCATCGTCGACACCTATGGCGGTGCGGCACCCCATGGCGGCGGCGCCTTCTCGGGCAAGGACACGACCAAGGTCGACCGTTCGGCCGCCTATGCCGCGCGGTACCTGGCGAAGAACGTCGTTGCTGCCGGCCTTTCGGATCGTTGCACGATCCAACTGTCCTACGCCATCGGCGTTGCTCAGCCGCTGTCGATCTATGTCGACCTGCACGGCACCGGCAAGGTCTCGGAAGATCAGGTCGAGCAGGCGATCCGCAAGACGATGGACCTGTCGCCGTCTGGCATCCGCCGTCACCTGGACCTCAACAAGCCGATCTATGCCAAGACGTCCGCCTACGGTCACTTCGGCCGCAAGGCTGGTCGCGACGGTTCCTTCTCCTGGGAGAAGCTCGATCTGGTGAAGCCGCTGAAGGCAGTGATCGAGCAGAGCGGCGCCGTCAACGGCCGGGCCGCTGCCTGAGCGTGCAACTGGCGCGGCGTCGAAGGCCGTGCATTGAAGATAGCGCAGCGGCCTGCTATCAGGCGCTTGCGATATTCAGGGCGGGCGCTCCGGCAAGGAGCGCCCGCTTCGTTCATTTTGATTTTGGGTCCCTTGACCCGGATCAGCGTGACCAAGGGACAAACGACATGACTGAACCGCGCCGCGCCAGAGCAACCGAGGCCTTCTTCGGCCGCCGCAAGGGCAAGCCGTTGCGCGAGCGGCAGGCGGCGCATCTGGAAACCGTGCTGCCGACGCTGAAGCTCGATCTTTCGAGTGCGGCTCCGGCCGAACTGAAGGCATTGTTTCCCGGGGATGTCGAACGCATCCGGCTGGAAATCGGTTTCGGCGGTGGCGAACACCTGATTCACCGCGCCGCCGAGGCGCCGTCGACCGGCTTCATCGGCGTCGAACCCTTCGTCAATTCCATGGCCAAACTCGTCGGCCACATCGAGGATCGCGGCGTCAACAACATTCGTCTCTATGATGACGACGCCACCCAGGTTCTCGACTGGCTGCCGGCCGCTTCCGTCGACCAGATCGACCTGCTCTATCCGGACCCGTGGCCGAAGCGCAAACATTGGAAGCGCCGCTTCGTCTCCAAGGTCAATCTCGACCGGTTTGCGCGCGTGCTGAAGCCGGGCGGGATGTTCTGCTTCGCCTCGGATATCGACACCTATGTCAATTGGACACTGTTGCATTGCCGCGATCACGCGGCCTTCGCATGGACGGCGGAGAAGGCAGCCGACTGGCTGACGCCGTACGCGGGATGGCCGAGCACACGCTACGAGGCCAAGGCGCGCCGGGAAGGGCGCAGTTCCGCCTATCTCACTTTCCGCCGCGTCTAAAGCAAATCCAGGAAAAGTGCGAAGCGGTTTTCCGTCCGGAATTGCGGGGATCAAGAGATCAGAGGCGTCGTCCCGTTCGATCGCAGCGCACCGTCAAAGACGGGCGCGCGATCAATGCAGGGTGACCGTCTTCAGGTCATCCTCGGCAGCCTTGAAGAAGGTGCTGGAACGATTGTCGGTCAGGAGGATCGGCGTGCCGTCGGCGCCGAACAGGGCCCAGAGATCGATGCCCGGTCCCATCTCGGGTGCTTCCGGGAAGCAGCGCGAGACTTCGTCCGAACGCATTTTCCGGATGTAGCCGATTTCGCCTTCGCCGAGATGTGCGAGGTCGTTTTTCGACAGTGACGAGTTGATGGCTTTCAGTCCCATGGTGATACTCCGTGGTCGCCGGCCAGGGGGAAATCCCGCCGGTTATCCTACTCTGGGACCGAAATGTTAATTTTCTTTACCATACGTACCGGTTCGGGACGGACGAGGTCGACGGACAGCAGGCCGTTGCGCAGCTCGGCGCCGAGCACTTTCATGCCGTCCGCCAGCACGAAGGTACGTTGGAACTGGCGCGCGGCGATGCCGCGGTGCAGATAGTCGCGATCGCCGTTGTCGACCTGGCGGCCGCGAATGACGAGCTGATTCTCTTCGGTGGTGACTTCGAGGTCTTCTTCGGAGAACCCGGCCACGGCGAGCGTGATCCTGAGCCGCTCCGGAGCGTCAACGGCTGCATCGCCGCGGATGCGCTCGATATTGTAGGGCGGGTATCCGTCATTGCCCTTGGCGATGCGCTCAAGGGTCTTTTCCATCGTGTCGAAACCCAGCAGCAGCGGGCTCGTAAAGGGCGTAATTCGGCTCATTCCTCAAGTCCTTGCGAGATCAAGCGACCGTTCTTCGGACCTGCCCAGCAGCATCCTCGCCGCAATATGGTAGCTGTGCGCAACGAGTGCAAGCCGCTTGCCTCCGACGTGCACGCAAATCATAGTCCGCTCTCGCAGAATCCAAGAGTGAGGCGAGCAGCGCGCCGCAGACGCTGCCTCGTTTCTGCTCCGGTACATTGAAATCGATCGCGCCCACCGCATGTACCCTTTATCGGAGCATGCAGCGCTTCAAAGTGCGACAGCGGCCCTTGCCCGTCCGATCGGACGCGCGGCGCTGTCGGCTTTGGGCCGGGTCGACCCAAACGAACGTGACCCAGGGAGGACGAAGAGTGCCCGCGCCGAGAAAGATAATCATAGACACCGATCCCGGGCAGGACGATGCCGCCGCCATCATGCTTGCCTTCGGCAGCCCGGAAGAGATCGACCTGCTCGGCATCACCACCGTTGCCGGCAACGTGCCGCTGGCCTTGACGGCCCGCAATGCGCGCATTCTCTGCGAGCTCTGCGATCGGCCGAAGGTCCGGGTCTTTTCCGGTGCCGACAAGCCGATCGCCCGCGCGCTGGTGACCGCCGAGCACGTGCACGGCAAGACCGGCCTCGACGGCCCGACGCTCGACGAACCCAAGATGAAGCTCGAGGAGCAGCACGCCGTCGACTTCATCGTCGAGACGCTCCGCAACGAGGCGGAGGGCACGGTGACACTCTGCACGCTGGGGCCGCTCACCAACATTGCGCTTGCGCTTCAGAAGGCGCCCGAGATCGCGCCGCGGGTCAAGGAACTGGTGATGATGGGCGGCGGCTTCTTCGAGGGGGGCAACATCACCCCGGCGGCCGAGTTCAACATCTATGTCGATCCGGAAGCCGCCGACATCGTCTTCCGCTCGGGCATTCCGATCGTGATGATGCCGCTCGACGTCACCCATCGCGTGCTCACGCACAAGGCGCGCGTGCAGAAGATCCGCGACATCGGCAGCCGCCCGGCGATCGCCATGGCCGAAATGCTCGAGTTCTTCGAGCGCTTCGACATCGAGAAATACGGCACCGATGGCGGCCCGCTGCACGACCCGACGGTCATTGCCTATCTGCTGCGGCCGGAGCTCTTCACCGGCCGGGATTGCAACGTCGAGATAGAAATCAAATCGCCGCTGACGGCGGGCATGACCGTGGTCGACTGGTGGCAGGTCACCGGCCGGCCGCACAATGCCAAGGTCATGCGCTTCGTCGACGACCAGGGCTTCTTCGATCTCTTGACCGAGCGCCTGGCGCGCATTTGAGCCTGCGGTCGATCATCATGCTCCAAACAGAAACGGCGCCCCGGGAGGCGCCGTTTTCGTTTGGTCCGATCCGTTGATCAGAACTCTTCCCAATTATCCTGGGCAAGAGCGTTGGCGCCCGAGGTCTGGGTGAGCACCCGCTGTGTCGAAGCCGAGTAGCTGCTCCGTGCCGGGGCCGGCCGCGTCTCGCGGGCAGGCGCGGGAGCCGGACGGTCGGCCGCACGCATGCGCTCGGCCGTACCGCGCAGCATCTCGGAGGACGAGGGCTGGACCGATGCCGGGGACTGGGCGACCCGGAAGCGGGCGACCAGCGCGTTGAGCGTGCGCGCCTCCTCGTTGAGCGCCATGCCGGCCGCCGTCGTTTCTTCGACCATGGCGGCGTTCTGCTGGGTCACCTGATCCATCTGGTTGACGGCCGAGTTGATCTCCTTGAGGCCGACAGCCTGCTCGGAGGCAGAGCTCGAGATCTGGCGGATGAGGCCGTTGATCTGCACCACCTGCTCGGCAATCTTCTCGAGCGCACCGCCCGCCTTGCCGACGAGCTCGACGCCTTCGCGCACCTGGCCGGCCGAGGTGTTGATCAGCGTCTTGATCTCCTTGGCGGCGTTTGCCGAGCGCTGGGCGAGCTCGCGCACTTCTTGGGCGACGACGGCGAAACCCTTGCCGGCTTCCCCGGCACGGGCCGCTTCGACGCCGGCATTCAGCGCCAGAAGGTTGGTCTGGAAGGCGATCTCGTCGATGACGCCGATGATGCGGCTGACCTCGTGCGAGGACTGCTCGATGCCCTGCATGGCGGCAATCGCCTTCTGCACCACCTCGCCGGACTGTTCGGCGTCGCCGCTGGCGACTTCCACCGACTTGGCGGCAACCTTGGCGTTTTCGGCGCTGGCATTGACCTGCGAGGTCAGCTCGTCGAGGGCTGCCGCGGTTTCTTCGAGGCTTGCCGCCTGCTGTTCGGTGCGGTGCGACAGGTCGTTGGCGGCGCTGCTGATTTCGCTCGTGCCGTTGCCAATGTTGACGACCGAATGGTTGACCGTGCGGATCGTCTCTTCGAGGCTTTCCATCGTCGCGTTGAAGTCGCGCTTGAGCTGGGCGTATTCGCCGGGGAAGTCATCGGTGATGCGGAAGGCGAGATCACCCGACGACAGATGTGACAGACCCTTGCCAAGCCGGGCGACGATATCGCGCTGCAGCGCGCTGCTTTCGGCGCGCTCGGTTTCCGAGCGGTTGCGTTCGTGCTCGGCCTGTTCGCGCTCGTGGCGGGCTTCGCCTTCGAGGCGCTTGGTATCGGCGAGTTGGTGGCGGAAACCTTCGAGCGCCTTGGCAACTTCGCCGGTTTCGTCGGAGCGATCCTGGCCGGCGATTGCCTTGCTGTAGTCGCCGTGGCTGAGGCTGTTCACATCCTTGACGAGTGCGGCGAGAGGTTTCTGCACGAAGCCGCGGACGGCGAGATAGAGACCGAGAAGCACGGCGCCGAGCACGACGAGGCCGCCGACGATCATCATATAGGTCTGGTCCTTGACCGGCGCATTGATCGCCGTGCGCGGCACGTCGACGAGCACGACCCAGTTGGTATTCACGCCAGACAGCGCGAATGGATAGACGAGACGGTCGAAGGGTTCGTTGCCATCATAGGTAAGGTTGGAGATGATGCCGGACTTGCCCGAGGCGAGCGCGTTCGCGACAACGTCGTTGCCTTCGCCGTCATACTGCTTGAGCAGGAGCTCCGGGATCGGTGCGACCAGCCACTTGCCGCTCTGCGACAGAAGGTAGACGCGCCCGGTTTCGAAAGGCTTCAGCTTCGCGAGGCCGTCGGCCAGCGAAGCGAGCGAAATGTCGATACCGGTGACCCCGAGCAGCTTGCCGCCGGACATGACCGGGTAGGCGATCGAGCTCATTGCGGTCGGAACGTCGGTGTCCTGTGCGGTGTAGGGCTGCGTGATCGCGCCCTTGCCGCTCTTTGCCGCGAGTTTGTACCACTCGGCCGCGTAGTCGGCACCGAAGGTGGAGTATTGGATTTCATTGGTGCGGCTCTTCGACCAGTAGGGCGTGAAGATGCCCTGGTCGTTGGCGCCCAGTTCCTTGTTGTTGACGACGTCCTCCTGGCGACCGTCAAAGGCCTTGGGCTCCTCCGCGAACCAGCTCCCGAAGGCGAAGGGGTTCTGTTCCAGGTTCGCCCTGAGAATGTTGATCACCCCGGCGCGCTCCAGCGACTTTTCGGCATGCGCGCGGCCGAGAATGCCGGCCATCGAGCGGGCAGCGCTTGCAAGTTCGCCAACGTCACCGGCGATGGTTGAGGCGATTGCCCGGGCTTCACCGCTCGCCTGTTCGAGGACCAGCGTTTCGACGCGATCCTGGGTCTGGGAAATGAGAACGAAATTCGAGGCGAGCAGGACAAGTGCGATCGTGCCGCCTGTCACCGCGATCAGTTTGGTCGCCAGCGATTTGGCTTGGAACTTGAACATGAAATCCTCACGTGCTGGGAGGTCCGCAGGCTTCACCTGCGGCGGACGCATTTCGCAATGGGGGTGAACTCCATCATGGAGCGTCAGATGCCGACCGGCATGTTGGAGGCGACCGGGTCTTTCGAGCCGGCTCTCTCAGGGTCCTGAATAGACTGGAGAATCTTAAGATAGGGCCAACGCGGACGCTGTTTTACCTGTTGCTTTGATAAAATTGCGCGCAAAGTTTTATTTCCGCGACATCGGCTGTCTGGATTGCGCAAGCGGTAATTTCGAGGGGCGAAAACAACGTAATGTGAGAGCGCGGTAAAGAAAAAGCGCGGGCAGATTTCCGCCCGCGCCAAGCGCGATTTTGCGAAGCGTTGGTTTGTGTGTCCGGCCGATCCGGCTCAAACCCATCGCGAACTAGAGGCGCGCCGCGACTTCCGAAGCAAGCGGGATCGAGGGCTGTGCGCCGCGCTTCAGGCAGGCGAGCGAACCGGCAACGGCCGCACGGCGCAGCGCATCGGGGAAGGCGATGCCGGCATCGAGGCTGGCGGCGAGGTAGCCACAAAAGGTATCGCCGGCGCCGACGGTGTCGACCGGCTCGATCTTCAGGCCCTTGGCTCGCTGGATCTCGCCCTCATGCACGGCGACGACGCCTTCGGCGCCGAGCGTGACGATGACCGTCTGCCCCGTTTCGGCATGGAGCGCCTTCATCGCCTCCTCGCGTTCGGCGCTGTTGATGCCGCTCCTGCCGGCGAGCAGTTCGAACTCGGTCTCGTTGGCAATGACGATATCGGCCATGCGGCCGAGGCGGGCTGCGTCCGGCGTCAGCGGGGCGATGTTGATGACCGAGCGCACGCCCTTCTGTTTGGCTGCGGTGAGCGCCTTCTCGACAGATGCCGCCGGAATTTCGAGCTGCAGCATCAGCGTGTCGCCGGGCTTCATGCCGTCGACGGCCTTCACCGCATCGGCCTCGTCGACCGTCGCATTGGCGCTGGCGACGACGACGATGACGTTTTCACCGTCGCCACCGACGAGGATGTGCGCGGTGCCGGTCGGCCCGTTTACCGTCTTGGTCAGCGACAGGTCGGTGCCGGCGCCCTTCAGCAGTTCCAGCGCGCCGTCGGCGAAACTGTCGGCGCCAACTGCGCCCGCCATCTGCACCGTCGCGCCGGCCCGTCGTGCGGCAAGCGCCTGATTGGCGCCCTTGCCGCCGGCGGCGGTCGAGAAGCCCGTTCCGGCGACGGTCTCGCCGGGCTTTGGAAGGCGTGCGGTGGTGGCGATCAGGTCCATGTTGATGGACCCAAAAACAGTGATCATGTGAACATCCTGTTGGCTGGCAAAGTGGGCGGAGAGTGCCCGACTGCGTCAGTCCTCGTCAACCACCCGCAGGCGCAATTGCCCGACGCGGTTGTCGACAGCGGCACGCTCACCGCTTGCTTCCCGCGTGCCACCCTCGGCCTCGAGCTCGAGTGCCTCGATCTTGGCGCCGCGGCGCGTCAACTTGCTGGAGGAAACCAGAATGTCCTCGACATCCTTCTGGCTCATGGCGAAGTGGCCCTGAAGCTTGCGCACGCGCTCGTCAAGACGGCCCAGATCCTCCATCAACCTGGCGACTTCGCCCTGGATCAGATGCGCTTGCTCACGCATGCGCGCATCCTTGAGGATCGCCTGGATCACCTGGATCGAGAGCAGCAGAAGCGATGGCGAAACGATCACGACCCGCTGGCGATGCGCCTTCTGCACGATCGCTTCGAAGTGCTCGTGGATGTCGGCGAAGATCGATTCCGACGGCACGAAGAGAAAGGCGGTGTCCTGCGTTTCTCCTGATATCAGATATTTGCTGGCGATATCGCGTATGTGCGTTTCCATGTCGCGGCGGAAGAGCAGGGCGATCTGCTGGCGACGCTCCGAGGTTTCTGCATCGCGCATCGCATTCCAGGCCTCCAGCGGAAACTTGGCGTCGATGACGAGCGGCGGCTGGCCGTTCGGCATGCGGATGGTGCAGTCGGGTCGTGCGCCGTTCGACAACGTCGTCTGGAATTCAAAGGCGCCCATCGGCAGCCCGTCGGCGATGATCGCCTCCATGCGGGACTGGCCAAAGGCGCCACGCGTCTGCTTGTTCGACAGGATCGCCTGCAAACCGGCCATGTCCTTGGCCAGCGACTGGATGTTGTTCTGGGCGGTGTCGATGACCGCCAGCCGCTCCTGAAGCCGCCTGAGGTTCTCATGCGTCGCCTTCGTCTGCTCGGTGATCGATGCGCCGATGCGGTGCGTCATGCCGTCGATGCGCTGGCTGAGCGTCTGGTTGAGCTCCGCCTGGCGCGCGCCGAAAACCTCGGCCATGGCGGCGACCCGTCCCTGCATCTCCGTTTGCGCCGCAAGCAGCATCGCCATCTGTTCCTGACGCTCCTCGTCGCGGGTATCCCGCCGCCGCGCAAGCGCCATCAGCGCAGCGACGATCATCACAAGCCCGGCGGCAATCGCGAGATGGCCCAGGGTGATCGGCAAAGTGCCGACGAAAAACAGCGGTTGGGCAAGAGGGAGGGGCGCAGGTTCCATGCGCCAAACCTAACAGATTCTCTCGTGAAGTGTAGATCAAAACGAGAACATTTGCGTGTAGCGGTTAACGCCACGCGAAGCGCGAGCGGGTGGCGCAGGCAGCAAGGCAATTTCCTTGCGCGCCGATGGAAAGATCGGCTATGGGAGCAGCATGACGATCAAGCCGCTTATCATCCTTCCCGATCCTGTGCTTCGGCAGGTTTCCACGCCGATCGAAACCATCGACGCGGACATCCGCCGTCTGGCCGATGACATGCTCGAAACCATGTACGACGCCCCCGGCATCGGTCTTGCCGCGATCCAGATCGGTGTCGCCAAGCGCATGCTGGTGCTCGACGTATCGAAGGAGGGCGAGGAGAAGACGCCGTTGGTCTTCATCAACCCCGAGATCGTCGCTTCGTCCGATGCGCGTTCGGTTTACGAGGAAGGCTGCCTGTCGATCCCGGATTATTACGCCGAGGTCGAGCGCCCGGCTTCGATCACCGTCAAGCATCTCGATCGTGACGGCAAGGAGCAGACGATCGAGGCCGATGGCCTGCTCGCCACCTGCCTGCAGCACGAGATCGATCACCTGAACGGCGTACTGTTCATCGATCATATTTCCAAGCTCAAGCGCGACATGGTGATCCGCAAGTTTACCAAGGCCGCCAAGACCCGCGGCGCGAAGGCGATCTGAGGCGCCGAACGGGCAGCGGCCGAGACATATCGCGCCGAGGGCTTGATTTGCAGGCGGGAAACCCGTTTGAAGGGGCCTGAATCTCTGGAGCAATTCCGGGAAAAGTGTGAAACGGTTTTCCGTCCGGAATTGCGCAATTTGAACTGAGAGGACGGAGTTCACCGCCTTGTCGCTTCGCATCATTTTCATGGGCACGCCGGAGTTTTCGGTGCCGACGCTGGCAGCACTCGCCGAAGCCGGCCATGAGATCGTCGCCGTCTACACGCAGCCGCCGCGACCGGGCGGTCGCCGCGGGCTCGATTTGCAGAAATCGCCGGTACACCAGGCGGCGGAGCTGCTGGGCGTTCCCGTGCTGACACCGGTCAACTTCAAGGACGAAGCGGATCGTCAGACCTTCCGCGACTTCGACGCCGATGTCGCCGTGGTCGTCGCCTATGGTCTGCTTTTGCCAGAGGCGATTCTCACCGGCACCAAATACGGCTGCTACAACGGCCACGCCTCGCTTCTGCCGCGCTGGCGCGGGGCGGCGCCCATCCAGCGCGCGATCATGGCCGGCGATCATGAGACCGGCATGATGGTGATGAAGATGGACAAGGGGCTCGACACCGGCCCGGTTGCGCTGACCAAGGCGGTCCAGATCGGCGAGACGATGACGGCGGGCGAGTTGCACGACCGGCTGATGCAGGTCGGCGCTACCCTGATGCGGGAGGCGATGGCGAAGCTCGCGGCCGGCGATCTGCCGCTGACGGAGCAAGCCAAAAAAGGCGTCGTCTACGCCCAGAAGATCAGCAAGGCGGAAACCCACATCGACTTCGCCCGTCCTGCCCGCGAGGTGCACGACCATATCCGCGGCCTGTCGCCCTTCCCGGGTGCCTGGTTCGAGCTCGGGATCGCCGGCAAGCCGGAACGCATCAAGGTGCTGAACTCCGAGCCGGCTCCAGGCTCCGGCGAGCCCGGCACGGTGCTCGACGACAACCTCACGATTGCCTGCTCCGAAGGTGCGGTGCGGCTTACACGCCTGCAGCGCGCCGGCGGCAAGGCGCTCGGCGCCGCCGACTTCCTGCGTGGAACGCCGGTGGCCGCCGGTACGAGGGTCGGCTGATGCCGCGGTTCAAGCTGACCGTCGAATATGACGGCTCGGACTATGTCGGCTGGCAGCGGCAGGACAACGGTCAATCCGTGCAGGGAGCGATCGAAAAGGCGATCCTGTCCTTGACCGGCGAGACCGTCTCGATCCGCGGCGCGGGCCGTACGGATTCTGGCGTCCACGCCAGCGGCCAGGTCATGCATGCCGATCTCACGCGGCCATGGAAACCCTATACGCTGCGCAACGCGCTGAACGCACATCTGGGGCTTGCCGGCGAGCGGGTGGCGATCCTGGAAGCCGAAGAAGTGTCGCCGGAGTTCGACGCGCGCTTCTCGGCGCTGCGCCGACACTATCTCTACCGGATCATTTCACGACCGGCGCCGCTGGCGCTCGAAGCCAGGCGGGCCTGGTGGGTGCCGAAGCCGCTCGACCACGAGGCGATGCACGAGGGTGCGCAGCGCCTCGTCGGTCATCACGATTTCACCACCTTCCGCTCCGCCCATTGCCAGGCGACGAGCCCGGTGCGCACGCTCGACCGGCTCGACGTTGCGTTTGTCGGCGGCGTCATCGAGATCCGCGCGACGGCGCAGAGCTTCCTGCACAACCAGATCCGTTCCTTCGCAGGATCTCTGAAGCTGGTCGGTGAGGGAAAGTGGACGCCGGACGACTTGCAGGCGGCGCTGGAAGCGCGCGACCGCAAGGCCTGCGGCCCCGTGGCACCGCCCGAGGGGCTTTATTTCCTTCAGGTGGATTATTGACTGACGGCCGAGGTCCCTGAGGGCATCTCCCAGACCGCGATCAGCCCGGAATGAGGCCGAAGACGCCCAGCAATAGTCGGCCGATCATCAGCGAAGGCAATAGGAAGAGCGCCGTCAGCGCCGAGGCCAGCAAGGTCTGATTGCCCGTCACCATGCGCAGTAGCCGGAAGAGGACACCGACGTTGACGACGAGCAACATGAGTTCGATCAGGCCCGTCAGCCCCTCGCTTCCCGGAATGACCAGGCGCAGTGCCGCCGGAACCGCCATCGCATAGGATAAGGGCACATACAGCCAGTTTGTTGTGACGATGACCGGCACCACTGCTGGGGCAAAGCCCAGCGGGCGGGAGAGCACGGCGATCAGCACCAGTGGCAGAAGCCAACCGGTGAGATCGACCAGCACCAGCTTGAAGATAGCGTCTATGCCGACGGTCGTGCCGGTCGGCATGGCGGAGAGATAATAGAGCCGCCAGGACGCCCAGGTGACGGCGATCGCCGGCAGGCACCAGAGCATCGTCGTGAACGATCGCCACAGGCCGCTCTCGCTGAAGTCGAACCAGCGGAATCCCTCCTCGTTGCCCTGCGCCAAGAGCCAGATGCCCTTGATATAGGCAAGCACCTCGTCAAGCAGCGGCATGATCGAACCAGCTGGAGATGAAGGTCTCGTAGATATTGGTCAGGGTTTCAAGGTCGGCGACGGCGACGCGCTCGTCGACCATGTGCATGGTCTGGCCGACCAGGCCGAATTCGACCACCGGGCAATAGTCCTTGATGAAGCGCGCATCCGAGGTGCCGCCTGTCGTCGACAGCTTCGGCTGCCGGCCGGTGACCGCCTCGACCGCACCGGAAAGCGAATCGATCAATGCGTTGTTGCGCGTCAGGAACACGTGGCTCGGCCGCTCGGCCCAGGTGATCTCGTAGCGGACGGGCGCACGATCCGGCCGCAGGCTGCCGGCAGCGGCAGCGCGATCGAGCCGCGCAATGATCTCCGCCATCAGGCTTTCCGCGGTCCAGGTGTCGTTGAAACGGATGTTGAAGGCGGCAGTGGCCTTGGCCGGAATGACGTTGACCGCGCCGTTGCCGACGTCGATCGTCGTCACTTCCAGGTTCGATGCCTGAAAACTCTCGGTGCCGTTGTCGAAAGGCGGATCCATCAGCGCCTGCGTCAATTGCAGGATGCCGCGCACCGGATTGTCGGCGAGATGCGGATAGGCGGCATGTCCTTGCACGCCGTTGACGGTGATGCGGCCGGAGAGCGAGCCGCGCCGGCCGATCTTGATCATGTCGCCGAGGCTCTCCGGGTTGGTCGGTTCGCCGACGAGGCAGGCGTCCCAGCGCTCGCCCTTGTCAGCCGCCCATTGCAACAGTTTGGTGGTGCCGTTGATCGCCGGGCCTTCTTCGTCGCCGGTGATCAGGAAAGATACCGAGCCCTTCGGCGCGCCATGTTTCTCAATGTGGCGGGCGATCGCCGCGACGAAGCAGGCGATGCCGCCCTTCATGTCGACGGCGCCGCGGCCGTACATTTCGCCGCAGGCGATCTCGGCCGCGAATGGTCCGTGGCTCCAGGCGGCTTCGTCGCCGACGGGAACCACATCCGTATGACCGGCGAACATCAGATGCGGGCCTTCGGTGCCGAGCCGCGCATAGAGGTTCTCGATGTCGGGCGTGCCGACGTCCTTGGCCACCACGCGGTCGACCGAAAAGCCGAGCGGCTTCAGCATGGCTTCGAGGGCGGCAAGCGCTCCGCCTTCGGCCGGGGTGACCGAGGGGCAGCGAATGAGGGTGGCGAGATTGGCGATCGGATCGGTGGGGGTCATCTAACGCTATGCCGTCTGCATGGCCGCTGGGCCTATGGAATGGAGGCTGCTGGTTTATCCGATCGCCAAGGAACTGTCACGCGCGATGCGAACTGTCACACGGGCCGCAAAACGGCGCCGCGCCTGGGCGGAGGCGCAGCGCCGCAGCTTCGACGGGCCGGAGTGATCCGGCCCGCCTGAAGATCGCGAAAGGAGGGAGCCCTACTCGCCGGGCGCGAGATGCGGCGCTTCGATATGGGCTCCGGCGTGCTTCAACGGCCGCTCGCCGGTGAGCTTGCGGATCAGCACGTAGAAGACCGGGGTCATGAAGATGCCGAAGGCGGTGACGCCGATCATGCCGGCAAAGACCGCGACACCCATGGCCGAGCGCATTTCCGCACCGGCGCCGGTGGACGTCACCAGCGGCACCACACCCATGATGAAGGCCATCGAGGTCATCAGGATCGGGCGGAGACGCAGCCGGCTCGCCTCGATCGCAGCCTTGACCGGCGTGCTGCCCGACAGTTCCAGTTCGCGGGCGAACTCGACGATCAGGATGGCGTTCTTCGCCGACAGGCCGACCAGCACGATCAGACCGATCTGGGTGAAGACGTTGTTGTCGCCTCCCGTCAGCCAGACGCCTATGAGAGCCGCCATGATGCCCATCGGCACGATCAGGATGATCGAGATCGGCAGCGTCAGGCTTTCATACTGGGCAGCGAGCACGAGATAGACGAGCAGCAGCGCCAGCGGGAAGACCAGGATGCCGGAGTTGCCCGCGAGAATCTGCTGGTAGGTGAGATCCGTCCACTCGTAGCCGATGCCCGGCGGCAGCGTTTCGGCGGCGATCTTTTCGATGGCGGCCTGGGCCTGGCCGGAGGAGAAGCCCGGTGCCGGGCCGCCGTTGATGTCGGCGGAGAGGAAGCCGTTGTAGCGGATCGCCCGCTCGGCGCCGACCGTCTGCTCGACCTTCAAGAGCGCCGACAGCGGGATCATCTCGCCGGACTGCGAGCGGACCTTCAGCTTGCCGATGTCATCGGCATGGCTGCGGTAGCTGGCGTCCGCCTGGATGCGCACGCTGTAGGTGCGGCCGAAGGCGTTGAAGTCGTTGACGTAGAGCGAGCCCAGATAGATCTGCAGCGTGTCGAAGACGTCGGTGACCGCCACGCCGAGTTGGCGCGCCTTGACGCGGTCGAGGTCGGCATAGAGCTGCGGCACATTGATCTGGTAGCTCGAATAGAGCCCGGCCAGTTCCGGCGTCTGGTAAGCCTTGGCGAGGAAAGCCTTGGCTGCCTCGTCGAGTGCCTGGTAGCCGAGGCCATTCTTGTCCTCGATCTGCAGCTTGAAGCCGCCGGTCGTGCCAAGACCCTGGACGGGCGGCGGCGGGAACATGGCGATGAAGGCATCCTGGATCGCGCCGAATTCCTGGTTGAGCTGCATGGCGATCGCGCCGCCTGACAGTTCGGGCGTCTTGCGTTCCTCGAAGGGTTTGAGGGCGACGAAGACGATGCCGGAGTTCGACGAGTTGGTGAAGCCGTTGATCGACAGGCCCGGGAAGGCGATGGCGTTTTCGACGCCCGGGTGCTTCAGCGCGATCTCGCTCATGCGCTTGATCACGTCTTCCGAGCGATCGAGCGTGGCTGCATCCGGAAGCTGGGCGAAGCCGATCAGGTACTGCTTGTCCTGGGCCGGCACGAAGCCGCCGGGGATGGCGCGGAACAGCGTGAAGGTGACGCCGAGGAGCACGACATAGACGACCATGATCAGCGACTTGCGCGTCAGGATCCGGCCGACGCCGCGGCCATAGGCTTCCGAGCTTGCTCCGAAGAAGCGGTTGAACCCGCGGAAGAACCAGCCGAAGAGCTTGTCCATCGCCCGGGTCAGCCAATCCTTCGGCGCATGATGGTCCTTGAGCAGAAGGGCGGCCAGCGCCGGAGAGAGCGTCAGCGAGTTGAGCGCCGAGATGACGGTCGAGATCGCGATCGTCAGCGCGAACTGGCGGTAGAACTGGCCGGTGAGGCCGGTGATGAAGGCAAGCGGCACGAAGACGGCGACGAGCACCAGCGCGATGGCGATGATCGGACCGGAGACTTCCTGCATGGCGCGATAGGTCGCCTGGACCGGCGACAGCCCCTGCTCGATGTTGCGTTCGACGTTTTCCACCACCACGATCGCGTCATCGACGACGATGCCGATCGCCAGCACCAGGCCGAAGAGGCTGAGCGCGTTGATCGAGAAGCCGAAGACATACATCACCGCGAAGGTGCCGACGATCGAGACCGGCACGGCGACGAGCGGAATGATCGAGGCGCGCCAGGTCTGCAGGAAGACGATGACGACGATGACGACGAGGGCGATCGCCTCGAGCAGCGTGTGGATGACCGACTCGATCGAGGCGCGCACGAACTGGGTGGTGTCGTAGACGATCTCGTAGTCGACGCCTTCGGGCATGGTGAGCTTCAGCTCGGCCATGGCCTTGTGCACGTTTTCCGAGATCTGGATCGCGTTCGAGCCCGGCGCCTGGAAAATGCCCATGCCGACGGCCGGCTTGTTGTCGAGCAGCGAGCGCAGCGAATAATCGGCCGCACCCATCTCGACACGCGCGACGTCGCCGAGGCGGGTGACTTCGCCATTGGCGCCGGACTTGACGACGATGTTGGCGAAATCCTCAGGCGTCTGCAGGCGGCCTTGCGCGTTGACGGAAAGCTGCAGGTCGAGGCCGGGGACGGACGGCGAGGCACCGATGACGCCAGCGGCCGCCTGGACGTTCTGGCCGCGGACGGCAAGGGCGATGTCGCTTGCCGCCAGGCCGCGTTCGGCGGCCTTCTGCGGGTCGATCCAGACGCGCATCGAATAGTCGCCGCCGCCGAAGATCTGTACCTGGCCGACGCCTTCGATGCGGGCCAGCCGATCCTTGACGTTCAACACACCGTAGTTGCGCAGATAGTTGATGTCATATTGCCCGTTCGGCGAGATCAGGTGCACCACCAGCGTCAGGTCGGGCGAGCTCTTGACGGTGGTGACGCCGAGGCGGCGCACCTCCTCGGGCAGTCGCGGCTCGGCCTGCGAGACGCGGTTCTGCACGAGCTGCTGGGCCTGGTCCGGATCGGTGCCGAGCTCGAAGGTGACGGTGAGCGTCATCAGGCCGTCGGCGGTCGCCTGGCTCTGCATGTAGAGCATGCCTTCGACGCCGTTGATCTGTTCTTCGAGCGGTGTCGCCACCGTTTCGGCGATCACCGCCGGGTTGGCGCCCGGATATTGCGCACGCACGACGATCTGCGGCGGCACGACTTCGGGATATTCGGAGATCGGCAGACCGGTCATGCCGATCAGGCCGGCCACGAAGATCAGGACCGAAAGAACGCCCGCGAAGACCGGGCGGTCGACGAAGAAGCGTGAGAAATTCATGGTATCCCCCTTGGGACGAGTTCAAGCAGACCTCAGGCGTGCGCGGCGAGAGGCGTCGCCACGCGGCCATGTCTGCTGAGTGATGCCTTGGTTGGCGAACCCTTCGCACCAGGCGAAGGGTCGACTAAATCATTTGGCGATCGAGGCGGTCGTTTCCTCGACCTGCTGCGGCGCAACGACGACGCCGGGGCGGACCCGCTGCAGGCCGTTGACGACGATGTTCTCGCCGGACTTCAGACCGCTTTCGACGATGCGCAGACCGTCGGAATTCGGCCCGAGCTTCACCTGGCGATACTCGACCTTGTTGTCGGTGCCGACGACGAAGACGAACTTCTTGTCCTGGTCGGAGCCGATGGCGCGGTCGCTGATCACGAGCTTTTCCTCGGGGTCCGGTTCGCCGATGCGGATGCGGACGAACTGTCCGGGGATCAGCTTGCCGTCGGCGTTTTCGAGCGCCGCGCGTACGCGGATCGTACCGGTTGCCGCATCCACCTCGTTGTTGATGAGCTGGATATGGCCCGTGATCGGCGTGCCCTCGTCGGCGGCGGTGCCGACCTGGACCGGAAGACGTTCGATCGCGTTGCCGCCGGCCGAGGCCGCGAGCTTGGCGAGCGCCGTCGTGACGACCTCTTCGCTGGCGTTGAAGCTCGCATAGATCGGGTCGACCGAGACGAGCGTCGTCAGCACGGGCGAGGCGGAACCGGCGGCGACCAGGTTGCCGGCGGTGACGTCGAGCCGGCCGACGCGGCCGGAGATCGGCGCGCGCACCTCGGTATATTGCAGGTCGAGTTCGGCCGTGCGCAGCGCCGCCTTGGCCGAGCGTACCTCTGCCTGGGCTTCGTCATAGGCGCTGGCGCGCTGGTCGACGCCGCTCTGCGGAATGGCGCTGGTGGTCACCAGCTTGCGGCCGCGCTCGAGTTCGATCTTGGCAAGCGCGACGCGCGCTTCGGCCGCTTCGACCTGGGCCTTCGCCCGTTCGACGGCGGCGGCATAGGGCTCCGGATCGATCGTCACCAGGAGATCGCCCCGTTTGACGAGCGCGCCTTCGCGGAAGTGCGCCTTGAGGATGGCGCCGCCGACGCGCGGGCGAACCTCGACACGCTCGATCGCTTCGAGCCTGCCGGAGAATTCTTCCCAGGTGGTGATGCGCTTGGACTGCGCCCGCGCCACCGAAACCGGCACGGCCGGAGGTGGCGCCGCGGCGGTCTCGGTGGCGGCGTCGGCCTCGAAATGCTGCGGCAGGCCGAGCATGACGGCACCACCGCCGGCGACAGACAAAAGGATACTCAGGCCGGCGCCCCAGAGGGCCCGACGGGTCACTGTCGATGTCATCTTTTCTCTCCTTGCCGGTTGGGAGCCGGCGCTTTGCTTTCGATGTCAGATCGAGGGAATGGGCTGGGTGACCGCCGCCCTCGTCTAACGCACCGTCATTTCCGCCGGCTTTGCCCCTGCCTTCTGGAAGAAGCGGGAGAAGATGCCGGTAATTTCCTTCTGCTGCGCCGACCAACCTTCGCCGGAAGCCGCATTCTGCGGCAGCCATCCGGCTCGTCCGGGCAGGACATGGGACTCAACCATCACGCCGGCCTTGCGCAGACGCTCGGCATAGGCTTCAGCCTCGTCGCGCATCGGGCACTCTTCGCTGGTCACGATCAGCGAAGGCACGAGGCCGGCAAGCCGCGTGCAGTGGGCCGGCGCGGCGTAGGGATGGGTGAAGCCACCGCTTTGCCCGAGGTAACGCTGCCAGCCATCGGCGATCGATTGCGCCGAGGACTGCGGACAGTATTGCCGGAACGATTCCGTCGCCAGGCAAGGGTCGAGCATCGGCGACAGCAGGATCTGGCCCTTGAGATCGGTCAGATACTGGTCACGCGCCATCAAAGCGGCGCCGGCGGCAACATTGCCGCCTGCCTCTTCGCCGGCCACGAACAGCGACGACTTCTTGTGCGCGAACTGCGGGCAGCGCGAGCGCATCGACGACAGCATGGCGTAGGCGACATCGAGCGCCGCGGGAAATGGATTGAGGCAGGCCGCGGAATATTCCGGAGAGATCACCACCGCTCCAGCCGCCGCAAGCGCCTCGGCGACGCGCTCGCCGGCGGCGATCGTTCCGCCGACGAAGGAGCCGCCGTGCAGGTGCAACACGACCGGCGGCGGATTGAGCAAAGCTTCGCCGCGGTAGACGCGTGCCGTGCAGCAGCCTTGGCCGGTCTGCATCGTCTCCACTTTGAACAGTTCGCCCATCTCTCTTGCCTTCGGCCAGAGGTCAACCCACATGTGGCGGCGACACGCCACGGTAGGAGAATAGCATTGTCTTCTGTCTGGAATAGTATTTTCAAACTGACTACACTATTCGTATTCTCGAACAATCACGGCTCTTGAAAATGGACCAGCTCACGGCCATGCGCGCGTTCCTCCGGGTCGTCGAAACCGGTAATTTCACCCGCGCCTCCGCTTCGCTGAATATGCCCAAGGCGACACTCACCAATCTCATTCAGGGATTGGAGGCGCATTTGCGCACAAAACTTTTGAACCGCACCACCCGTCGCGTACTGGTGACGCCCGATGGTGCGCTCTATTACGAACGCGCCGCACGCCTTTTGACCGATCTCGACGAACTCGACGGCAGCCTTTCCAGCGCCCAGACCTTGCCGAAGGGGCGTTTGCGGGTGGAAATGGCCAGTGCGATTGCCAATCTGATCGTCATTCCGGCCTTGCCCGAGTTCCATAAGCGCTATCCGGATATCCAGATCGATCTCGGTGTTTCCGACAGAACCGTCGACTATGTCGCGGAGAACGTCGATTGCGCCATCCGTGTCGGCACGCTCACCGACCAGTCGCTGATCGCCCGCCGCATTACCGAGATGAGCTTCGTTGCCTGCGCCGCACCGGACTATCTCCAGCGTCACGCAATGCCGCAGCACCCGTCCGATCTGTCGAAGAACTGCTACGTCGTCGGTTACTTCCGGCCGCAGACCGGACAGCAGATGCCGTTCTATTTCAAGCGCGGCAATGAGGAGATCGAGGTGAACGGCCGCTACGCTGTGGCGGCCAATGAAGTGACGACCTATCTCGCCGCTGCTCGCGCCGGCCTGGGCGTCATCCAGGCGCCTCGTTTCATGGTGCGTGACGACCTGGTGTCCGGCGCCATGCGGCCGGTCCTCGAGGACTGGGAGGTCGAACCCATGCCGATCTATCTGGTCTATCCGCCGAACCGACACCTCAGCAGCCGCCTGCGCGTCTTTGCCGACTGGGTGGTCAAGGTCGTTGCCCAGTCGCAGCTCGATGCCGCCTGACCCTCACCGGTTCCGTTCGGCGTCGTAGCGCTCGCGTGCCGCATCCAGTGCGCCGAAATGAGTCTCCGCCCAGCGGTCGAGTACCAGCAGCGTTTCGCTGAGCGAACGGCCGAGCGGGCTCAGGCTGTATTCCACATGCGGCGGCACCGTCTTCTTGTCTTCGCGGATGACCAGGCCGTTGCGCTCCAGCTCCTTCAGCGTCTGCGCCAGCATCTTCTGCGAAATGTCGCCGAGCCTCCGCATCAGCGCGGCGTTGCGCATCGGCCCGCCTTCGAGCGCCGAGAGGATCAGCATCGGCCACTTGCCGGCGATCAGTTCCAGCGCATGGCGTGACGAACAGGTCGGATCGAAGACGTCGGGGACGGACGCGGCGGATGTCGGCGTGTCGGGATTATTCATGGTTACCAAAAGGTGCGTAATTGTCATTTGGTACCTATGCTACCAGCTTGTTTGTCATGTGAGAATTCCCAACGGAGACGAACATGGCATGGATCATTCTGATAGCGGCGAGCCTCATCGAGATCGTCATGGGGCTGGCGCTGAAATATGCTGACGGCTGGACGAAGCTGGTGCCGAGCGCAGTCGGCATCGCCGCTGCTCTCGGCAGCGTCTATCTTCTGACGATTGCGATGCGTGACCTGCCGGCGGGCACGGCCTATGCCGCCTGGACCGGCATCGGCTCGGTCGGCATCACGGTGCTCGGCATCGTGCTCTTCGGGGATCCGGTCTCCTGGCTGCGCGTCACCTGTATCGCGATGATCATCGTCGCCGTCGCCGGCCTGCGCTTTCTGGAGGCCTGAACCGACAGCGCTCAGGATCCTGTTCACGAAAAAAGCGCCGCGATCGGCTCGCGGCGCTTTTTGACTGGCCGTGACTCTGCCGTGTCGGCTTAGATCACGATGATTTTGGGTCGGGTCAACCCAAAATCATAAACGTGACGGATCCTCAAAGTTGGAGCGGGATGCGGGCGGAAAACCGCACACACTTTTCCTCATCCCGCTCTAGCCCTGGCGGTTCTTGGCGTTGCCCTTGGACTTGGCTTTGGGCTTGAAGCCGCCGTCCTTGCCGGCATCCGGCTTGCCCTTCTTCTTGTTGCTCCAGGGCTTGTCGGCGCGCTTTTCCGGCGGCCGATCTTCGGTATAGGCCGGTCCGTCGGAGTAGGCAGGCTTCTTGTCGAACTTGCGTTTCGGCTTGAAGTCCTTGCGCTCGTCGCGCGGGCCATCCTCTGGCCGCGGGCGCTTCTTGGCGAAGGCCGGCTTTTCCTGACGCTGCTGCGAAAGATCGGGCGCACCCGCCAGCGGCTTCACCCGGATACCCTTCTCCAGCGTCTTGTCCTTGCCGATCGCCGACAGGAACCGCTCGGCGCCCTCGGCCGTCATTTCGACGAAGGTCTCTTCCTGCTGCATGCGGATTGCGCCGATGTCGCGCTTGGTCAGCTTGCCATGACGGCAGAGCATCGGGATCAGCCAGCGCGGCTCGGCGCTCTGCTTGCGGCCGACGGACAGCGAGAACCAGCTGCCGTCGCTGAAATCGGCGCGCTCGGCGCCGAAATCCTCACGCGGACCCGACCGCTCGTCGCGGCGCGTCTTGGCACGATTGTCGCCGACGGCAACCTCGACCAGGTCCTCCGGGGCCGAACGTCCCGAGCGGAACTGGCGCACGAAGGCGGCGGCCATCTGTTCGGCGCCGTGCCGTTCGAGCAAGGCGCGCACGATCGCCTGTTCGTCTTCGCGGATCGGCTCGGCAAAGCTCGTGTCGGCAAGCAGGCGCTCGTCGTCACGCTGGCTGACTTCGTCGGCCGACGGTGGCCGCGCCCAGGTCGCGGTGATCCGGCCGCCGTCGAGCAGCCGCTCGGCCTTGCGGCGCTGGTTGACCGGTACGATCAGTGCGCTGATGCCCTTCTGGCCCGCGCGTCCGGTGCGGCCGCTGCGGTGAAGCAGCGTCTCGGAGTTGGTCGGGAGATCCGCGTGAATGACCAGTTCCAGGCCCGGCAGGTCGATGCCGCGGGCGGCGACGTCGGTGGCGATGCAGACTCGGGCGCGGCCGTCGCGCATGGCCTGCAGCGCATGGGTGCGCTCGTTCTGGCTGAGTTCGCCGGAGAGTGCCACCACCGAGAAGCCGCGATTGTTGAAGCGAGCCGTCAGATGGTTGACAGCGGCGCGCGTCGAACAGAAGACGATCGCGTTTCTGGCCTCGTAGTAGCGCAGCACGTTGATGATCGCGTTTTCGCGATCGTTCGGCGCCACCGTCAGGGCGCGATACTCGATATCGACATGCTGCTTCTGTTCGGAAGCGGTGCTGATGCGCACGGCATCGCGCTGGTAGTTCTTGGCAAGGGTGGCGATCGATTTCGGAACGGTTGCCGAGAACATCAGCGTGCGACGATCGTCAGGCGATTCCTCGAGAATGAATTCGAGGTCCTCGCGGAAGCCGAGGTCGAGCATCTCGTCGGCCTCGTCGAGCACGATGGCGCGGAGCGACGAAATGTCGAGCGAATTGCGGCGGATATGGTCGCAGAGACGTCCGGGCGTGCCGACGACGATGTGGGCGCCGCGCTCCAGCGCCCGCTTCTCGGTGCGCATGTCCATGCCGCCGACGCAGGAAGCGATGGTCGCGCCGGTCTCACCGTAGAGCCATTCGAGCTCGCGCTTGACCTGCAGCGCCAGCTCGCGTGTCGGCGCGATCGCCAGCGCCAGCGGTGCGCCGGCCGGGCCGAAGCGGCGCCCGTCACCGAGCAAGGTCGGCGCCAGCGCCAGGCCGAAGGCGACGGTCTTGCCGGAACCGGTCTGCGCCGAGACGAGCGCGTCCCTGTCGGCGAGTTCCGGATCGCGCATCGCCTTTTGAACGGGCGTCAATTCATTGTAACCGCGTTTTGCCAACGCCTCGGCGATCGCAGGCGCGATCCCTTCGAACTCAATCATATCTTGTCTTTCGGATTTCGGTCGTCATGCCCTGGACGAGGAGGATCGTCACAGGCGCCAATTGCCGCGGCCAACACGTCGCGGGCCTGTCATGGCGCGCTACATACGCGGTCGCGCGGTTCTTGTACAGGGGGCGAACGTCAGGGGCCGGGTTCGTCGCTATGGGCGCCGAACTCGTTCGGTCCCGGCTCTCCCGGCCACAGGCAGAGCGCAATGAAAACCACGGGGCTCAGGACGGGAATGAACAGGCAGAGGGACAGCGGGCCAGGGTAGCCGATATCGTGCAGGCGCTTGATCGCCAGCATGGCGATCGACGGCAGCGAAATGAGAGCCGAGACGACGAACGCCAGCGTCCAGAGGGCCAGCGCCGTCTCGTGTTCTTCGTTGGCGACCATCCTGGCGACGACGAAACCGCCGATCAGGAACCAGAACAGCCACGACAGAAAGAAGGGCAGGCGGCCGATGCGACCGGAGGGGCTGAAGAACAGCCAGGTCATGCTCGGCTGTGGCCCCTCCGGTGTCATCGCATCAGTCTCGAAGCAGTTCGTTGATGCCGGTCTTCGAGCGCGTCTTCTCGTCGACGCGCTTGACGATGACAGCGCAATAGAGGTTGGGCGCCGGCTGGCCGTTGGCCATGGTCGAGCCCGACGGCATCGAACCGGCGACGACGACGGAGTAGGGTGGAACCTCGCCGTAGGTCACTTCGCCGGTGGCGCGGTCGACGATCTTGGTCGATTTGCCGATGAAGACACCCATGCCGAGAACGGAGCCCTCACGCACGATGCAGCCTTCGACGACCTCCGAGCGGGCGCCGATGAAGCAATTGTCCTCGATGATCGTCGGGCCGGCCTGCATCGGCTCCAGAACGCCGCCAATGCCGACGCCGCCCGAAAGGTGCACGTTCTTGCCGATCTGGGCGCAGGAGCCGACAGTCGCCCAGGTATCGACCATCGTGCCTTCACCGACATAGGCGCCGAGATTGACGAAGGAAGGCATCAGGATCGCATTGGGGGCGATATAGGCCGAGCGGCGTACGACGCAATTCGGAACGGCGCGGAAGCCGGCCTTCTCGAACTCGTTGACGCTCCAGCCGTCGAACTTCGACGGTACCTTATCCCACCAGACGGACTGGCCCGGGCCACCCTTGACGATCTCCATCGGGTTGAGGCGGAAGGACAGGAGCACTGCTTTTTTCAGCCATTGATTGACCGTCCACACGCCATCCTCGCCGCGCTGTGCGACACGGGCCTTGCCGCTGTCGAGCAGGTTGAGCGCCGTCTCGACGGCATCGCGCACCGGGCCGCGCGTAGCGGTGTTCACGGAATCGCGGTCTTCAAAGGCGGTCTCGATCGTCTGCGACAGGGAGGCGAGGTCGTGGTTGGTCATCGGAATTCCTTAAAGTTCGGCGGTTATCCTGCGAAAGCTCTACTGCATAATTCCTTAAATCGGAATCGATTTGAGGACAAAATTGCGCAGCAGATCTGGCCGTTGCGGCGACCTTGGTGCGTGCAAAAGAACGCGTGGCCCTTAGAGCATGTTCCTGAAAAGTTGAAGGGCTTTTCGGGTCCCTTGGGCCGCAAGGGCTTGGCAAAGTCGGGCGACTCCGGCACTACAGCGCCGCGCACCTGTGCGAGATGCGCAAGGGCCGCGGCAGCGCCTTGGTCTGCTGCGCCATTTCCGGAATCGATCCGGGAAATGCGCATACGGCCTTCATGATCGAGAAATGAGGATAGGACGCGTCTGGACGAGATGCCGATTGTCCGGAACGCGACGGGAAAGACGACACGATGGCACGCATGAAGAAGCGCGCCCTGCGCCGCAAGGACGGGGTCTGGGATCCACTGGCCGACAGCTCGCAGAGCCGGCAGCGAGCGTTGACGGTTCCGGTCACGCCACAATCCGCCTCACCGTCCTATCGCCTCGCCTATATCGACGACGATTTCCTTTGCCGCGAGGAGCTGCGCCCGGTGCGGCTGCAGCTCGAACTGCTGAAGACCGAGATGATGCTGGAAGAGCGCGGCATCAACTCGACCGTGGTGATGTTCGGTGGCGCCCGCATCCCCGAGCCCGGCGGCGATGCCTGGGCGGCAAAGAACGAGACACAGCGCAAGAACCTCGAAGCCGCCTCGGTCTATTACGAGGAAGCGCGCAAGTTCGCGCGGATTTGCTCCGAGCATTCGGCCAAGCTGCACTACAAGGAATATGTGGTCGTCACAGGCGGTGGACCGGGCGTGATGGAGGCAGGCAACCGCGGCGCCGACGATGTCGGTGCACCGTCGATCGGCCTGAACATCGTGCTGCCGCACGAGCAGGCGCCGAACCGCTTCGTGACGCCAGAACTGTCGTTCAACTTCCACTACTTCGCCATCCGCAAGATGCATTTCCTCTTGCGCGCCAAGGCCGTCACCGTCTTCCCCGGTGGCTTCGGTACGCTCGATGAACTCTTTGAAACGATGACGCTGATGCAGACCGGACGCCTGGCGCTGGTGCCGCTCGTTCTCTTCGGCGAAAAGTTCTGGCGTTCGATCATCAACTTCGAGGCGCTGGCCGAGTTCGGCACGATCGCGCCCAATGACATCGATCTGGTGCATTTCGTCGAAACGGCGGACGAGGCCTGGGAGATCATTTCCCGCTTCTATGAAACCGTCGATCCGAAGTCGGTGCCGATGGCGAACGGACGACGCTGAGCGGCCCCGCGCTACCTCGGATACGCTCATAGCCCCTCGCGGGGGCAAGGGGCTATGAGCCAGGCAGGAGCCTCTCCACCGGGCGGTGGGGAGAGGGGGCTCCCGTCAGATCTTCCTGGTGAAGTCGGCGGCGTCGATGACGCCGTCGCCGTTCTTGTCGCGGCGCTTGAACATGGCCTCGGCGGCGCTCGAAACTTCGCTGGTGCTCAGGGAGCCGTTGCCGTCGGTGTCGACACGCTTGAAGGCTTTCGGCCGCAGGCCCGGCAGCATGCCGGGGTGGACTTCCTTAAGCTTGGCAAGTGCCGTTTCGCGCTCCGTGCCGCTCTTGTCCTTGGCTTCACGCCAGGCTTTGCGCGCCTCGCGGAAGGCTTCGCGCTTTGCCTTCATCTCGTCGGCGCTGATCTGGCCATCACCGTCGGCGTCGAAGGTCTTGAAGTTGGTGGCGATACGCGCCTGGAACTCGGCAAGCGAAACCTTCTGGTCCTTGTCGGAGTCGAGCCGCTGGATCATGCGCTCGGCCCGCTGTTCCGGCGTCATCTTTTCGCGCGCTGCAAAGGAGGGGGCGGCCATTCCGGTGACGGCTACGGCCAGCGCGGTCACACCGAGGATCAGGGTCTTCTTCGACATCATGCTTCCTTTCGATCGGGTTGTCCTGATCGAAAGGATAGCCGGAGGCGCGCGCGGCACCAGTTAAACTTTTGTAATTTAAGTCATTGGCCAAAAGGGGTTTTTCGGCGGCCGAATTGTGTCGAAGCGGGATGGGAATTCTGCTTGCGGGCTTTCGCCCGCGTCCCGTTCCAACCCGCCGCGGTCTAGAGATCGGTGACCAGACGGCGCAGGAAGCTGGTGAGATCTTCCGTCACGTAGTCGATCTGCTCGTCCGTGTCGTTCGATTTTTCCCAGGATTCGGCAAAGGTGTATTCGAGATTGCGCGGCACCAGCAGCACCGTCGTCATCCCGAGCGCCTTCGGCACCAGGAGGTTGCGCGGCAGATCCTCGAACATCGCGGCATTCCGGGTGTCGACCCGATGCAGGCTCATGAACTTGTCATAGGTTTCACCGGCCGGCTTCGGTACGAAATCGGCGGCGACGATGTCGAAGATGTCGTCGAAATGATCGAGGATCCCGAGCGCCCGTGCCGTCATCTCCGCATGGGCGACGCTGCCGTTGGTGAAGATGAACTTGCGGCCGGGAAGCGACCTGATGGCTTCGCCGAGCGCCGGATCCGGCGGAACGATCGAGTAGTCGATCGCATGCGCCTGCTCGAGGAACTCGTTCGGGTCGACGCCGTGGTTGACCATCAGGCCTTTGAGCGTCGTGCCGTGGTCGCGGTAGTAGTCTTTCTGCAGCTTCTTCGCATCGGCCGGGTCCAGCGACAAGAGCTTCGCCACATAGGCCGTCATGTTGCGGTCGATCTGCGCGAACAGATTGACGTGGTGCGGATAGAGTGTGTTGTCGAGGTCGAACACCCAGTCGGTGACATGGGCGAAGTCGGAATGGTTCGGCAGGCGGTCGAGCTTTTTCATGACCGCCTTATGACATGGGGAAAGGTGACGGCAAATGAGAAAAATGCAGATCGCTGCTCGGGCAGCAATGCCGGCGCATGGAATTCCACTTTGAATTGTCAAAACGGCGTGGCATCTTCCTGCACGCGGTTTTGGCTCGGGGATGCAGGTGCCAATGTCGGACGAATTGATCTATCTGCTTTTCCTGTTCGGGTTCTATACGCTCACCGTCGTCACCTATTTTGCCTTTGGCTACGGCCTGACCTGGTTCAACGAACGCAATCCCGAGCGAAAGATCCAGAAAGGGCGCGGCTCCGACAGGCGGCGCAGCGCCGAAATCCGCCAGAGCCTGGCATCGATGTTCAGCGCCTGCCTGCCGCTGACGATCGGCCTCTACGCCCAGCAGAAGGGCTGGGCACCGGCGCCCTGGGCCCTCAATTGGTGGGCGGCAGTCCCGCTCTTCGTGTCGTGCATGTTCCTCTACGACACCTGGTTCTATTTCATGCACCGGTTGCTGCACACCAAGTGGCTCTATCCGCTGCACGCTCTTCACCACAAAAGCGTCGCGCCAACGATCTGGAGCACCTATTCGGAGGATGTCTTCGACAACTTCCTCTTGCAGAGTTACTCGGCCGTCGTCGTTTTCATCGTCCCGTTTCCGCCCGCGATCCTCATCGGGCACCGGCTGTTCGAACATTTCAACGGCATGTTCGGGCATTGCGGCTTCGAGTATTTCGCAGCGTCGACGGCACGTTACCCTTCGCCGCTGTTGTGCACGACGTTCCACGATCAGCACCATTCCGCGTTCCGCTACAACTACGGCAACTATTTCTCGTTCTGGGACCGCGTGCTGGGAACGATCTCGCCGCACTACGATCAGCGGGTGAAGACGTTTGAAGAAGAAGCGCCGCCGCTCACCTTCAAGCAGGTCAATCTTCCCGTGGAGGCCGTCGAAAAGGCAGACTGAACGCCGTGAGACGGAGTCCTTGGCAATGGCCGGACCCGCGTGTTAGATGGCCCGATCTTCCTTGCAACAGTGAAGTGATCCAACGCTCTGAAATTGCGCAATTTCAGGCGAACGACCGTTTCACGCTCTTCCTGAATTGCTCTTCCTCGCAGCCATGGAAACCTGGGTCCTCATCACCGTCGCCGCGGCATTCCTCCAGAATGTCCGCTCCGCAATGCAGAAACATCTGAAAGGCGTCATGGGAACGACCGGCGCGACCTTCGTGCGCTTCGGCTTCGGCCTGCCCTTCGCCGTCCTCTACCTGTTTCTGCTCTGGCAAGTGGCGGGTCGTCCGCTCCCGCTACCAAATGGCACCTTCTTCCTCTGGGCCGTCATCGGCGGGCTGGCGCAGATCGCTGCGACCTTCCTGCTCGTCCACCTCTTCTCCTTCCGCAATTTTGCCGTCGGCACCGCCTATTCGCGCACCGAGCCGGCGCAGGCGGCAGTGTTTGGCCTCATCTTCCTCGGGGAAAAAGCAAGCCAGGGGACCCTGGTGGCGATCGCCATCTCGGTGGTCGGCGTGATGCTGATCTCGGTCGCGCGGACGACCCTGAGCCCGCGAACGCTCGTAACCTCGGTGTTCAGCCGCACGGCAGGCATCGGTCTGCTCTCGGGCACGTTCTTCGGCCTTTCGGCCGTTTCCTATCGTTCGGCCTCACTGGCGCTCGCGCCGAGCCTGCCGGCGCCCGACTATATGATGCAGGCGAGCTATACGCTCGGTTTCGTCATCCTGCTGCAGACAGTGATCATGCTGACCTGGATCGTGCTTCGCGAGCGTGACGAGCTGCCGCGCATCGCCGCCGCGTGGAAACCGGCCTTCGTCGTCGGCTTCGTCGGTGCCTCCGCCTCCTTCGGCTGGTTCATGGCGATGACCCTGCAGCAGGCCGCTGTCGTCAAGGTCGTGGCTCAGGTGGAAATGCTCTTCACCTTCGCCTCGTCCTTTTTCATCTTCCGCGAATGGATCAACCGGCTCGAACTTTTCGGCTGCCTGTTGATCGTGCTTGGCGTCGTGATGCTCGTACTGATCTGACAACTCGTGCTGATCTGAAAAAATAGGCGCCCGAAAACCGGCGCCCCATCGGATCCAGGCATGGTAGAACGGCGGCATGTTGTTCGATCTTCCCTCCGACGAAACGCTTTACGACGCCCTGATTGCGCGAAGCACCGAATACGAAGGCGCAGCCTTCGTTTGCGTCAAGACGACAGGTGTCTTCTGCCGCCTGTCCTGCCCCGCCCGCAAACCGAAGCGCGAGAACACGATCTTCGTGGGCTCCATCGGGACCTGCCTGGAGACGGGCTTCCGTCCGTGTCAGCGTTGCCGACCGCTCGCCACGTACGGCGCCAAGGATCCGCTCGTCGAGGACCTGCTGCAGGCGCTGGAGGCGGCACCGGAGCGCCGCTGGAGCGAGGACGATCTCGTTCGCCGTGGGCTCGATCCGTCGACCGTCCGGCGCGCTTTCAAGCGCAATCTCGGCATCACCTTCCTCGACCTCGCGCGCCATCGCCGCCTGGGGCTCGCCGCCCGCCAGCTCGCAGACGGCGGAAGGGTGATCGATGCCCAGCTCGAAGCCGGTTACGAATCGCCGAGCGGCTTTCGCGCCGCATTCCAGAACCTGCTTGGTGACGCACCGGCGGCGGCGCAGGGTAGGGCCTTGCTCTTCTCCGACTGGATCGAAACGCCGCTGGGGCCCATGGTTGCCGTCGCCGATGCCACGCACCTGCACCTGCTCGAATTCCACGACCGCAAGGCGCTGCCAACGGAACTGGAGAAACTGAAAAAGGACACACGTTCGGCCATCGTGCCTGGCAGGACAGCGCCGATCGACCAGATCGAAAGCGAATTGAAAGCCTATTTCTCTGGCCAGGCATGTGCTTTTGAAACGCCGCTTGCGCCCGGCGGCACCGCCTTCGAGCGCAACGTTTGGGCGCAGCTCGCAAAAATTCCCGCCGGTGAAACGCGATCCTATGGTGACATTGCCCGCGAGGTCGATACGATCCGGGCCGTTCGTGCCGTGGCCAAGGCCAACGGTTCCAACCGGATTGCCATTGTCATCCCCTGCCACCGCTGCATCGGTTCGGATGGTTCACTGACGGGATATGGCGGCGGGCTCTGGCGGAAGCAATGGCTGCTCCGGCACGAAGGCAAGGCAGTCACTCAGTGAAACGGCGCGGTTCCGGGCGGAAGGCAGCTGTCACCGCGTTCCAGGAATACGCGCTCATGGGCTTCGTGGAGGAAATACGATGAACCAGAAGGAAAAGGCGGTCGCCTTTGCTGCCCTGCACCGGAAGGGCGATCCGGTGGTGCTCTACAACATCTGGGACGCCGGCAGTGCCAAGGCCGTGGCCGAAGCCGGCGCCAAGGCGCTTGCGACCGGGAGCTGGTCGGTGGCCGCGGCCCATGGGTTCGGCGATGGCGAGAAGGTGCCGATGGCCTGGCTCGCCGACGTGGCGCGGCTGATCGTTGCCTCCACGGAACTGCCCGTCACGGTGGACTTCGAGGGTGCCTATTCCGACGATCCGGCAACCGGCGCTGCCAACGTTTCCCGCATCCTCGACGTCGGTGCCATCGGCATCAACTTCGAAGATCAGATTGTCGGCAAGGGCGGTATGCATCCGGTAGAAAAGCAGGCGGCGCGCATCCGTGCCATCCGCGAGATGGCCGACCGGCGGGGCATCCCGCTGTTCATCAACGCGCGCACCGACCTGTTCCTGCAGGAAGGCGACGAGACGCGGCATGCCGGCCTCGTCGACGAGGCGATCGCGCGCGGCAGGGCCTATGCCGAAGCGGGCGCCAACGGCTTCTTCGTGCCGTGGCTGGTCGATGAAGACCTGATCGCCAAGGTCTGCGCCGCCTCCAGCCTGCCGGTCAACATCATGATGCGGCCGGCCGCCCCGGATCTGAAGGCGCTCGCCCGCGCCGGCGTCGCGCGCATCAGCTATGGCCCCGGCCCCTACCGGGCGATGATGGAAAAGTTGAAGGCTGCGGCGACGGAGATCTACAAGGGCTGATCGGATATCGCCCCTTCAAAAGGAAAGCGGGAGAAGGCATCGAGCCTCTCCCGCTTCTTTGTTTGCTACCAGGTCGCTCAAGCCGTTCAGGGCACGATCAGCGTGCCGGCGCCGCGCTCGGTGAAGATTTCGAGCAGCACCGAATGGGCCGTCTTGCCGTTGAGGATGACGACGCCCTGGACGCCCGCCTTGATCGCGTCGATGCAGGTCTCGACCTTCGGGATCATGCCGCCGGAGATCGTGCCGTCGGCGATCAATGCGCGGGCCTGGGCGACCGAGAGTTCCTTGATCAGGTTGCCCTGCTTGTCGAGAACGCCCGGAACGTCCGTCAGGAACAGAAGGCGTGTGGCGTTCAGTGCACCGGCGATCGCGCCGGCGAAGGTGTCGGCATTGATGTTGTAGGTGTGGCCGTCGCGGCCCGGTGCCACCGGCGCGATGACCGGGATCATTTCCGAGCGGGCGAGCAGGTCGATCAGCGTGCGGTCGACTTCGACCACTTCGCCGACGAAGCCGAGGTCGAGGACGCGCTCGATATTGGAGTCCGGGTCCTTGATGGTCTTGCGGGCCTTTTCGGCGAAGACCATGTTGCCGTCCTTGCCGCAAAGGCCGATCGCCCACTCGCCCGTCTGGTTGATGAGCGCGACGATCTCCTTGTTGATCGAGCCGGCAAGCACCATCTCGACGATCTCGACCGTCTTCTCGTCGGTGACGCGCAGGCCGCCCTCGAACTTCGATTCGATGCCCATCTTCGTCAGCATCGCGCCGATCTGCGGGCCGCCGCCATGCACGACGATCGGGTTGACGCCTGACTGCTTCAACAGTGCGATGTCGCTGGCAAAGGCGCGGCCGAGCTCGGTGTTGCCCATGGCGTGGCCGCCATATTTGACGACGATCGTCTTGTTTTCGTAACGCTGCATATAAGGCAGGGCCTGGGTGAGCAGGCGTGCCTGGATTTCACTTTCATTGGCGGACATGGCGGACCCTCGAAAAATACCGGCTGCTGTTTAGCGCAAGTTCCGGACCGATGGAATGATCGGTGAGCAAGATAAAACCGGAATGACAAGGCTGGTACGCGCCGCATCGTGCCCTACCTTGTCGACAGGTGCAAACCAGCAGGGAACGCGATTGACGAAGCCCGCAATTTGGCTGATCCTGCTGCGGATCCGGAAAAATCGGCGGTTTTCGAGCACACGGGGCAGGCGGATCGATGCCTGCAGGGAGGAGCTCGAAGGACTGCAGGCACTGTGCGGCGAAAGTCCTGCTTGCCGGGAGGTGGAGGAGGTTTTCACAACGCGCTGGACACGATGCGGTCTTGGTTGAGGCGTAGCCTCATGAAGGTACGAGAGCGTAGGGAGCGATGACTGCACCAACCCCAGAGGGCCGGGATTTCCGCCGCGACGAAGTGATCGCCGGGGAATATGTGCTCGGCGTCCTGTCTGCCGACGACCGCCGCAAGGTCGAGGCCCGCCTTGTCTCCGATCGCAATTTTGCCGCCATGGTCGACCGGTGGCAGAGCAATCTATCGTCCTTCGATGAAGCCTACGAGGCGCTCGCGCCACCTCCCAGAATGCTTTCCGCCAGCGAGCGGCGGTTTATCGAGCAGTCGAGACCAGCATCGGTGGGGCAACGCCGAGGGCTCTGGAGGTCGCTGGCACTGTGGCGCAACCTCGCGCTGGCGTCGCTCGCGGCCCTCGCGATGATGGGTGCTTCCATGGCCGGTCTCTTCGAGGCGCCGACGACCAAAGCGTCGCTGGTGGCCGAATTGTCAGGCAAGGGCAATGCCATCGACCTCGTCGCCCGCTTCGACCGGGTCACGGGGCATCTGAAATTGACGCCGATTGCCGCCATGCAGCCTGAGCAGAAATCCCTCGAACTCTGGCTTGTCAACGGCAACAATCCTGCGATCTCGCTTGGCGTTCTGCCGCAGACGGGCGAGGGCGAGATCGCCGTTCCGTCCCTGTATCAGGAAAGAATGTCCGCCGGGTCGGTCTTCGCCGTCAGCGTCGAGGCCCCGGGAGGCTCGCCGACCGGATCGCCGACGGGGCCATTTATCGCTGTCGGCAAGGCGCGAAAGTTCTGACCTCGAGCACGGGGCCGAAAGGAGGTCCATGATCAGTCGGCGCGTCCTCTTGATGGCAGGTACTAGCGTGCTCACCGCGGCGGCGGCGACCCGTGGCTTCACGCTCTTTGCCTCGGCGCGTACGGCGCAGGCCTTCGAAATCGTCAAGACCGATGACGAATGGCGGGCGATCCTGACGGACGACCAGTACCGGATCCTGCGGCATGAGGATACGGAACGTCCCTTCACCAGCGCGCTCAACCGCGAGAAGCGCAAGGGCATCTTCCAATGTGCCGGCTGTGCGCTTCCACTTTATTCTTCCGAGGCGAAGTATGACAGCGGCACCGGTTGGCCGAGCTTCTGGCAATCACTGCCCGGTGCCGTGGCAACGCGAACGGATACGTCCCTGTTCATGACCCGCACGGAGTGCCATTGCCGCCGCTGCGGCGGGCACCTTGGCCATATTTTCGATGACGGACCACCGCCGACCGGCAAGCGCCATTGCATCAATGGCCTGGCGCTTGCCTTCGTACCGGCGGTCAAATCCAGCTAAGCACTCTTGCTGGGGGAGCGTAGCGTCGGACGTTCAGAACGACCCGGCCGGCGGCGAGGCTGCGGCTGCGGCTGCGCCGGAAAGCGCTGCCTGCAGCTTTTTCTCCTGCTCCGGCGAAAGCGACGTCTTCAGGACACGGCCGCGCAGATCCGGGAATTCGGCGAGCACCTTCTCGGGCTGGACCTTGCGCACGAGGATGAACAGTGCCGAGGAATTGTTCGGGATGGTGTTGCCGAGCGATTCGATGAACTCGTCGTCGATGCCGTAGTCGGTCAGCGATCCGGAAAGGGCGCCGGCACCGGCGCCGAGCGCGCCGCCGATCGCAAAGCCCGCCAGCGGGTTGAGGAACAGAAGACCGACGAGCCCGCCCCAGAGCGAACCGGAAAGCAGCCCGGACGTTGCGCCGACAGCTGTCAGGTTCAGGCTCTGCTTGAGATGAACCTTGCCTTCCGTGTCGCGCACGACGACGACCGCGTCCTCGAGGTCGATCAGGTATTCCTTCTTCAGCCCGGCGAGCCGGACCAGAACCCTGTCGGCTTCCTCAGGGGAATCGAATCCGACAACGATCAATTCGGACATGTGTCTCTCCTATCTCTGGCCGCGCCACCGATCCGGACGCAACGCAGAGATAGAGCATATTGCATGTCGGGGTAGTGACAGAGATCAAAGACTTTGAGCTGATTGACCTCTGCGCGGCGCGCACGTCACGGTGCGCTTCGAACGGTTTCTGGGATCGCCTTAGCGGGCGATCGCCGTGCCGATCGCGGCGCGCAGTTCGTCGATGCCCTCGCCCTTTTCCGAGGAGGTTGAAAGTACCTCGGGGAAGGCGGCGGGGCGCTTCTTGATCTTGTCGAGCGTTTCGGCGATCAGCCGCGGCACGCCGGCGGCCTTGATCTTGTCGGTCTTGGTGAGGACGATCTGGTAGGAGACGGCCGCCTTGTCGAGCAGGCCGAGGACCTCCTCGTCGTTCTTCTTGATGCCGTGGCGGGCATCGATCAGCACATAGACGCGCTTCAGCGTCGAGCGGCCGCGCAGATAGTCGAACACCAGCTTCGTCCAGGCGTCGACCTGCTCCTTCGGCGCCTGGGCATAGCCGTAGCCGGGCATGTCGACGAGCGCCATCGGCGGCAGATCGTCGGCCTCGCCCGAAAATCCGTCGGGCACGAAGTAGTTGAGCTCTTGCGTGCGCCCCGGCGTGTTCGAGGTTCTTGCCAGTCCCTTGTGGCCGACCAGGGCATTGATCAGTGACGACTTGCCGACGTTCGAGCGGCCGGCAAAGGCGATTTCCACCGGCCCTTCCGGCGGCAGGAATTTCATGGCGGGCACGCCGCGAATGAAAATCCACGGCCGGCCGAACAGCGGCTTGTCGTCTTTGGTTCTGGTTTCGGCCATCGGCGGTCGGTCCTTCATCGAGAAAGCTCATGGCTTCCCGGTTTTGGTCGTGGATGTCAAGGCGTCGGCGTGCGGACCGGCCGCGTGGGGATGGTTTGCGCCCGTCGGAACTCGTTGAAGAGATAGGCAAGCAGCGCCAGGAAGATGAAGGTGCCGCCGACGATCGTCCGGCCGCTCGGTACTTCGCCGTGGATGATCGCGACCCAGACGGGGCCGAGCACGGTCTCGGCGGTGCCGAGCAGCGCCGCCAGCGCCGAAGGCACCAGCCGGGCGCCGGTGACGAAGAGCGCCATGCCAAGCCCGAGGTTGAAGGCGCCGAAGACGAAGAGCAGGGCGAGCTCGCTCGAAGTCACCGCAAGCCCGGACGACTGGCTTGCCGCAATGGCGCTGGCGGCGAAGCAGCCGAAGCAGGTGGCCGGCGTCATCCGCACGTGCGGGTAGCGGCGCGTGATGACGGTTGCCAGCGCGAAGACCACGGGGATCAGCAGTGCCAGCGCATCGCCGATCGGCGACACGCTGCCCGTCAGGCTCTCCGACACCATGATCGCGACCCCGACGATGACGGCGGTAATCGCGCCCCAAGTGAAACGCGAGACCCGTTCGCGAAACAGAACCCAGCTCATCAGCGCTGCAAACAGCGGCACGCCGGCGCCGAGCAGCACGACATTGGCGATGGTCGTGTAGGAAATGGCGATGATGAAGGAGGTTGAAGCAATGGTGAAGCAGAGTCCGACAGCGACCCCCGGCCAGCCCATGCCCTTGAAAAGCGCAAGCGTACCGCGTGGTCCGTCGCGCACCAGCATGAAGGCGAGCAGGAAGAGGCCGGCGAAGAGGCAACGCCAGAAAACGATCGTCCAGCTGTCGGGGATCTCCAGGAACCGGGCGATCGCCCCTCCGAAGCTCCAGAAGAAGGCGGAGCCGAAGACGAGCAGGGCGCCAAGCTTCTCGCTGGCGGCGAACGGAGCGGAGGTGGCCGACGGGTCGGTCATGGCAAATTGTCCTGGAGCGAGGCGCAGTGATTTCGATAGCGCCTGATGCCTGCCCTGCGCGCCCGCGTCAACGCCATAACGTGTCGCGCGCTGGCGTCAAAACGAAAGAGCCCCGGACCTTGGGTCCGGGGCTCTGGGATTGTCGTGGCGGCTGGCGTCATTCCGCCGGCTTGGGCTTCTTTGTGAACAGGCTCTTCAGGTTGTCCAAGAGCTCGATCTTCACGCCCTGGCGCTTCATGATGATCGACTGCTGCAGCACCGAAAGGGTGTTGTTCCAGGCCCAGTAGATCACCAGGCCGGCCGGGAAGGATGCCAGCATGAAGGTAAAGACCACGGGCATCCAGGTGAACAGCATTGCCTGGGTCGGGTCCGGAGGCGTCGGGTTCATGCGCATCTGCACGAACATCGTGATGCCCATGATGATCGGCCAGACGCCGAGATGCAGGAAGGCTGGACCGTCGAAGGGCAGCAGGCCGAAGAGGTTGACGATCGTTGTCGGATCGGGTGCCGAGAGGTCGCGGATCCAGCCGAAGAACGGCGCGTGGCGCATCTCGATGGTGATGTAGATCACCTTGTAGAGCGCGAAGAACACCGGGATCTGGATGAGGATCGGCCAGCAGCCCGCCAGCGGATTGATCTTCTCTTCCTTGTAGAGCTGCATCATCGCCTGCTGCAGGCCCATGCGGTCGTCGCCGAACTTCTTCTTCAGTTCTTCCATCTTCGGCTGAACCTTCTTCATGTTCGCCATCGATGCGTATTGCTTGTTGGCGAGCGGGAAGAAGAGACCCTTGACGACGATCGTGGTGATCAGGATCGCGATGCCGAAGTTGCCGAACAGACGGAAGAAGAAATCCATCATTTTGAACATCGGCTTGGTGATGAAGTAGAACCAGCCCCAGTCGATCAGCTTGTCGAAGTTGGGGATCGAGTAAGCGACCTCGTAATTGTCGACAACGGGAACTTCCTTGGCGCCGGCGAAAACGAGGTTCTTGACCTCGGACGTCTGGCCCGCGGCGATGGTGACGGCATCGCTCTTATAGTCACTCTGGTAGCGGCCGCGACCATCGGTGAAGTGCGAGAAGCGGGTGTCGTAAGGGGTCGCCTGCGGCGGGACGATCGCAGTCGCCCAGTATTTGTCGGTGATGCCGAGCCAGCCGCCGGTCGCCTTGCCCGGCTCGACAGCCTTGTCGTCCTCGATCTTCGAATAGCCGACTTCCTGCAGGCCGTTTTCGCCAATGACGCCGATGAAGCCTTCGTGCAGCACGTAGATGCTCGGTGTCGTCGGCTTGTTGAAGCGAGTCACGCGGCCATAGGAGGAAAGGGTCAAGGGCTCGGCCGCACCGTTCTTGATGCTGTCGACCACTTGGAACATGTAGTGCTCGTCGACCGAGATCGTGCGGGTGAAGGTGACGCCCTTCTCGTTGGTGAAGGTCAGCGTTACCGGGGTCGCAGCGGTGAGCTTGTCGCCGCCGGAAAGCGTCCAGACGGTCTGCGGGCCCGGCACGCTGCCGGTCGCATCGCTGCCGACATAACCGAGTTCGGCAAAGTAACCGTCGGTCGTCTCGGCCGGGCTGAAGAGAGTGATGACCGGGCTCTTCGGATCGACCGTCTCGCGGTATTCCTTGAGCTTGAGGTCGTCGAAACGGGCACCGGTCAGGTTGATGGAGCCGGAAAGAGCCGGCGTGTCGATCGCAACGCGCGCCGATTTGGCAATTGCCTGGTCACGGTTTTCACCAGTGCCCGGAATTGCGCCGCTGCCCGGCAGAGCCTGCCCCGATGTCGCCGGTTGGGTACCGGGCTGGGGCTTGGCCTGTTGTCCCAGCTGCGCCTGTTCCGCGGCGATGCGGTCCCTCTCCATCTTCGGATTGACGTAAAGGAACTGCCAGGCAATGAGGATCAGCACGGACAGGCCAATCGCCACGAAATAGTTGCGGTTTTTTTCCATCATGGTTTCCTGGAACCGGCCGGCGGCCGCTTCTGTTTCGGCTTGTTTTCGATGCGCTCGCGAAGCCCCCGGGTCAAGGCGTCGAAGGGGGCGTTCAGGAGATCGCGTCGGGCGACAATCACATAGTCGTGTCCGGGTTTCATTGCAAACCCGGCGGAAAGCCGCACCGCCTCTTTCAGGCGTCGGCGCATCCGGTTTCGCTCGACGGCATTGCCGTGTTTCTTGGTAACGGTGAAGCCGACGCGGGCCTCGCCTTCCGGATCGTTGCGGTCGAGCACTTCGAGGAGAAACAGCGGGCCTCTACGGCTTTCTCCTGCCCGAACGGCCAAAAACTGCGGACGGCTTTTCAGCCGCCCGACAGTCGTTTTGTCTTTATCTGACGTCATGTGCCCGGACACTGGTTTCGGGCAGTTTCGGCTTAAGCCGAAAGACGCTTGCGGCCACGAGCCCGGCGGGCTGCGAGGACCTTCTGGCCACCCTTGGTAGCCATACGCGAACGGAAGCCGTGGCGACGCTTGCGGACAAGCTTGGACGGTTGGTAGGTACGCTTCATTTATTTAATACCGCGGTGTGCGGCCCTTCTTGGGTTTGCGTGTAGCAAGGAGCGTTTACGTTACCGGGCACGGCTCCGCCTTCTCGGGCAGGAGGGCTTGACCGGACGTGCGCGGCTTATAAGAGGAAAATTCCCGCAAAGTCAATTGCGGCCGGCGATTCAGTGGCAGCGGCATCGCAAAAGTGACTGGCGCGCTCGATCGAGGCGATTCATACGCGCGCGAAAAGGCGTGCAACTAGCCGAGATTGGTAAACAGAACGCTAATCGGCGCTCCCCAGAATGCCGGCCGGCGCGACGACCTTTGTTAACCAGGGCTATTTTAGGGTCTCCCCGGTGCAATGGGGTGGCGAGATGTCCGATAAACGGACAGGCTTCGCGGCCTCGTGGAGGTCGGGATGAAAATACGCGGTAAAATCTATCTGATCGTCGGGATCATGAGCCTGCTGGCGGTTGCGGTGACCGGAATGTCGCTCGTGGCGGTCGCCAAGTACAACGAGAAATTCCATCAATACGAAAATGTCGCGGCGCGCGCCTTCAAGGCGGAACGCCTGAACCGCCTGGTGACAGCGGTGGTGATGGAATCGCGCGGCATCTACGCCGCTCCGACCGTCGAAAAGGCCAAGTCCTTTGCCGAGGGCATTCGCACCAATCTCGACAAGATCGATACGCTGCTTGCCGAGTGGCGCCTGCTGATCCCCGCCGACACGCAAGCCTCCTTTGATACGCTGGTCAATCGCGCCAACGAGTTCAGGACGTTCCGGGCGGAAACGGCGCGCCTCGGCGAACAGGTCTCGCCCCAGGCCGCCAGCGAGCAGGGCAACAACGATGCCAACCGGGCGAACCGCAAGGCCTTCCAGGAGCAGATCGACTCCGTCGCCGATATCAACCTGAAGACACTCGAAGTCGTCACCGCGGAGGTCGCGATCTTCGAGCGCTCGGTGGTCATCGTTATCCTCGGTATCGCCGGCCTCGGCATGCTCGCCGGCCTCGGCGCGGCCTTCTATATCGCAACGAATCATTTGAGCCGCCCGATTCTCGAACTGACTGGCAAGATGAAGCAACTCGCCGGCGGCGATCTCACGGTCGACGTGCCCTTCGCCGGCCGCAGGGACGAGATCGGCGAAATGGCTGAGGCCGTTCAGGTCTTCAAGCAGAACGGTCTCGCCGTTCGCGACCTCAACGCGCAGGAAGCGGTGCTGCGTGAAAAGAGCGCCGATCTGCAGTCGAGCATCGGTGTCGTCGTGGCGGCCGCGGCCGCCGGCGATTTCACCAAGCGCATCGGCAAGGACTATGAGAACGACGATCTCAACCGGTTCGCCGCAAGCGTCAACGAACTGGTCGGTAGCGTCGATGCCGGCATCGCCGAGACCCGCCGGGTCGTCGCCAGCCTGGCGGGCGGCGACCTGACCCAGAGCATGAACGGCCATTTCCAGGGTGCCTTCGCCGAGCTGCAGAAGAACGTCAACGAAACGCTGTCGACCCTGCAGAAGACGCTCCGCGAAGTTCGCGTGACGACCGACACGATCAACGGCAACTCGTCCGAACTGCGGGCGGCCGCCGACGATCTGTCGAAGCGCACCGAGCAGCAGGCGGCAGCGCTCGAGGAAACCTCGGCCGCACTCGACGAGATCACCGTTGCCGTGAAGAACTCGACCGAGCGGGCGCAGGAAGCGACCGTCATGGTCAATGAGGCCAAGCATAGCGCGGCGCAATCAGCCGCAGTCGTGCGCAATGCCGTCGACGCCATGGGCCGTATCGAGCAGGCGTCGAGCGAGATCGGCCAGATCACCAACGTGATCGACGAAATCGCCTTCCAGACCAACCTTCTGGCACTGAATGCCGGCGTCGAGGCGGCGCGTGCCGGTGATGCCGGCAAGGGCTTTGCCGTCGTTGCACAGGAAGTGCGCGAGCTGGCGCAGCGCGCCGCAAGTGCGGCCAAGGACATCAAGACACTGATCTCGAAGTCCGGCAGCGAAGTGGCGACCGGTGTCCGGCTGGTGCAAGAAACCGGTTCCGCGCTCGGTGAGATCGAAGATCGCGTCCTGAAGATCAACGACCATATCCATTCGATCGCAACGGCGGCGCGCGAGCAGTCGACGGGCTTGAGCGAAGTCAGCACCGCCGTCAACCAGATGGACCAGGTGACGCAGCAGAATGCGGCTATGGTGGAGGAGGCGAATGCCGCCACCCACAAGCTCTCCGCCGAGGCCAACAACCTCGCCAACCTGATCGCCTACTTCAAGGTGGACAACACCGCGGCAAGGCCGATGGCCGTGGCGCGCGAAACCACCCGCGCCGTCGAATCGCCGGCGCGTCGCATGATGGGCAACGTCGCCCGCGCCTTTGGCGGCAGCTCCGCTGCGGCTGTCGCGAGGGACGACTGGGAAGAGTTCTAAGCGACACCTTGCCTCGCCAAGTGTTTTCGGAGCCCGCGGTACCGTATGGTGCCGCGGGCTCGCTGTTTTGAACTGCCCTGAACGCCAGTAGCCGTTCTACTCCATCGCCGCCCGCGCCCGTCGCCGCGCCCCCCCCCGACGATGCCACTGTTCCCTGGGTGACTTACACCGATGCGGATTCTGTGCAGCTAGGCCAGAGCGAGGCGGCAGCGCGCCGAGGATTTCGCTTCGGCGATGCGGGAAGGAAGATGATCGGGATGCGGTGCTTGCGGCTGCCAACGGGCGTGACGCTGAAGGATATCCGCACCTATGTCGCACCCCGCCCGGCCGCTCCGAGATTGGAAAACGGTCGGCCATCTCCTATTATTGCCCCTGGCGCGAAGCCCCTTGGCTCGGGCACTTGTGCGGGGTCGCGGGCGTTTTTGTTGACGGGCAGGGAAGTTTGTAAGGCATGGCGGAAGAGACGCGTCCGGTAGCGGCAAGCGAGGCACTGAAGACGAGTGCGGGGTTCTTCCGGGGTCTTTCCGGTAAGCTGCTCCTGCTGACCATCGTCTTCGTCATGCTGGCGGAGGTGCTGATCTTCGCGCCGTCCGTCGCGACCATGCGCATTCGTTGGCTGGAGGATCGGCTGAACACGGCTGCCGCCGCTGCCGTCGTCGTCGACGGTCTGCAGAATGTCGAGCTGCCGCGCAGCGTGCAGAAGGACACGCTGATGGCGACCGGCACGAAGGCGATCGTCATTCGGCGCAAGGATGCGTCGCGCATGATCGCGCTGACCGACATGCCTCTCGAGATCAAGGGCGAGTACGACGTCGCCAATTCGACCGCTTTTGGCGCCATCCGCGATGCCTTCGATACCCTGCTCTTCGGCGGCGATCGGGTGATCCGTGTCTATGGGCCGCTCGGCGAAAGCGACGCGACGATCGAGCTGCTGATGAAGGATGCGAGCCTGCGCAAGGCGATGCTCGTCTATTCGCGCAACGTCTTTGTCCTATCGCTCATCATTTCGCTGATCACCGCGGCGCTGATCTTCCTCGCCATCAACCGCATGCTGATCACGCCGATCCGGCGGATGACGGCGAACATGCAGGAATTTTCCAACGATCCGGCCGATCCCGGTCGGGTGCTCGTGCCGCCGGAGGGACGCGACGAACTTGCCGTCGCCGGTCAGCACCTCGCCAGCATGCAGCGTGAACTGCAAAAGACCCTGAAGCAGCAGAAGAGCCTTGCAGAGCTTGGCCTTGCGGTGTCGAAGATCAACCACGACATGCGCAACATCCTGTCCTCCGCGCAACTGATCTCCGATCGTCTCGCCGATGTCGACGATCCCGTGGTCAAGCGGTTTGCCCCGACCCTGCTGCGGACCATCGACCGTGCCGTCGGTTATACGCGCGAGGTGCTCTCCTACGGCAGGACGACCGAGGCAGAGCCGCATCGCCGCTTCGTCGCATTGAAACCGCTCGTTTCCGATGTCGCCGAACTGCTGGCAATCGATCCCCAGGCGGGCATCGATTTCCAGATCCAGATGCAGGACGACATCGAGGTCGATGCGGACAGCGAGCAGCTCTTCCGGGTGGTGCACAATATCTGCCGCAATGCCGTGCAGGCATTGACCAATCACGAACCGGAGGACGGCCGCCCGCGGCTGGTAACGGTTTCCGCCATGCGGGTCGGCAGCGTCGTCACCATTTCGGTCGACGATACCGGCCCGGGCATGCCGCCCAAGGCGCGGGAAAACCTGTTCGCCGCCTTCCGTGGCTCGGCACGCTCCGGCGGCACGGGTCTTGGTCTCGCGATTGCACGCGAGCTGGTGCTCGCCCATGGCGGCACGATCGCGCTTGTCGAAAAGCCGACGCCCGGCACGCTCTTCCGCATCGAGCTGCCCGACCGGCCGGTTCCGCTCGACGCCTTCCGCTCGAAGTTCCGTCACTGAAGCATGTCGCGCCAAAGTGCGCAGCTGTTTGCGATAACGACAGGCGAAACATCAAGAACCTAAGGCGCAAGCAGCGGATCTGAAAGATTGCGACGCGCTTAGACAGAATGAAGCGGAGACGCGGCAAAGTCTGACGCCCGCGATTTTTTCCGGGCCTGCTTCCCTGGCGCAATGCCCTGATTTTCAGGGCGTTGCAGCATCGGCGTTACCGTGACTGTCCACAGCAAGTCGGGCCATCGTCGTAAAAATGAAATTTTTTGCCAAACGGCGCTTGCAATCCCCGAAAGGACCCTTTAGAGAACCGCTCACGCAAGCGGTTCCGCCGCTTCAGGCAAAAGCACCCGTAGCTCAGCTGGATAGAGCACCAGACTACGAATCTGGGGGTCAGGAGTTCGAATCTCTTCGGGTGCGCCATTCTTCTTCTCGATAGTTTACACCAATCTACGCTCGCTGTGTCGATTTTTGCGTTGTAGACCGTTGTCTGCCACCGCTAAGCACGTTTGCTCGCCAGCGTCCCTGCCGAAATAAGCCAGTGCAAATCTGGAAAGCGCAAGACAACCCAACCGGCGCGCTGTTTCAGATGCTTGCCATCACCAAGTGGACCGGCGGGAGGAGCAATTGTTCAATCCTCCGAAGTGGTTAGGTGACAAACAGTATATATTAGTATAACCTAATTTGCATACTTCGTGGAGGCGTTGAACCCGTCTCGGAGCCTGCGGGGGATGGTGACTCCGGATCACAAGAAGCGGAAAGCGCCTTCACGAACTTTTGACGCCTGTGTCTGAGAATTGGCCCAATGACTTCCTATATTCGAGGAGATACCGCGGCCACTGAAGGAAAGGAGGTGCCGGATGTATCGCTACATGATGAAAGAACTGCTGGTGATCGTCGCGGGCCTCTCGATATGTGCCTTCACGATCCTGTTTTTCCTGGTCAACTCGACACCGAATCTCTGACCGCCGACCGGCGCCCCGCCAAGGCTTGAGCGCCGGATATCAACGCTGGTGCGCCAGGATGTCCAAAGTGCGCCGATCCTTCTCTCCCGCGAAATAATGTTCAAGGGCCTGCTCGAACAGACTTCCTGCTTCGTCCACCTCGGCGAACAAGGTCATCGATGACCGGAATTTCACGTCGTCGGGGCTCGAGAAGATGTCGTGGGCCGATTTTCCCGCAACCGCATTGACGCATTCGGTGCATTCCCGAAGCCTCGCGCCGAGTACCGGGTGTGCCAGATAGGCGGATGCTTCTTCGAGACCCGATATCGCATAGCGCTCGGCCATCGGCGAATGGCCGAGACCGGCAAGTTGCGGGAAGACGAACCACATCCAGTGCGTCCGTTTGCGGCCGAGGGTGAGCTCGTCCAGAACCGCGGCATAGACGCGGTGCTGGGCGTCGATGAACCGTTGCAGATCGAAGGGATCAGGCATTGCAGCCCCCTGGCTCACCGGCGTTTGTGCGGTGTCAATCACCAGCGATGATGAACATGAACCTTCACCAGCCGTTCGTAAACCGTGGCGATCGCAGCCTTGGTCTCGTCGTTGATGGCGGCGAGCCCGCTGGCCGCGGCATTGGATTGCGCCTGCGCCTCGTTGCGGGCGCCGGGGATGACGACCGAGACTGCTTGCTGCTCGAGGATCCAGTTGAGCGCGAACTGTGCCATCGGCACGCCCTCGGGCACCAGTGGACGGAGCTGCTCGACGGCTTCCAGCGCCGCTTCGAACGGTACGCCGGCAAAGGTCTCGCCGACATCGAAGGCCTCGCCGTGCCGGTTGAAGCTGCGATGGTCGTCGGCCGCAAAGGCGGTTTCGCGACTGATCTTGCCGGAAAGCAGCCCGGAGGCGAGCGGCACGCGCACGATGACGCCGACATTCTTCTTCTGCGCCTCAGCGAAGAACAGTTCATGCGGTCGTTGGCGGAAGATGTTGTAGATGATCTGCACCGTGGCCACGCCAGGGTATTCGATCGCCTTCAGCGCTTCCTCCACCTTTTCGACCGATACGCCGTAGTGCCGGATCTTGCCCTTGGTGACGAGCCGATCCAAGGCTCCGAACAGCTCCGGGCGATAATAGACCTCGGTCGGCGGGCAGTGAAGCTGCACGAGGTCGAGCGTCTCGACGCCGAGATTGGCGAGGCTGCGATCGATGAAGGCCTCGATGTTTTCGCCCGTATAAGCTTCCGCGACATGTGGATTGAGCCGGCGGCCGGCCTTGGTCGCAACGAAGGGCTTGTCGCCGCCGCGCTCGTTCAAAACGGCCGCGATGATCTTTTCGGATCGGCCGTCGCCATAGACATCGGCCGTGTCGATGAAGGTGACGCCCGCGTCGAGTGCGGCATGGAGCGCGCGCTTGCCGTCCGCTTCGCTGACATCGCCCCAGGAGCCGCCGATCTGCCAGGCGCCGAAGCCGATCTCGGAAATGGTGGCGCCGGTCTTGCCAAGAACTCGAGTCTTCATGGTGCTGTCTCCTGTCGTGCGTCGTCGATCATAGCTCGGTGGAGCGCTTCTAAAGCATGTCGCGCAAATGTGCGCAGCAGATTTGCGATAACGACATGCGAAATATCAAAAGCTTAAGGCGCCAGGAGCGAATCCGAAAGAGCGCGACGCGCTTTGGTATGACGAGCTTGATCGAGTAAATTGGAGCGCCAGATGCAGCGGGAAACCGCATAAAGTTTTCGCTGACGGCTCGGTATCGATGTAGGGCGCTGCGGCGAGGGCTCAGTCGTCCAGCGAGACCACGGCCTTGCCGCGGCTGAGATCGACGACCATCGCGAGGATCGCCTCCGCCTCATCCTTGCGCAGGTCGATGGTCAGCACCGGGCCCTTGTCCGTGAAGCTCTCGCCGGCAATGGTCACGTCGCGGGCAAGAAGCCGCGCCTTCACCAGCGCCATGTCGGAAAAATCGACGGCGACGGTCGCGCGCACGGTTTCGATCATCTCGATCTTTTCCGCAGCCCTGAGGCAGAGCGCCGCTGTGCCGCCATAGGCGCGCACCAGGCCGCCGCTGCCGAGCAGGATGCCGCCGAACCAGCGCGTCACCACGACCGCGACGCGATCGAGTTCCTGGCCGTCGATCGCCGCGAGGATCGGCTTGCCGGCCGTGCCGCTCGGCTCGCCGTCGTCGCTGAAGCGATAGGCCTGGCCGATGCGCCAAGCCCAGCAATTGTGGTTGGCAGTTAGGTCGGAGTGGGAGGCGAGAAAGTCCTTCGCTGCCTGTTCGTCGGCAACCGGCGCTGCGATTGCCAGAAAGCGGCTCTTCTTGACGTCCTGGGTTGCCGTTTCTGTGCGCTTGAGGGTGAACATGGCCGCTTCCGTTTTGTCATTGCTGATAACGGATTGCGGGGAAGGGCGCCACCACGGTTTGGCTTCATCCGGGCAACGGCTGGTCCCATAGCGGACAGTAAGATCTTTCCCTCTCCCACGATGGGGAGAGGGCGCTTCACAATCTCAGGAACCGATCAGCCGATCGCCATCAGGCTGGCATTGCCGCCGGCGGCAGCGGTGTTGATCGAGGTCGAGACCTCCTCGAGCAGCCAGTTCAGGCAATAGGCGTCGGGGTTCTTGCCGATCTCTTCGGTCGAAGCCGCCTGGACGAGAACCAGCGGGCCCGGCAGGCCTGCGATCGCCTTGCAGACTTCGCGCACCCGCGCGCCGTCACCCTCGACAAGGGCGCCGGCGAAGGGGCCGTCCGCCGCCCAGTCCTTCGACCAGGAAAGCCGCACGGAAACACTGGCCGGCAGGTGCTTCAGCGAGGCCTGCAGACCGGAAGCGGCATCGACGACGACGGTGTTGCCGGTGGCGAGGGCGGCGGCGAGCTGGTGGTAGAGGCCGGTTTCCGTCGCCGGAACCAGGAGCACGCGACCGCGCGGATGCAGGGCATAGAGGTTGCGCTCGCCGACCGGTCCCGGAAGCTCGGAGTTGAGGCCAAGGGCCGAATTGCTGCCGGCGGTGCGGGCGGCTTCGGCTTCGGCCTTTGCGCCCTTGCCGTCGAGCCACTTGGCGAAGTCGAGCAGCGCCGGATCTGTATGAACCGAGCTGTGCTGCGGCGGCACCGGAGCGGTTGCGACGAGGCGGCCGAGATAGAGTGGGCCGCCGGCCTTCGGGCCGGTGCCGGAGAGGCCGCGGCCGCCGAAGGGCTGGACGCCGACGACAGCGCCGATGACGTTGCGGTTGACGTAAAGGTTGCCCGCCTTCACCCGTGCCGTGACATGGGCGATCGTCTCGTCGAGGCGCGTGTGCAGGCCGAAGGTCAGCCCATAGCCGGTGGCATTGATGTCGTCGATCAGCTGGTCGAGATCGTCGCGGCGGTAGCGGATGACGTGCAGCACCGGACCGAAGACTTCGCGCTTCAGGTCCGAGAGCTTGTCGAGCTCGATGATCGTCGGCGGAACGAAAGTGCCGTGGCCGGTTTCGGAAGCAAGGCCGATCTGCTCCACCTTGCGGCCGAGGCCGCGCATGGCGTCGATGTGCTTCTCGATGATGCCCTTGGCCTCAGCGGTGATGACCGGGCCGACATCGACCGAGAGCCGGTCGGTGCGGCCGATCTTCAGTTCATGCAGCGCGCCCTTCAGCATCGAAAGCGTGCGCTCGGCCACGTCTTCCTGCAGGCAGAGAACGCGCAGCGCCGAGCAGCGCTGGCCGGCGCTGTCGAAGGCCGAGGCGATGACGTCGCCGACCACCTGTTCGGCGAGCGCCGAGCTGTCGACGATCATGGCGTTCTGGCCACCTGTCTCGGCAATCAGCGGGATCGGTCGGCCGGCCGGCGACAGCCGGTCGGCAAGCTGCGCCTGGATCAGGCGCGCGACCTCGGTCGAGCCGGTGAACATCACGCCGGCGATTTCCGGCGCGGCCACCAGGGCGGCGCCGATGCGGCCGTCGCCGGGGAGCAGTTGCAGCGCGGCGGCGGGAATGCCGGCCTCGTGCAGGATGCGCACGCCTTCGGCGGCGATCAGCGGCGTTTCCTCCGCGGGTTTTGCCAGCACCGGGTTGCCGGCGACGAGGGCTGCGGCAATCTGGCCGGTGAAGATCGCGAGCGGGAAGTTCCATGGGCTGATGCAGACGATCGGTCCAAGCGCCTTATGGGCCGGGCCAAGGGTGCGGCGCGTCTGTTCGGCATAGTAGCGCAGGAAGTCGATCGCCTCGCGCACTTCGGCAATGGCGTTCGGCAGCGACTTGCCGGCTTCGCGCGCGATGAGGCCGAGCAGGGTCGGCATGCGCGCCTGCATCAGGTTGGAAGCGCGCGTGAGGTAGGCGGCGCGCTCGGCCGGCGAGACGGCAGCCCAGCTCGCGGCCGCCTTGGCGGCAAGGGTCGCGGCCTGGCGGGCGTCGGCCTCCGAAGCTTCCGTGACCGCACCGACCACATCGCGGTGGTCGCCGGGGTTGACGACGGCGCGCGTTTCGCCGGAAGCGGCGCCCGTTGCCAGTTGCGGAACGGCCTTCCAGTCGACGGCGGCACTCGCCTGCAGCGCCGCGGTCAGCGAGGCAAGGCCCGCTTCGTTCGAGAGATCGAGACCGGCGGAATTGCGGCGCGCTTCGCCGAAGAGATTGTCGGGGAGCGCGATCTGGTCATGCGGCGCGCCGACGACGGGCATGGCACGCACGATCTCGACCGGATCGGCGATGAGCTCGTCAACCGAGACCTTTGGGTCGGCGATGCGATTGACGAAGGAGGAGTTCGCGCCGTTTTCAAGCAGGCGGCGAACGAGATAGGCAAGCAGGGTCTCGTGCGTGCCGACGGGCGCATAGATGCGGCAGGGACGGTCGAGATTGTCCTTGCCGACGACCTCGTCATAGAGCGGCTCGCCCATGCCGTGCAGGCACTGGAACTCGTACTTGCCGACCTTGAAGTCCTTGCCGGCCATCTCGTAGATCGTCGCCAGCGATTGCGCATTGTGGGTCGCGAACTGCGGGAAGATCACGTCGGTCGCGGCCAGCAGCTTCTTGGCGCAGGCGATATAGGAGACGTCCGTGTAGATCTTGCGGGTATAGACCGGGAAGTCTTCGAGACCGTCGAGCTGGGCGCGCTTGATCTCGGCGTCCCAATAGGCGCCCTTGACGAGACGCACCATGATGCGGCGGCCGGCGCGGCGCGCGAGGTCGATGATGAAGTCGAGCACGTAGGGGCAGCGCTTGCCGTAGGCCTGGACGACGAAGCCCATGCCGTTCCAGCCGGCGAGGTCCTTGTCGAGGCACAGTTCTTCGAGCAGGTCGAGCGAGAGTTCGAGGCGGTCGGCTTCCTCGGCGTCGATGTTGAGGCCGATGTCGTATTTCTTGGCGATGACGGCAAGCGCTTTCACCTTCGGCAGCAGCTCGCTCATGACGCGCGAGGCCTGGGCGCGGGAATAGCGCGGATGCAGTGCCGAAAGCTTGATCGAGATGCCGGGACCTTCATAGATGCCGCGGCCGGCGGATGCCTTGCCGATGGCGTGTATCGCCGTCTCGTAGTCGCGGTAGTAGCGCTCCGCGTCGGCCGCCGTCGTCGCCGCTTCGCCGAGCATGTCGTAGGAGTAGCGGAAGCCCTTCTGTTCGAGCGCGCGCGAGCGGCGCAGCGCCTCGTCGATGGTCTCGCCGGTCACGAACTGTTCGCCCATCATGCGCATCGCCATGTCGACGCCGCGGCGGATGACCGGCTCGCCGCAACGGGCGATCAGGCGCGTCAGCGCGGCGGAAAGGCTGCGGTCGTTGACGGTCGAGGTGAGCTTGCCGGTGACGACGAGGCCCCAGGTGGCGGCGTTGACGAACAGCGAGCGGCCGCCGCCGATATGCGACTTCCAGTCGCCGTCGGCGATCTTGTCGCGAATCAGGGCGTCACGCGTTGCGGTGTCCGGAATGCGCAGCAGCGCTTCGGCCAGGCACATCAGCGCCACGCCTTCCTGGCTCGAGAGCGAGTATTCCTGCACCAGACCCTCGACGCCGGAGCCCTTGTGCTTGGCGCGCAGCGCCTCGATCAGCTTGCGCGCGGTCTTGGCGGCTGCCTGGCGGGTTGCGGCAGGCAGCGTCGCCGCTTCGACGAGTGCTGGCAGCGCCTCGGTTTCCGGGCGACGGTAGGCGGCGGTGATTGCTTGGCGAAGCGTGCTCTGCGGTCGCACCGGCGGAGCGAACTCGGCGAAGGGAGCCTGCGGCGCGCTGGTCTCGGTCGTGATCTTCTGAAGCGGTGTCTGGCTCATCGAGCGCTATCCTCCGGGAAGCAGTTTCCAAGGGCGCGCTGCGCCCCTGATCATGGGCGGAAAATACGCTTCCTTCCGCCGTACATCCATCCGGCAAATTTCGTTTTTGTCGGAATGTTTCACCATGCTGCTGACGTAGCGCCGTAGAGAATACGGAATCTTCGCAAAACTGCCGGATGATCCTACTACATGGCTCCTCAAATCCTGGCCGATTTGAGGGACAGAAAACATGCAGCCATTCAAAGGGCTACAGCGACCGTTGCGCGTCTGATAGGACGCGCGGCGCTGCAGATCACGCCGCTTTGCCGAAATGCCTCTCGCGCGCCATCAGGCACTCGTCGTCGCCGGGCATGCAGGTGCGGCAGACGATCGGGCGGATGGCGTAGATCTTGCACGATACGTGGTCGCCGAGCTTACCGCCGAGCGCGCAGCAACGATCGTCCTCGCAGCGCATGCCCCCGAGATCGGCAGAAACATATTCCGCCGGGATCAGGTCGAGCTCCTCGTCCGTCTCCAGCGAGAAGCGCGGCCAGTCGGCCGAATAGGCGCAACAGGCGCCGCAGCTTTGGCAGTCGAAGCTATCGTCGGTGGTTTGGGTCATGCGCCAAACTAGCATGAAGGCCGGCGGTCCGAAATGGCCTCACGCGATGGCAGCGTCCCGGCGGGCAATCTCGTAATCCTCGGTATGGACCAGCACGCCATCGTCGGTCACCACGGCGATGCCGTAGGCCGCCGGTTCGTCGACGGACAAGGAGGCGTCGGGTGCGTCGAAGGGCATCGGCTGCTGGTGCACCGGGCTCTTGAAGATCGAGAAGGGAATGCCGCGGGAGGAGCCGCTGATCGTGCGGTGCACGTGACCGGCGAAGATATGGCGGACGTTGGGATGCTTTTTGACGAGATCGTAGAACTCGGTCTCATTGGCGAGCCGGATCATGTCCATGCCGGTAAAGCCCGTCCTGTGTGGCGGGTGATGCATGAACAGCAGCGCCGGCCTGTCACCGGCGTCGGCAAGCTGCCGGTCGAGCCAGGCAAGACGTCTGGCACAGAGCAGCCCCGCATGGCTGGTGGGATAATCATAGGGCGGAGCAAAGAGCGTATCGAGCAGGATGGCGCGGCAGTCCGGGAAATCGATCGCCTGCTGCACGAAACCGTTCTCATCCGCCACGGCATCGGGGAAGGCTTCGAGAAAAACCTCGCGCCGGTCATGGTTGCCGACGGTGATGGCGACCGGCGGCACGAGCCGATCGATGAGCCGCTTCAGCCGTTCATAGGAAGCGCGATCGGCGTAGTGGGTGAGGTCGCCGGTGAAGATCACCCGGTCGGCATCCGCATGGTAGCGGTTGACGTGTTCGATGCCGGCGGCAAGGCGTTGGTAGGGATCGAGACCGATGATCGTCGTGCCTTCGGGCACCATGTGCAGGTCGGTAAAGATGATCAGCTTTGTCATGGAGATCCAGAAGGTTGCGTCTCGGGTGGCTCAAGCTGTCGCGCGGTGTGTCACGCGTCAAGCGGCAACTTCGGGGCGACTCTGAAGCGCGCCGGCGGTTTTCCTTGCGGCGCCTCCCGGAAAGCGCTAATGCAAGCGCGTCTGATATATCAGCCATGATCGCCAATAGGTGATGACAAGCGAGTTGGAGAAACGGCATGCGGTGGAAGCGCACGATCCAGTTGCTGGACGTTCATTGCGAGGGTGAGATCGGCAAGGTCGCGATCGGCGGCGTGCCGAAGATCCCCGGAAACTCGATCGCCGAGCAGCTCAACCACATCAACACCGTGGACGACAGCCTGCGCCGGTTCCTCTGCCTCGAGCCGCGCTCCGGCTCGATCGGCTCGGTCAACCTGCTGGTGCCGCCGAAGCGACCGGAAGCCGATGCCGGTTTCATCATTCTCCAGGCCGACCAGGCGCACGCCATGTCCGGCTCGAATTCGATCTGCGTCACCACCGCCCTGCTCGAATCCGGCATCATCGAGATGAAGGAGCCGGAGACGGTGGTAATGCTCGACACGGCCTCCGGCCTCGTCAAGGCAACCGCGACCTGCCGCGACGGCCGCTGCGAGAAGGTGAAGCTGACGATGGTTCCGTCCTTCGTGCATGAGCTCGACGTCGAGGTCGACACGCCGAAATGGGGCAAGATCAAGCTCGATCTCTGCTACGGCGGCATCTTCTACGCGCTGGTCGATGTTGGCCAGATCGGCACCACGATCGACAAGGCGAACGCCCGCGAGATCGTCGAGGCCGGCATGATCCTGAAGGATATCGTCAACCGCACGATCCCCGTCGTCCATCCGGAAATCCCTGAGATCAAGGGCGTCGCCTATGTGATGTTCCGCGATGTCGAGCCCGACGGCACGATCCGCACCTGCACCACCATGTGGCCGGGCCGCGTCGACCGCTCGCCCTGCGGCACGGGCAGCTCTGCCAACCTCGCGACGCTGCATGCGCGCGGCAAGGTCAAGGTCGGCGACGTCCTGAAGTCGCGCTCGATCATCGGCTCGGAATTTGAGGTGGGCCTCGAAGGTGTCACGACCGTTGCCGGCCGCGAAGCGATCATCCCGACGATTGCCGGCCGCGGCTGGACCTTCGGCCTGCATCAGGTGGCGCTCGATCCGTTCGATCCGCTGGCCGACGGCTTTGCGCTCACCGATACCTGGGGACCGCAGGCCGGCGAGATCCGCTAAAGCAATTTCCAGGAAAAGTGCGAAGCGGTTTTCCGTCCGGAATTGCGGGCACTGGAAAGCCAATTCCAGGAAAAGTGCGAAGCGGTTTTCCGTCAGGAATTGCGTCATGCCAAACGAAAACGCGGGCCGAAGACCTTGATGTCTCCGGCCCACGTGGCCCTTGGGAGGCGTGTTGGATTACTTGATGCGGCTGGTCTTGCCGAGCATGGCGGTCTGGAAGGCGTCGTTGCCGTCGAGCTCCGCAAGCTTCCGTTCGGCAAACGTGTCGCCTTCGTTGGCAGCCTTGCGGAAGATGTTGCGGGCTGCCGGAATGTCCTTGGCGATCCCTTCGCCGTTCTCGAGCATCAGGCCGAGATTGACCATGGCATCGACATTGCCGCGGTCGGCCGCCAACCGGTAGAATTTGGCGGCCTTGCCGTTGTCTTCCGGCACCAGCTTGCCTTCGTCCAGCATGACCGCGAGGTTGAAGGCGGCGACGTCATCGCCGGCGAGCGATGCCCGTTCGAACCACTCGATCGCCAGCTTGCCGTTGACCGGCGTGCCCATGCCGTCACGATAGGAAACGCCGAGATTGTAGGCGGCGAGAATATTGCCGGCGGCAGCGGCCTTCTGGTTCAGCGCGAATTCGGCGGTCGTGTCGCCCTGCTCGCCCAGGAGAACGGCATAGTTGGTCATCGCCAGCGCGTGGCCGTGTTCGGCGGCCTCGCGGAGAATACGTAGTGACTGGGCCTTCTGGCCGGCCTTGTCAAGTACGCGGGCCAGTTGGAATTCGGCGCGAGCGCCGCTCTTCTGGTTATAGGCCTCGCGGCAGGCCGAAAGCGCTACGCCGATCCTGATGTCCTCGGTGGCAACGGCCGGGAAGGCCTGATTGCGCTGCAGGTCGAAGATGCTGCCGGCCTCGCGGTCGCAGACGTCGGCGGCGGAGAGCTCGCCAGCACGCGCCGACGGAAGCGCGATCGCGGCGACAGCCAGCAGGCTGACGACCGCCAGCAGCAGTGCGTTGATGATGCCGGTACCCGATGTGCTGCGCTTTTCCATGAGGGCTCTCCCTTCTCTTGACGGCGAACTTATCCGCGCCTGTCGGGTCGGGCTGTTCCGGGGGTAACAGCCCGACAACGAAAGCTCTGGCGAACTGCCGGACGATCATCGAGAGACCGCGCGCGAGCCGGCTTGCATCCGGAAATGCCGGGGCTATCCTCGAATATCGCAACGCTCAAACGGGAGAGGGGCAATGGAAAACCGGGCAGCGCCGATGCGCAAGATGCTGGTGAGCCGACGCGTTGTCGTTGGTGGCCTGTTGCTGACGGCGGCCGGCGGCGGCGTCGCCCCCTCCTGGGCAGGCCCGTCACTTGGCGAGGCAACGGAGGTTCGCGGCGACGTGCGACGGAAGCAGGCGGAAAAGGACGACCCGCTGGCGGTCGGTAGCCAGCTTTACGAGAACGACCGCGTGCACACGGGTGCCGAGAGCTACGCGACCTTGCACCTCGGCACAGACACGCGCGTGCTGCTCGGCGCCGAGACCGAGCTGCTCGTCGATAGCTTCATCGCCGGTCAGGGTGGTACGCTCGAACTCGGAACAGGGCGCATGGTCTTCGATCGGCCCGAGGGGCTGCCGAAGGTCGATGTTGCGGTCCGCACGGCCTTCGGCATGATCGGTGTGCGCGGCACCAAATTCTTCTGCGGACCGAGCCGAGCCGCATTTGCCGTCTTCGTCGAACACGGAAGCGTTTCGGTCGCGCGTGGCGGCGTGACCCGGATCGTCGCAGCGGGGCAGGGGGTCGAGTTTCATCGCCGCGGAGAAGCGCCGAGCGAGCCCGTCAACTGGGGCGAGCCGCGTATCAAGGAAGCCTATGCCAGCGTCGGCCTGACACGTTGAGTTGACGCTATCCCGAAAACCGGTTCGCTATTCCCGGAGCCGTTCTGAGACGCGCGATCAGCGGTCGCCTCAGTCCGCGACCGTGAACAATTCCATCGTCGAAAAGCCGCGAATCTCGTGGCTGCCGAGGGGACGAAGCGGCCGCCTGCTTTCTGCTGCGGCACCGGGCCCGACGCAGATAGCGGTGCCGAGGAATTTGTTCGCCTCCTGCAGGCGCGCGGCCAGATTGATCGCATCGCCATGGGCCGTGTAGTCGAGCTTGCCGCCGGCGCCGACTTCGCCGACAACGGCCGGTCCGGTCTCGACGCCGATCCGGGTCCTGCCGAAAGAGTTGGCCGCGAACTGCGGACGCCGGCGCATCTCTTCCGTCAGTGCGTGGATCGCCTTGGCGCAATCGATGGCCCGGTCGACATGTTCGGGGAGATCCTCGGGCGCATTGAAAAACGCGTGCACCGCATCGCCCACCACCTTGTCAACCATGCCGCCATGCGCCGCCACCAGCGCATTGACCTCGGCAAAGTAGATGTCGAGCAAGGCAATGAGGTCCCGCGGCTTCAGCCTCTGCGACAGGGAGGAAAAGCTCTCGATATCGGTGAAGAGCGCCGTCACCTGCCGTTCCTCGCCGGCGACCCGTGCAAGCCCGGGATTGTCGATGTAGCGGGCGACGACCGATTGCGGCAGGTATTGCGAGAATTTCTGCCGCGCCGCCGCTTCGGCTCGCCGCACCCGAGCAAATTGCAGGACGCTCGTCACCGCCAGAACGACGGCGAGGGCGACCGAAATGCCGACCGCATCGATTAGCCAGCCGCTGGCGCCATAGATGACCGCCGCCGCCGCGACGACGGCGGCGACCGCACCGAGGCCAAGGGCTGCCGATACCAGCGGCCGAAGGCGAGCGGCGGCGAAGGCAACGGCGAGGCTGGCGAGAAACGCGACGCCGGCCTCGGCGGGCGGAAGTCGATCACCGCGCTTCGGTATGAAGCCCGTCAGGATCGCGTTGGCGATATCCGCGTGGATCTGCACCGAGGGTTCGAGCGGCATCGAGGCGCTCGGTCGCAAGCCCCCGAGGTTCGGCAGGCTGCTGCCGATGAGCACGAGCTTGCCGGCGAAGCGGTCCGGTGCCGCCTTGCCGGACAACACGTCGGCGGCGGAAACGGTGCGGGCGGCGAGCCGGTCCGCGGCGCTTGCGGCGAAGCGCAGGCTGCCGGTTTCGTCGAGCGCGATCACCTGCCCGTCGATGCGCAGCCAGGCGGGCTCGCCACCGAGGATCGGCGTGCCGGCTCCGCGCATCAGCCGTGTCGCTTCGATCGCCAATGTCGGAAAGGCGTCGTTGCCGAGGATGGCATAGGCCTGCACGCGGCGGATCCGCGCGTCTTCGTCACCAACGAGAAACGAAACCGCTGCCGCTTTCGCACGGTCCATGAACGCGGCACAGGAGGTTTCGGCGCCGTCGAGGAACCAGAGCTCGGGCGGGGTAAAGGGCCGGCTCAATGCCAGCGGCGGTACCGGCCGCGGCCGCTCCTGGACCGTATCGGCGATCAGAAAGCCGAGAACGACGGGGACGCCTCCAAGCGCGGAAGCGAGGTCCGCATTGCCATCGCCGGCCGTGTTGCAATTGGCGCTGAAGACGAAGTCGACCGCCACGGCCTTGGCGCCGGCCGTCGCAAGCCGCGACAGAAGCTCGGCGGTTGCCGTCCGGTCCCAGGGGCGCGATTGGTTGGCCTGGCGGTCGATGTCGACGACAACGATGTCAGGCGACTGCGGCGCGGGAATCCATTGTGTCAGGTTGTCGAAGAACAGCTCGCGCTGCGTTTCGAACACCGGTTCGGCAAAAAGATAGAGGGCGACGGCAACCAGCAAGCTCGTCAGGAACCCGCCGGCAAGCGGAGTGAGGCGGAATTGCCGGCGCGGCTCGGCGGCCATGCGGTCTAGTCCTCCTCCGGATCGGCAATGCTCTGCAGGCGACCGACTTTGCAGGCGATGATGCCGTCGCTCCGCTTGATCGCGCCGCTTTCCTCCAGCCATTGGATGGCGCGGTTGACCTTCGGCCGGCTCGCGCCGAGCACACCGGCGATGTCCGTCTGGCTCATGGTCAGCCGGAGATTGGCGCTTTCCGGCAATTCGTTGCCATGGATCTGTCGGAGCGTGGCGAGGAAGAAGCGCGCGACGCGGGCGTTGAGATCGTAGAGCGCGATGGTCTCCAGCCGTTCCGTCGTGTCGCGCAATTGCGCGCAGAGGAAGCGGATGACGGCCTCGGCGGCCTCCGGCCGATTGGTGACGATATCGAGAAAGGCCTTCTTGCCGATCACGTAGCCCTCGGAGGCGGTCATCGCCGTGGCATCGGCGGAGCGGGCCTGACCGTCAAGCACCGCCATCTCGCCGAAGATCGCGCCGGCTTCGTGTTGGCGCAGCATCAGTTCGCGGCCCTGTGGAGTGATCAGCGAAAGCTTGATGCGTCCGGAGATGACGACGATCATGTAGTTGCCTTCGTCGCCACGCTGGAAGATGACCGTGCCGGCCGGCCACTTCCTGTAGGTCGCGATGTCGGCGAGTTCGGCAATGGTACTCTTGTCGAACTCTTCAAAGATCGGAAACGAGCGCCAGAATGTCGGGCTCCGGTTGATTTCGTTCATGACATGACCCCGCGCGCGGCGTCCCCTGCCGCGCCGAAATTCTTCGCCCAGCCGCTTCGTCCTTGCAATAGAAAAGAACGATACGCCGACTATGTAGTTCCTAGTTCGCCCGCGGATAAACGAGAGAATGCCGGGCTCGAAGGTTGACGATGCCGGCTGGTCGTTTCATTTTCGTGAACGATCTGTCGCCCGCGGAGCGGCTAGATGAATTTGAAAATGCTGATACTTCTGTTGCCAACACCCGTTTCTCACAGGAGCCTCGCATGCCTCAGAATGTTGTCGTCCTCGTTGGACGCGTCCTGCTCTCTATCATGTTCATCATGTCCGGTTTCAGCAAGCTGATGGATCCGTCGGGTACGGCCCAGATGATCACCGGCGCCGGCTGGCCGGCACCGACCGCACTCGCTTACCTCGCTGGCCTCTTCGAGCTGGTATCCGGTCTCGCCGTTCTCGTCGGCTTCCAGACGAAGATTGCCGCCTATCTGCTGGCGGCCTTCAGCCTGGTCACGGCCTTCGCCTTCCACAGCGGCGCGATCAACATCCCGACTTTCCCGCCGGAAGCCAACGGCCTGCTGACCGTCTTCAACGGCCTGATGATGATGAAGAACATCGCGATCGCCGGCGGTTTCCTCGTGCTCGCAGCCTTCGGCCCGGGCGCTCTGTCGATCGACAAGCGCGGCGCCTGATAGCGAGCATCACTGCAATGACAGAAAGCCCGTCGGTCGCCGGCGGGCTTTTCGCGTTTCAGGGGTAGATCACGCCCTTGCGCAGGATGACGTTGCCGTAAAGCCGGGGCTCGCTGGTCTGGACCACCGTATGGGCCGCCCTGACCCGCGGATAGAAATCTGCGCCGAGCAAGGGAACGACTTGGCGGTCCGGCTCGTGTCGGCTGCAGCATTCGATGATCTCGCGGTGCACCGGGTCGAGCGCGTCCTTGTCCTGCTTGACCGTGGCGCGGAAGATTGCCTCCGGAACGAAATCGTCGATCGGCAAAACGCTGAGGATGGCATCGAGCACCGGGATCAGCGGGTGCCCGTCGAGGCGGACCAGGCGGCGCGCATGTTCCTGGCCCGGATAGTTGCCGTCGACCAGGGCGATTTCATCGCCGTGTCCCATCGCCCGGAGCGTTGCGAGCAACTCGGGACTGAGGATCGGGTTTATTCCTTTCAGCATTAGCTGAGCTCCTTGAAGAGGACGTTGGTGTCGAGCAGGTAACGGGAGAAGAGCGGCAGGCTGGCGCCACCGATGGCGCGTGCATGGCTGCCGACCAGGCCCTCCACCAGCTCCGGAATGGTCACGCCCTGAAGGTCGAGCTCGTAGAGTGCCTTGCGCGTGGCGGCGAGCAACCTGGTCCGGACCCAGGGCGGGAAGCCGCCGTCGATTACGACGGCGGAGAAGTCGATAATCGAGACGGCGGACACGACCGCCTGGGCGAGCGCCGCCCCGCAGTCGTCGATCCAGATGTCGAGCGGCTCGCCGAAGTCGATCCAGTCGTCGGCCGAGTACCAGAGCGGCCTCGGATCGACGCCGCGTTCGCGCAGCAGGTTCTCGAGCACGAAGACCGAGGCGATCTTGAGGAGCTGAATGGTCTTGCCGTCCTTGCCCGAGACCGGTAGCGGTCCCACGGCGCCGGCGGTGCCGGTCCGGCCCGAAAACAGCGCCGAGTTGAGGACGATGCCGCCGCCGATGAACGAGCCGATGTAGAAATAGACGAAATCCGGATAGCTGGCGCCGACGCCGAAGGCGAGTTCGGCGCCGCAGGCGCTGGTGCCGTCGTTCTGCAGGAAGACCGGATAAGTCGTGCGCGCCGCGACCGCTGCCTGCAAATCGACGTCACGCCACTTGTCCATTTCTTCGGGCGGTGCCCCAACTTCTTCCGCCCAGTTCCAGAGCTCGAAGGGTGTCGCGATTCCGATGCCGGCGATGCGCTTGCGCTGGTCGGGGTTGAGCTGCTGTTCAAGCTTCGCCATGCCTGAAACGATGAAGTCGACGAGATCGCCCGGCAATGGATAGGCATGCACATGGTGCAGATGCAACCGGATGGTGCCGACGAAATCCATCAGCACGAGATCGGCGCTGCGCCGGCCGATTTTTACGCCGAAGGAAAAGACCGCGTCAGGATTGAGACGCATCGGCGTCGAGGGTTGTCCGACCTTGCCGCGCACCGGGTCGCCCTTGATCAGCAGGCCATCGCTTTCAAGGGCGCGCATGATCACCGAAACGGTCTGCGCCGAAAGACCGGAACGCCGGGCGATGTCGGCTTTGGAGAGGCCGCCGTGACGCCTGACCAGCGACATCACCAGGCGCTCGTTGTAAGCGCGAACGCGCGTTTGATTAGCGCCGCCGCTCGGGTCGATGACTTCAGGTTGCGTCGGTCCACGATCGGGACCGTCTGTCAGTGACATGCCACCGTCTCCTCCCGTTGGCATCGATTTTCATATGTTAGAGCGAGGTGCGAGCGGAAAACCGTAAACACTTTTCCTCATCCCCGCTCTGGTGCCCGCTTGGCGCAGGTCTGTTGTTTCCACTTGTCGCGGCTCTGTCAATTTGATGGTCGCTCCAATCCTCCAGCGGAGCGTCGTCACTCCAAAGAATGACACATCGAAATAATAATTCAATTTGATTTATTTATTGACACCCCAGAAAATTAGTGTTTGTTTTTGTCTCGGAAGCGCCAATTGCAGCGGAGGAGAATGCTGCGTCGGCGTGGCCTGGGCCGGTCCGCCGGCACGATTTTTCAATCCTTGGGAGGATTTCATGAAGAAGACCATTCTTTCTGCTGCCTTCGGCGCGCTGTCGCTCGGAGTCGTCTTTGCCGCGCCGGCCGAGGCTGCCGATGTCGGCGCCTGCCTGATTACCAAGACCGACACCAACCCGTTCTTCGTCAAGATGAAGGAAGGCGCGACCGCCAAGGCCAAGGAACTTGGCGTGACGCTGAAGGCCTATGCCGGCAAGATCGACGGCGACCATGACAGCCAGGTGGCTGCGATCGAATCCTGCATCGCCGATGGCGCCAAGGGTATCCTGATTGCTGCTTCCGACACTAAGGCGATCGTCGACCAGGTGAAGAAGGCGCAGGACGCCGGTCTTCTGGTGATCGCGCTCGACACGCCCTTGGATCCGGCGACTGCCGCCGATGCAACCTTTGCCACCGACAACCTGCTCGCCGGCAAGCTGATCGGCCAGTGGGCCGCCGCCACCATGGGTGATGGTGCGAAGTCCGCGAAAGTCGGCTTCCTCGACCTGACGCCCTCGCAGCCGACCGTCGACGTTCTGCGCGACCAGGGCTTCATGATGGGCTTCGGCATCGACCCGAAGGATCCGAACAAGATCGGCGATGAAGACGATTCGCGCATCGTCGGCCATGACGTCACCAACGGCAACGAAGAAGGTGGCCGCAAGGCGATGGAAAACCTTCTGCAGAAGGATCCCGACATCAACGTGATCCACACGATCAACGAGCCGGCCGCCGTCGGCGCCTATCAGGCGCTGAAGGCCGTCGGCAAGGAAAAGGACGTGCTGATCGTCTCGGTCGACGGCGGTTGCCCGGGCGTCAAGTCGGTCGCCGAAGGCGTCATCGGTGCCACCTCGCAGCAGTACCCGCTGATGATGGCCGCACTCGGCATCGAGGCGATCAAGAAGTTCGCCGATACCGGCGAGAAGCCGAAGCCGACCGAAGGCAAGGACTTCTTCGACACCGGCGTTTCGCTCGTTACCGACAAGCCGGCTGCCGGCGTCGAATCGATCGACACCAAGGTCGGCACGGAGAAGTGCTGGGGCTGATCGCCTCCGCTCTTCGGACGCATGAGCCAGCAACGGAAGGGCGGCCCCGGCCGCCCTTCGCGTAAGCGCCGATGTCTTTGACAAGGCGATGAAAACCGCGCAGCTTCTTGCGAGCGTGCAAATGCCCGCGACGTTGATGGGCGGGCCACGCGCCACAGCGCCACGCACCGGTTCGGACGTGTGAAAAGTCGCTGTAATACTTTTGATCTCAACCCCTTGGGAAGCGGGGTTCACGGGAGGAAGGTCCATGGGCGAGCCCAACACAGCCGCACAGCCATCCCAGGAATTCGAAAAAGTCCTGGTCAACAGTTCGACGCAGGTCGCGTCATTCGACACGCATGACAAGACCGCGATCCAGAAGATCCAGCATTTCCTGCATTCGACCCCGGCCGCCGTGCCGTTCATCGTGCTGGTCGCTGCGATCCTGATCTTCGGTATTGCCATCGGCGGGAAGTTCTTCTCGTCCTACACGCTGACCCTCATCCTGCAGCAGATCGCCATCGTCGGCATCCTCGGCGCGGCGCAGACCCTGGTGATCCTGACGGCCGGCATCGATCTTTCGATCGGCGTGATCATGGTGCTTTCGGCCGTCATCATGGGCAATTGTGCGGTGACCTACGGGCTTCCGGCACCGCTCGCGATCCTGATCGGCCTCGGCGTCGGCAGCGCCTGTGGCTTCCTGAACGGCCTCCTCGTCTCGCGTCTCAAGCTGCCGCCCTTCATCGTCACGCTCGGCACCTGGTACGTGATCATGTCGACGAACTTCATCTACTCGGCGAACGAGACGATCCGCGAGGCCGACGTCGCCGCCGTCACCCAGATGCTGCATGTCTTCGGGGTCAGCTTCAAGGTTGGTTCCGCGGTGCTGACGCTCGGCGTCATCACCATGGTCGCCCTCGTCTTCGGCCTCTGGTACGCCCTGAACCATACCGCCTGGGGCCGCCACCTCTATGCCGTCGGCGACGATCCGGAAGCGGCGAAACTCTCGGGTATCCGCACCGGCCGCGTGCTGCTCAGTGCCTATACGCTGGCGGGCCTGATCGCCGCACTCGCGGCCTGGGTTTCGATCGGCCGCAACGGCTCGATCTCGCCGTCCGCCGCAGTCACCGACTACAACCTCCAGGCCATCACCGCTGCGGTGATCGGCGGCATCTCGCTCTTCGGCGGCCGCGGCTCGATCCTCGGCACGCTGATCGGCGCGATGATCGTCGGCGTCGTCTCCATGGGCCTCAACATGATGGGCGCGGACCCGCAATGGAAGGTCTTCCTCACCGGCGTGCTGATCATCTCCGCCGTCGCCATCGACCAGTGGATCAGAAAGGTAGCTGCGTGATGACACAGGAACCCATTCTCACCGCCCGCGGTCTCGTCAAGCGTTACGGTCGCGTTACCGCTCTCGACCATGCCGACTTCGATCTTTACCCCGGCGAAATCCTCGCCGTGATCGGCGACAACGGCGCCGGCAAGTCCTCGATGATCAAGGCCATCTCCGGCGCGATCACGCCCGACGAAGGCGAAATCAAGCTCGAGGGACAGACGGTGCACTTCCGCTCGCCGATGGATGCGCGCGCCGCCGGCATCGAGACCGTCTACCAGAACCTGGCGCTGTCGCCGGCGTTGTCGATCGCCGACAACATGTTCCTCGGCCGCGAGATCCGCAAACCCGGCATCATGGGCAAGCTGTTCCGCACGCTCGACCGCTCGGCGATGGAAAAGATGGCGCGGGCAAAGCTTTCCGAGCTCGGGCTGATGACCATCCAGAACATCAACCAGGCGGTGGAAACGCTCTCCGGTGGCCAGCGCCAGGGCGTTGCCGTGGCCCGCGCCGCCGCCTTCGGATCCAAGGTGGTGATCATGGACGAGCCGACTGCAGCGCTCGGCGTCAAGGAAAGCCGGCGGGTGCTGGAACTGATCCTCGACGTGCGCGCCCGCGGCCTGCCGATCGTGCTGATTTCGCACAACATGCCGCATGTGTTCGAAGTGGCAGACCGCATCCATGTCCACCGCCTCGGCAAGCGGCTCTGCGTCATCAATCCGAAGGAGCATACGATGTCGGATGCGGTCGCCTTCATGACCGGGGCGAAGGAGCCGCCGCGCGAGGCGCTGGCGGCATGAACGTCCAGCCGGTCGCAAACGAGATCCTGAAACGGGCGGCCGGCGCCGCCCGTTTCGTCGTCGCCATTGCCGGCCCGCCCGGGGCCGGTAAGTCGACGCTTTCGGACGCGCTCGCCGAGACCCTGGTTGCCGGCGGCGAGAAGGCGGCCGTGCTGCCGATGGACGGCTTCCACATGGACAATGCGGTCCTGGAGGAAAAGGGCCTGCTCCCCCGCAAGGGCGCGCCGGAAACCTTCGATGTCAGGGCCTTCCTGTCGACGATTGCGGCGGTCCGCGCCAATGACGGCGAAGTGCTGGTTCCGGTCTTCGACCGCTCGCGCGAGATCGCGATCGCTTCCGCCCGGATCGTTGCGCCGGCGACGCGCATCATCCTGGTGGAGGGCAACTATCTGCTGCTCGACGAGGCGCCGTGGAACCGGCTTGAAAATGCCTTCGATTTCTCGATCTTCATCAATCCCGGCATCGAGGAATTGGAGCGACGGCTTTTGAAGCGTTGGTACGATCACGGCTATGATGAGGAGGCGGCGAAGCGCAAAGCCCTAGGCAACGACATCCCGAACGCGCATCGCGTGGTCGACCGTCAGCGGCCTGCGGATCTGGTGCTGACGGATTTCTGAGCGATGGTCGGATTGCGGATTGTGTTTCCGGGCGCATTGGTGATATCGAGACGCGGTTCCACCACATGAGTAACCGCCCGCGACCCGCACCTGCCGGCTGCAAAGCTGCGCGCGTGGATCGGGCGCGAGCCTGGAGCGGCGGTTTTCCGTCTGCGCCTGCTCTGACCTAGGAGAACGCTGACCATGCAAGACCTCGTTATCCGCCGCCCGGATGATTGGCACCTTCACCTGCGAGATGGCGACATGCTGAAGGGCGTCATCGCCGATACAAGCCGCCATTTCGCCCGCGCGATCATCATGCCCAACCTGGTGCCGCCAGTCGTGACGGCCGCGGATGCCGCGGCCTATCGCGAGCGCATCCTGGCCGCGCTTCCCGCGGGCGACCGGTTCGAGCCGCTGATGACGCTCTATCTCACCGAAGGCACGGATCCCGACGACGTCGAGGCCGGCCACAAGAGCGGCCTCGTCAAGGCGGTCAAGCTCTACCCCGCCGGTGCCACGACGAACTCGCACAGCGGCGTTCGCAACATCGACAAGGCGATGCCGGTGCTGGAGCGCATGGCGAAGATCGGCGTGCCGCTCTGCGTGCACGGCGAGGTCACGACATCCGATGTCGATATCTTCGACCGCGAGGCCGTGTTCATCGAGACCGTACTTGATCCGCTGCGCAAGCGGCTGCCGGAACTGAAGGTGACGATGGAGCACGTCACCACCAAGGACGGCATCGATTACATCAAGGCATCGAAGGCGAACCTCGCCGGCTCGATCACCACCCACCACCTGATCATCAACCGCAACGCCATCCTCGTCGGCGGGATCAAGCCGCACTACTACTGCCTGCCGGTCGCCAAGCGCGAAAACCACCGCCTGGCACTGCGCGCCGCCGCGGTCTCCGGCGACAAGCGCTTCTTCCTCGGCACCGACTCCGCACCGCATGTCGACCCGCTGAAGGAATGCGCCTGCGGCTGCGCCGGCATCTACACCTCGATCAACACCATGAGCTGCCTGGCGCATGTGTTCGAGGAGGAGGGCGCGCTCGACAAGCTCGAAGCCTTTGCCTCGCTGAACGGTCCTGCCTGGTATGGCCTGCCGGTCAACGACGAAACGATCACGCTGCGCAAACAGGCTGACGCCGTCACCTACCCGAAGAAGATCGAGACCGGCGCCGGTCTGGTTACCGTGTTCGATCCGATGTTCCCGCTCCATTGGACCGTCGTCTGATCGCTTTAGTTTTGAAGGAGAGTTTGATGTTTTCCAACGCGTTCACCGACAAGGCCGTGATGGCCGAGCTGGTCGCCAAGATGCTCTGGGAGATCAAGGCTGTACACTTCCGCGCCGATGAGCCCTACAAGCTTTCGTCCGGCATGGCGAGCCCCGTCTATATCGACTGCCGCAAGCTGATCTCCTATCCGCGCATCCGATCGGCGGTGATGGATTTTGCCGCAGCGACCATCTTGCGTGAGGCCGGTTTCGAGAAGTTCGACGTGGTCGCCGGTGGCGAAACCGCCGGCATTCCCTTTGCCGCCATGCTCGCCGAGCGCCTCGGCCTGCCGATGATCTACGTTCGCAAGGCGCCGAAGGGCCACGGCCGCAACGCCCAGATTGAAGGCCATATGCCGGAAGGCGCGCGCGTGCTCGTCATCGAGGACCTGACGACGGCCGGCGGGTCGATGTTCAAGTTTATCGACGCCATTCGCGCGGCGGGCGGCATCGTCGACCACGGCATTGCGCTGTTCTACTACGACATCTTCCCGGAGGCGGTTGGCGAGATGAAGGGCAAGGGCGTCGACCTGCATTGGATCGCCACCTGGCGCAACGTCCTTGCGGTTGCCCGCGAGCAGGCGCTGTTCGACGAGAAGACGCTTGGTGAGGTCGAGGCCTTCCTCAATGCGCCGCTCGTCTGGTCGGGTCGCAACGGCGGCGTGAGCGCGCTGGCGTAAAGTTCGACGCGGCCCCGGCGTCGCCGGGGCCCCGCAACGCCTGAGCTAGTCTTTTTAAATCGATTGAAGTGTCTGAGGAGGAAAAGCCGATGATCGTATGTTGCGGTGAAGCGCTGATCGACATGTTGCCGCGGGACACGACCGCGGGCGAGAGCGCCTTTGCGCCCTATGCCGGCGGCGCGATCTTCAATACCGCCATCGCGCTCGGTCGCCTCGGCATTCCCACCGGTTTCTTCACCGGCCTTTCCGACGACATGTTCGGCGATATCCTGCGCGAGACTTTGAAGGCGGCGAATGTCGATTTCGGCCCCTGCGCAACGCTCTCGCTGCACACGACGCTCGCCTTCGTCAAGCTGGTCAACGGCCACGCCAGCTACGCCTTCTTCGACGAGAACACCGCCGGGCGCATGATCACGCGCGAACACCTGCCGGCGCTGGGTGACTTCTGCGAGGCGCTGCACTTCGGCGCGATCAGCCTGATCCCCGAGCCCTGCGGCTCGACCTACGAGGCGCTGATGACGCGCGAGCACGAGAAGCGGGTGATCTCCTTCGACCCGAACATCCGTCCCGGTTTCATCAAGGACAGAGACGCCCATCTGGCGCGCATGAACCGCATGGCGGCGATGTCCGATATCGTCAAGTTCTCCGACGAGGACCTCGCCTGGTTTGGCATGGAAGGGAGCCACGACGACCTCGCTGCCGAATGGCTGAAACGCGGACCGAAGCTGGTGCTGATTACCAAGGGCGCCGACGGCGCCGTCGGCTACACGGCGCGCCACAAGGTCGAGGTCGCCGGCGAAAAGGTGACGGTGGTCGATACGGTCGGTGCCGGCGATACCTTCGATGCCGGCGTACTGGCGTCGCTGAAGCTCAGCGGTCTCCTGACCAAGGCCGACGTTACCGATCTCAGCGAAACCGCGGTCCGCAATGCGCTGGCGCTCGGCGCCAAGGCGGCCGCGGTCACCGTCTCGCGCGCCGGCGCAAACCCGCCGTGGAAGCACGAAATCGGCCTCTGAGCTTTCTTATTCTTCCCGGTCCGGGCGATATTCCAGGATATCGCCCGGCTGGCAGTCGAGCGCGGCGCAGATCTTCTCCAGCGTATCGAAGCGCACGCCTTTCACCTTGCCCGATTTCAACAGCGAGATGTTCTGCTCGGTGATCCCTACCTGCTCGGCGAGGTCGCGTGAGCGGACTTTCCGTTTCGCCAGCATGACATCGAGATTGATCACGATCGGCATGCGCTAGACGAAGCTCCTGTTCTCCGCTTCGACACCCGATGCGATGGCCACGACGTGGCCAAGCCCGACGACCAGGCCGGCCATCAGCAGCACGATCATCGTGCCGCCATTGATGTCGAAGATCACCGCATGTCCCGTGGCGCCCGGGTTGTCGTAGGTGACGGCCAGGATACCGATCCCGTTGCTGACCGTTAGGCATAACGCTCCCGCAAGCGCAGTCAGCCCCACCCGCCGCAACAGCACGCCGTTGCGGCCGGAGAGAATCTCGCCGCGCTGGAAACTGTCGAACAGCTGCCAGGCAAAGGCGAGGCCGGCAATGACGAGCGCATTGTTGATGGCAGTCAGGAAAATGACCGTGGCGATGGCGCGGTAGGAAAGGGTAATCGCCCCGACGCGGGGGAGGACGATATCGCGAATGCCCTGCTCGAAGCCCTGTCGGTCGAAAAAGATCTGCCAGTGCATATAGACGACGGCCGAACAAAACAACGCGCCACCCAATAGGATCATGAGCTTCATGAAGCGGCTGAGCTTGCGCAGCCTCTCGGCAGAGTCCGTCATGAAAATTCCTTTATCGTTTTGCTTGTATTTTTATCGTAAGACAATAAGTAATTCTCGTCAATTGTGAGTTTTGTGTCGTGCCATATCTGTTCGATTACGCGAAAAAGAGCTGGTGCCGACCTGCGTTAAAGAATGAGGCCCGAGGCGCGATCTGCGCCTCGGGCCTCATTATTTGAAGCGGTGCGGTTCCGGGTGGAATCGCTTGGAATTGCGCCTTAGCGAGCGGCCTTCAGCAGGGCTGCTACCAGACCCGCAGTCGAAGAATCGTGGCTGGCCGCACTTTCCTTGCCTTCGACGACCGGCAGCAGGCCGGTTGCCAGCTCCTTGCCGAGCTCGACGCCCCATTGGTCGAAGGAGTTGATGTTGAAGAGCGCGCCTTCGACGAAGACGCGGTGTTCATAGAGCGCGATCAGGCGACCGAGCGCGAAGGGATCGAGCTGGTCGTAGACGATCGTCAGCGACGGGCGGTTGCCGGTGAAGACCCGGTGCGGGGCAATCCTGTCGGCCTTGGCGTCGGCCATGCCCTTGGCGTTGAGCTGCGCCTTGGCCTCGGCGAGCGTGCGACCCTTCATCAGCGCCTCGGACTGCGCCAGGCAGTTGGCGATCAGGAGCTCGTGCTGATGCCGCAGGTTCTTTTCATGGCCGTTCGCGGCGATCATGAATTCCGCCGGAATGATGTCCGTGCCCTGATGGATGAGCTGATAGAAGGCATGCTGGCCATTGGTGCCAGGTTCGCCCCAGACGACCGGACCGGTCGAATATTCGACCGGGGTGCTGTCGAGCGTCACCGCCTTGCCGTTCGATTCCATGTCGAGCTGCTGCAGGTAGGCCGGGAAGCGCGACAGGCGCTGGTCATAGGGCAGGATCGCCCGCGACGGATAACCGAGCACGTTGCGGTGATAGAAGCCGAGGAGGCCGAGCAGAACCGGAATATTCTCACGGATCGGCGCGGTGCGGAAATGCTCGTCGATCGCGTGTCCGCCATCGAGGAAGCGGCCGAAATTCTCCTTGCCGATGGCGATCATCAGCGGCAGGCCGATCGCCGACCAGATCGAGTAGCGCCCGCCGACCCAGTCCCAGAAGCCGAAGACGCGGGCCTTGTCGATGCCGAAGGCGGCGACCTTGTCGAGTGCCGTCGAGACGGCGGCAAAGTGGTAGCCGACGGCCGCTTCGCCAAGCTTGCCGGCGATGAAGGCGCGGGCCGTCTGGGCATTGGTCATCGTCTCGATCGTCGTGAAGGTCTTCGAGGCGACGATGAAGAGCGAGGTTTCCGGATCGATCAGCTTCAGCGTGTCGGCGATGTGGGCGCCGTCGATGTTGGAAACGAAGTGAAGGCGGGGGCCGTCATGGAAGGGGGCAAGCGCCAGCGTCGCCATGACCGGGCCGAGGTCGGAGCCGCCGATGCCGATATTGATGACGTCGGTGATCTTCTTGCCGGTCGCGCCCTTGAGCGCGCCCGAGCGGATGCCGTCGGCAAAGGCGCCCATGGCATCGAGCACGCCGTTGACGTCGGGCATCACATTCTTGCCGTCGACGAGGATCGGGCGGTTGCCGCGGTTGCGCAGCGCCGTGTGCAGCACGGCGCGCTCTTCGGTGATGTTGATGATGTCGCCGCGGAACATGGCGTCCCGCTTCTCCTCGACCTTGGCGGCCTTGGCGAGCGCCTCGAGGCCGTCGAGCACCCTGTCGTTGACGGCGCATTTCGAATAATCGAACAGCAGGTCGCCGAGCGTGGTGCTGAAGCGCTGGAAGCGTTCGGCGTCGCTGGCGAAGGCGGCGCGGATATCGGTTGCGTTGGTCTCAGCGGCGGTTGCTTTGAGTTGATCGACAAGCGCTTTCATCGCGGGGCTCCTTGGTCGGACAGGGGTGTCGGACAATCGCCTGCGTAGCTATTCGCTTTAAGCCGCCCAAATCAAGCCCGTAAAACCGCCGAAACGGCGGTTTTCAGGAATTTTTAAATCGTTTGAATTTTGGACTAACTCAGCCACGTAGGTCTTTTCGCAGGATCTTGCCGACATTGGTCTTCGGCAGTTCCGTGCGGAATTCAACGTAGCGCGGGCGCTTGTAGTTGGTGAGGTTGGCGGCGCAGTGGCGCTTGACCTCCTCCTCCGTCAGGGCCGGATCCTTCTTGACCACGAAGAGCTTGACGGCCTCGCCGGAATGCTCGTCCGGAATGCCGATCGCCGCGCATTCGAGAACGCCCGGATGGGTCATCGCCACTTCCTCGATCTCGTTCGGGAAGACGTTGAAGCCGGAGACGAGGATCATGTCCTTCTTGCGGTCGACGATCTTCACGAGGCCGGCTGCATTCATGAAGCCGATGTCGCCCGAGCGGAAGAAACCATCCGGCGAGATCGCCTTGGCGGTCTCGTCCGGGCGCTGCCAGTAGCCCGCCATCACCTGCGGGCCGCGGATGCAGATTTCGCCGACTTCGCCGATCGGCAAGGTGTTGCCTTGGTCGTCGCGGATCTCGACGTCGGTGGAGGGGATCGGCATGCCGATCGTGCCGGTGAACTCGGTCGCGTCGAGGATGTTGGCCGTTGCCACCGGCGACGTCTCCGACAGGCCGTAACCTTCGGCGATGGAGCAACCGGTCATCTGCTTCCAGCGTTCCGCCACCGGGCGCTGGATCGCCATGCCGCCGCCGAAGGTCAGCATCAGCGACGAGAAATCGAGCTTCTGGAACTCCGCATTGTTCATCAGCGCGTTGAACAGCGTGTTGAGGCCCGGGAAGATGTTGGTCTTGTATTTGCCGAGTTCCTTGACGAAGCCCGGGATGTCGCGCGGATTGGGGATCAGGATGTTGTTGCCGCCGGTGGCAAGGCCCATCAGCGAATTCACCGTCAGTGCGAAGATGTGGTAGAGCGGCAGCGCGCACATGAAGACGAGATTGTCCGGCCGCGCCCGCGAGCGGAACGCCGTCTGGAACCAGATTTCCATCTGCGCCATGTTCGACAAGAGGTTCGAATGGGTGAGTGTCGCGCCCTTCGAGACCCCCGTCGTGCCGCCGGTATATTGCAGGAAGGCGATGTCATCGGGCGCGACGTTCGGCTTCTTCATCGTGCTGCGGCCGCCCTTGGCAAGCACGGCCTTGAACGAGAGGTGGCCGGGGATCGACCAGGCAGGAACCAGCTTCTTGACGCGGCGGACCACGAGATTGACGATCGCGCCCTTGAGGCCCAGCATGTCGCCCATCGTGGCGACGACGACGTGCTTGACGGAGGTCTTGTCGGCCACCTGCTGCACCGTGTGCGCAAAGTTTTCCAGAACGAAGATCGCCTTGGCGCCGGAATCGACGAGCTGGTGCTGCAGTTCACGCGGCGTATAGAGCGGGTTGACGTTCACGACGGTAAAGCCCGCTCGGAGAATGCCGTAGACGATGACGGGGTTCTGCAGGATGTTCGGCATCATCACCGCGACACGGTCGCCCTTGGCGAGGCCGAGAGATTGCAGCCAGGCGCCGATCTTGGCGGATTCGGCATTGAGGTCTGCAAAACTCAGCGTCTTGCCCATGCAGGTGAAGGCCGGGCGGGTCGAATAGCGGGCGACGGCATGGTCGAAGAACTCGCCGATCGATTTATAGGGCAGTGGGCCGATCTCGGCGGCAATGCCGGGTGGATAGGATTTGAGCCAGATCTTGCCTGGGCTGGTCCCCGATTGTTGTGCGCTGACTTCCACCATGACCTCTCTCCCTCTGGTCGCCACAGGCTGGCCTGCTCGCGGCCTGAGAAAATCCCTCCCGATCTTCTCATGCCGATGAAGATGATGCTTTTGAGACATCGCTTCAAGCTGAGATTCGGGATTATATGACTTTGACGTAAACGTCAACTTGACTTGCGGTTAACAGGAACTGCCGGCGCTCCCGAAAAAGTATGACGAGAGCCGCAAAAGCTTTGCCTGCCAAGGCAAAACCCTGTATTGCATTGCAGCATATCCCCGTTGGTCCGATCCAACGCCCGCCGACATATCCCCCAGTTTTATCTCCGGTCCGCTCGGGCCGGACGACGCAGGCCATTCCCATGTGTGACGAAGCCTATTCTTCCGCCGTCGAACCGCGCCGCGCGGGCGTTTCTGCCGCCGAAGTGGCGCTCGCCGTCGGCGGTTTCGGCATCGGCACCGGCGAATTCGCGATCATGGGTCTCTTGCCGCAGGTTGCCGGGGACATCGCCGTCTCGGTGCCGCGGGCCGGGGCGGTGATCAGCGCCTATGCGCTCGGCGTCGTCGTCGGTGCGCCGTTGATTGCCGTGCTCGCCGCCCGCTTCTCGCGCTTCCGGGTGCTGCTGGCGCTGATGCTGATTTTCGCAGTCGGCAACTTTGCCAGCGCGGTCGCGCCGGATTTCTACACGCTGATTGCGGCGCGCTTCTTCGCCGGTCTTCCGCATGGTGCCTATTTCGGCGTTGCCGCCTTGGTGGCTGCGGGTCTCGCGGCGCCGAACCAGCGGGCGCGCGCCGTCGGACGGGTGATGATGGGGCTGACGATCGCAACCCTCTTCGGCACGCCGCTTGCCGCGTGGTTCGGCCAGGCGCTCGGCTGGCGCTCCGCCTTCGCGATCGTCGGCGGCATCAGCCTTCTGACTGTGGCGCTGACCTTCGTCCATGTGCCGCGGGACAAGGGCAACCCGAAGGCGACGCCGCTTCGCGAACTGGGCGCGCTCGGCAAGCTGCAGGTCTGGCTGATGCTCGGCATCTGTGCCATCGGCTGCGGCGGCATGTTCGCCGTCTTCAGCTACATCACGCCGGCGCTCACCGAAGTCGCGGGCGTTTCTCTTGCCAATGTGCCGGTCATGCTTTCGGTCTTCGGGGCCGGCATGATCCTCGGCAACATCGTCGGCGCGCGGCTTGCCGATTGGGCGCTGCTGCCGGCGATCGGCATCGCCATCGCCTTCAATATCTTCGCCTATGTGCTTTTCTATTTCACCATGGGCAATCCGTGGATCGCGATCGTCAACGTGCTCTTCATCGGCGGCGGCTTCGCCGTCGTGCCCGGTGTGCAGACGCGGCTGATGGATGTCGCCGGCGAGGCACAGACGCTCGCCGCCGCCCTCAGCCATTCCGCCTTCAATCTCGCCAATGCGCTTGGCGCCTGGCTCGGCGGCGCCTCGATTGCCGCCGGCTACGGCTGGACGTCGACCGGCCTCGTCGGCGCCGTTCTCGGCGTTGCCGGCTTCGCCATCTTCCTCGCATCCGTCTTCGTCGATCGCACGCAGCCGGCTCGCATGGCGGCACAGCCTGCGACGGAATGACCGGCTTTGGCGAAAGAAGGTCATCGAGCTTGAACCCTCCTAAATTTTTCTGTCATGTCCCGCCGGTAGCGTCGCTTGTGGCCCTGAAACTACCGTAAAGCAGGGGCAAAGCGGCGACGCGGGGCGTTACTGCATGTTTCCTTTAATCCTAGCCGATTAGAGGGGAGAAACATGCAGCCCTCAAAGTGCTGCAGCGACCTTTGCGCGTCTTCATAAGACGGGCGGCGCTGAAGGTAGGCTGTCAAGGCCGTGGGTTTGTTGTAAGCTCGTCGAAGGACGGAGGATCATTGGTGCAATTGGGCAATCGCGAACGAGAGAATTTTCCTGTCGAGCCGAGGCTCCTCGGGCACACAGCCATTTCGCGCCATGCCCTCGTCGGCCCCATGACCGCTGCCCGCTGGATGCTGGTCTTCGTCCTCCTTGCCGGCGTCTATTTCTTCCACGGTTTCGTGGTGCCCGTGCTGGCGGCCGTCGTCATCGGTTTTGCCAGCTGGCCGATCTATCGCCGGCTGCTCGCCGCCGTGAACGGTAACCGCACGCTGGCCGCAACCATCGCCATCGTCTGCGTCATTTCCTTCATCGTGGTGCCGATCTCGATCGCCGCCGTCTATGCGGTCGATGAAGTGCGCGACTGGGTTGTCTGGGCGGTCGAGACCAATGCCAATGGTGCACTGGTGCCCGCCTGGCTGACCAGCATTCCGATTGCCGGCGTCTGGCTCGGTGAACAGTGGGTGAAGCATATCGGTCATCCCGGCGCCCTCGGCGAGCTCGTTCAGCTCGTCAGCGGCTCCAACATCGGCAACATCTACCGGGGCGTTCTGGTCGTCGGTGCCTCGACGTTCCACGCCTTCCTGACGCTGCTCTTCATGCTGATCACGCTGTTCTTCGTCTACCGCGACGGGCAGTCCTTCTCCGGCCAGCTCGACCGCCTTGGCGAGCGCATCTTCCCGATGCGCTGGGAGAGGCTGTCGCGCGTCGTGCCGCTGACGATTAGCTCGACGGTCACAGGCATGGGCATCATCGCGATCGGCGAGGGCATCGTGCTCGGCGTCGCCTACTGGCTGGCCGGCGTTCCGTCGCCGGTCACGCTTGGCATCATCACCGGCCTGATGGCCCTGGTCCCCGGCGGCGCGCCGCTCTGCTTCACGCTGGTTTCGGTCTACCTCGTCGCCAGCGGTTCGCCGATTCACGGCGTCGCGCTGCTTGCCTGGGGCACGACCGAGCTCTTCATCGTCGACAAGACGCTGCGCCCGCGCCTCGTCGGCGGGCCGATCAAGCTTCCCTTCCTGCCAACCTTCTTCGGTCTCGTCGGTGGCGTGAAGACCATGGGCTTCCTCGGCCTCTTCGTCGGCCCGGTGCTGATGGCGCTGTTGGTCGCGATCTGGCGCGAGTGGATGCGCGAAGTCACCACGTCGCCCGAAGCGACCGTAAATCACATCGTCAAGGGTTAAGGCCCCCGAGGATGGCCAGAGGCCGCCGCGCGCAGCCGTATCGCGCGATCCGTCGTTTCATTGATGCCGTGAGATGATCCGATCTCCCGCGAAAGCGTGGTCGCGCACGGAAAGCCGCCTCACACGGTTCTTGGCAGGCTTCAGCGGGCGTCTTTATCTTTTCCTTACGCGCCCTTCCGACCATCGCAATCGATAATTGACCTGCAGCGGATGCAAGATCCGGACCTCAACAGTCCGGAGAATTTGCATGTCCGATGTTCTTTTCCTCGCCGCCGGCATCGGCGGCTTTGTCGTGTTTGCGCTTTATGCGCGCGCGCTGAGCCGCCTCTAGGGAGGGCGCCATGTTCGAAGCCCTGATCGGTCTCGCCGTCGCCGTCGCGCTTGCGGCCTACCTCGTCGTCACCCTCGTTCGCCCGGAACGGTTCTGACTCCGGTCGAAGGTTTGGTTCGGGTCAACCCTTTCAGGGCCCGGATCGCCCTTTGCACCGCACATTTCCTGAGCGGAGAAATCCCATGTCTATCATCGGGTGGCTGCAGATCAGCCTCCTCTTCATCGCCGTCCTGATCGTCATCAAGCCGCTGGGGCTTTACATGGCGCGGGTCTTCTCCGGCGAGCGCAACGTCTTTTCGCCCATCCTCGGCCCCGCCGAGCGCGGTCTCTATCTCGCCGCCGGCGTCGACCCGAACAAGGAGCAGGGCTGGCTCGCCTATACGATGTCGATGCTCGCCTTCAGTCTTGCCGGCTTCGCATCGCTCTTTGCGGTCCTAAGATTGCAGGCCTACCTGCCGATGAACCCGCAGGGCTTCGCCGGCATGCCGTCCGACCTCGCCTTCAACACGGCGGTCAGCTTCGTCACCAACACCAACTGGCAGAACTATGGCGGCGAAACCACGCTCAGCCACTTCAGCCAGATGGCCGGGCTCACGGTGCATAACTTCGTCTCCGCCGCGACCGGCATCGCCATGGCGCTCGCCGTCACGCGCGCTTTTGCCCGCTCGAACGCGGCGACCGTCGGCAATTTCTGGGTCGATCTCACTCGCTCGACCCTCTACGTGCTGCTGCCGATCGCCGTGGTCATGGCCCTCGCCATGGTCTGGACCGGTCTGCCGCAGACCTTCCATGCCGACCTCAGCGCAACGACGCTCGAGGGCGCCAAGCAGACGATCTCGCTCGGCCCGGTCGCAAGCCAGGAAGCGATCAAGCAGCTCGGCACCAACGGCGGCGGCTTCTTCAACGTCAATGCCGCGCATCCGTTCGAGAACCCGACGGCGCTCTCCAACTACCTCAACATCTTCTCGATGCTGTCGATCTCGGCGGCGCTGGTCTACACCTTCGGCCAGATGGTCGGTAACCGCCGCCAAGGCTGGGCCTTCATCGCCGTTACCGCGGTCCTGCTGATATCAGGCGTAGCGGTCGTCTACTGGGCGGAAGCCCAGGGCAACCCAATCCTGACCGCGCTCGGTCTCGATGCCGCGCAAGGCAATATGGAAGGCAAGGAAGTCCGCTTCGGCCAGGCGATGACCGCGCTTTATGCGGCTGTCACGACCGGCCTGTCGGATGGCGGCGTCAACGGCATGCACGGTTCGCTGACTGGCCTCGGCGGCCTCGTGCCGATGTTCCTGATGCAGCTCGGCGAAGTCCTGCCCGGCGGCGTCGGCTCCGGTCTCTACGGTATGGTCGTCTTTGCGATCCTCGCCGTCTTCGTTGCCGGCCTGATGGTCGGCCGTACGCCGGAGCTGCTCGGCAAGAAGATCGAAGCCCGCGAGATGAAATATGCGATGTTCGCGGTCCTCATCCTGCCGGTGACGATCCTCGGCTTCACGGCCGTCTCGGCAATGTTGCCGTTCGCCGTGGCGAGCGTCGGCACTGCGGGTCCGCACGGCCTGTCGGAAATCCTCTATGGCTTCACATCGGCAGCCGGTAACAACGGCTCGGCCTTCGGCGGGCTCACCGGCAACACGCCCTGGTACAACACCACGCTTGGGTTCGCGATGCTGCTCGGCCGCTTTGCCTATGCGGTTCCCGTCATGGCGATTGCCGGCTCGATCGCCGTCAAGACGCGCGTGCCGGCCTCCAAGGGCACCTTCCCGACCGACACGCCGCTATTCGTCGGCCTGCTCGTCGGCATCATCCTCATTCTCGGCGGGCTGCAGTTCTTCCCGGCGCTCGCTCTCGGTCCCATCGTCGAGCATTTCTCAATGCTTGCCGGCCAGACCTTCTAAAGGAATTCGACACATGTCTTCCAAACCAGTCGCTCCTAGTCTTCTGGATCCGGCGATCCTTCTGCCGGCGGTCAAGGCGGCCTTCGTCAAGCTCGACCCGCGCCAGCTCGTGCGCAATCCGGTGATCTTCGTCACCGAGGTGGTTGCCGCCGTGGTCACCGGCCTCTTTGTCCGCGATCTTATGACCGGCACCGGCAGCCCGCCCTTCTCCGGGCAGATCGCCGCCTGGCTGTGGTTCACCGTGCTTTTCGCCACCTTCGCCGAAGCCGTCGCCGAAGGGCGCGGAAAGGCCCAGGCCGACAGTCTGCGGCGCACCAAGTCCGAGCTGACGGCGCGCAAGCTCGTATCGGCCGAGGGCCGCGAAACCCAGTCGATCCCGGCGACCTCGCTGAAGGTCGGCGACCTCGTACTGGTCGAGGCCGGCGAACTGATCCCCGGCGATGGCGAGGTCATCGAAGGCGTCGCCTCCGTCAATGAAAGCGCCATCACCGGTGAATCCGCGCCCGTTATCCGCGAATCCGGCGGCGACCGTTCGGCCGTCACCGGCGGCACGCAGGTTCTGTCCGACTGGATCAAGGTCCGCATCGGCGTCGCGCCCGGCAACACTTTCGTCGACCGCATGATCGCGCTGATCGAAGGCGCACAGCGCCAGAAGACCCCGAACGAGATTGCGCTGTCGATCCTGCTTTCGGGCCTGACGCTGATCTTCCTCGTCGCCGTCGTCACCCTTTGGGGCCTTGCCGGCTACTCCGGCACCGTGCTCTCGGTCACCGTGCTTGCGGCCCTGCTCGTGACGCTGATCCCGACCACCATCGGCGGCTTGCTTTCGGCGATCGGCATCGCCGGCATGGACCGACTGGTTCGCTTCAACGTCATCGCCACCTCCGGCCGTGCGGTGGAGGCTGCCGGCGACGTCGATACGCTGCTGCTCGACAAGACGGGCACGATCACCTTCGGCAACCGCATGGCCGCCGACTTCATGCCGGTTCCCGGCGTCAGCGAGGCGGAACTCGCCGATGCGGCGCTGCTCGCCAGCCTTGCCGACGAGACGCCGGAGGGCCGCTCGATCGCGGCGCTTGCGACCGGTGAGTTCGGTCGCCAGGCGCCGGCCGTTTCGCTGCCCGATGCAGGCAAGGGTGAGGTCGTGGCGCTTGCCGTCGGCGGTGGCGCAAGCCAGGTGGGCGCAACCCGGATCGATGCGGTCATCCCCTTCGCCGCGGAAACGAGGCTCTCGGGCGTCGATTTCGGTGGCCGTCGGCTGCGCAAGGGCGCCGTCGATTCGATCCTGAAGTTTACCGGCATCCGCGACGAGAATGTGCCGAGCGAGTTTCGTCGCGCGGTCGACCAGGTGGCGCGCACTGGCGGTACGCCGCTCGCCGTTGCCGACGGTCCGCGCCTGCTCGGCGTCATTCATCTGAAGGACGTGGTGAAGCCCGGCATCAAGGAACGCTTCGCAGCCCTTCGTGCCATGGGCATCCGCACCGTGATGGTGACCGGCGACAACCCGGTGACGGCTGCCGCCATTGCCTCCGAAGCCGGCGTTGACGATTTCCTCGCCGAAGCGACGCCCGAGGACAAACTCGCCTATATCCGCAAGGAGCAACAGGGCGGCCGCCTGATCGCCATGTGCGGCGACGGCACCAATGACGCGCCGGCGCTTGCCCAGGCCGATGTCGGCGTCGCCATGCAGACCGGCACGCAGGCCGCGCGCGAGGCCGCCAACATGGTGGACCTCGATTCGAGCCCCACAAAGCTCATCGAGATCGTCGAGATCGGCAAGCAGCTCTTGATGACTCGCGGCTCGCTAACGACCTTCTCCATCGCCAACGACGTGGCGAAGTACTTCGCCATCATCCCGGCGCTGTTCATCACCACCTATCCGGCGCTGGCCGCGCTCAACGTCATGGGCCTCGGCTCGCCCCAATCGGCGATCCTGTCGGCAGTCATCTTCAATGCGCTGATCATCGTGGCGCTGATCCCTCTGGCGCTGAAAGGCGTCACGTATCGTCCGGTCGGTGCCGCGGCGCTCTTGCGCCGGAACCTGCTCGTATACGGTCTCGGCGGCATCCTTCTGCCCTTCGCAGGCATCAAGCTCGTCGATCTCGCCGTCAACGCACTCAATCTGGTGTAACCATGCTGAACCAAGTTCGTCCCGCCATAGTCATGATCGTGCTGCTCACCGCCATCACCGGGCTTGCCTACCCCTTCGCCATCACCGGCGCCGCGCAGGTGCTGATGCCGCTACAGGCAAACGGCAGCCTCATCGAGAAGGACGGTACCCTGATCGGTTCCAGGCTGATCGGCCAGAACTTCACCTCCGACAGGTACTTCTGGCCGCGCCCGTCTGCGACCGGCCCGGAGGCCTATAATGCCGGCGCATCGAGCGGCTCCAACCTCGGCACGACTTCGGTCAAGCTGAGGGATCGCGTTGCCACCGACGTCGAACGCCTGAAGACCGCCGGCTTTGCCGGCGAGATCCCCGCAGACGCGGTGACAACATCGGGTTCCGGCCTCGACCCGCATGTCACGCCGGCCTTTGCCCGGGCGCAGATCGCCCGCGTCGCCAATGCGCGCGGCCTCAGCGAGGCGGATGTCACCGCGTTGGTCGAAAGGGCGACGGAAGGTCGTCTGTTCGGGATCGTAGGCGAGCCGCGCATCAATGTGCTAGAACTGAACCTGGCCCTCGATGCGCCTCGAACATGAGGCCAAGGCTTGTGAACGCATGCCCGAGATGACGAATGCCCGACAGTCAACGTGACGCCAAAAGTCGCCCGGACCCAGACGCACTTCTGGCCCTTGCCGCGCAGGATCGCCGGGGAAAACTGACGGTTTTCCTTGGCGCCGCGCCCGGCGTCGGCAAGACCTATGCGATGCTGACCCGGGCCCGGCGTCTCAAGGAAGACGGCGTCGATATCGTCATCGGGCTGGTCGAAACCCACGGGCGCGGCGAGACCGCCGCCCTGATCGAGGGACTGGAAACCCTGCCGCGCCGCGATGTGAACCATCGCGGCCGAGTGCTTTCCGAATTCGACCTGGACGCGGCCCTTGCCCGACGTCCCAAGATCATCGTCGTCGACGAACTCGCCCACAGCAACCCCGCGGAAAGCCGTCATCCGAAGCGCTATCAGGATATTGAGGAACTGATTGCCGCGGGCATCGATGTCTGGACTGCACTGAACATCCAGCATCTCGAAAGCCTCTCCGATGTCGTCGCGCAGATCGCCGGCGTGCCGGTGCGCGAGCGGGTGCCGGATACGGTGCTGAAGCGCGCCGACGAGGTGCTGCTGGTCGATCTGCCGCCCGCCGAACTGATCGAGCGGCTGAAAGAGGGCAAGGTCTATCTGCCCGAGAGCGCCATGCGCGCGGTCGATCGCTTTTTCCGCCTCGGCAATCTGACGGCGTTGCGTGAACTGGCGCTCCGGCGTACGGCCGACCGGGTCGACGACCAGATGGTCGACTACCTCAAGCAGAACGCGATCGAAGGTGTGTGGGCGAGCGGCGAGCGCCTGCTTGTCTGCATCGGTCCCGATCCCCTGTCGGAAAAAGTGGTCCGCACCGCCAGCCGGCTCGCCGAGGGATTGAACGCCCCCTGGATCGTCGTCTTCATCGAACGTGCCGATCGTGAAAGCGGCGATGGCGAGGACGTGCGCCGGCTTGACGAGACCTTCCGTCTTGCCGAACAGCTCGGCGCCGAGACGCGCCGCATCGTCGGCAACGACTTCGTCGAGGAAATCCTGAAACTCGCGCGCCGCGAACATGCGACGCAGATCGTCATCGGCGCGCGCCGCCAATCCTTTCCGATGCGGTACTTCCGCCGGTCGCTCCCTGACGCCTTGGCAGAGCGGGTATCGGGCATCGGCATCCACCTCGTGACCGACCGCGAGCCGGCGGCGCCGAAGCCGCGGCCGGCCGCGAAGAAGTCTCTGCCGCCCGGGACCGGGCGCGCCATCGCCATTGCCGCCGGCGAGGTGGCGGCTGCAACGGCCCTCGGCCTCTTGATCGAACGCTTCATCATCCTGCCGAACATCTCGCTGCTCTATCTGCTCGCCGTGCTGGCGTCGGCAACCTATGCCGGTCACATATCGGCGATCGCCGCGGCGCTGTTTTCGGTTCTGGCCTACAACTTCTTCTTTATCGAACCGGTCGGCACCTTCACCATTGCCGAGCCGCACGAGGTCTTCGCGCTGTTCATCTTCCTGGTGGCCGCCGCCCTTGCCGGGAGCCTCGCCTCTCGGGTGCGCGAACAAGCAAAGGCCGCGCGCCGGCGCGCCGCCGCGACCCAGGCGCTTTACGATTTTTCTCGCAAGCTTTCGGGCACTGCCAAGGTGGACGATGTGCTTTGGGCGGCGGTGACGCAGATGCAGACGACGCTGCGACGCAGCGCTGCGCTACTGTTGCCAGAGGAGGGGGACCTGCAGCTGAAGGCCGCCTGGCCACCGGACACGGAGCTGGACGTCACCGATATCATGGCCGCGCGCTGGGCGATGGATAAGCAGGAACCGGCCGGCAACGGTACCGGAACGCTGCCGAACAGCCCGTTTCACTTCCGCCCGCTGATGAGCCCGCACGGCGTTGTCGGCGTCTGCGGCTTCGTCCAGGAGGACAAGCCGCTGGAGATCAACGAGGAGCGAGCACTGGCGGCAATCCTCGACCAGACGGCGATCGCCGTCGACCGGGCACGCCTGTCGCGCGAAAGCCTGGACCAGGCGGCGAAGCTCGAAGGCGAACGCTTTCGTGCGGCCCTCCTGTCGTCCATTTCGCATGACCTCAGGACGCCGCTTGCCACCATCACCGGAGCCGTCACCAGCCTGCGGCAACTCGGCGACCGCATGTCGCCGGAAAGCCGTGACGATTTGCTGAAATCGATCGAGGAGGAGGGCGAACGCCTGACGCGGTTCGTCGCCAATCTGCTCGACATGACCCGCATCGAGGCCGGCACGGTCAACGCCAAGCGCGACTGGGTCGATGTCGCCGACGCAGTTCGCGCTGCCGTCGATCGTGCCCGCAAGTATTTTCCCGAGCGCGATATCGAGACCAGCATCGCACCGGATCTTCCCTTGATGCGCGGCGACAGCGTGCTTCTCGGGCAGGTGCTGTTCAACCTGCTCGACAACGCCAACAAATATGGCGGCGACGAACCGGTCAGCATCTATGCCCGCCCGGACGGCGACGAAATCGTGCTGTCGGTGACGGATCTCGGCAAGGGCATTGCGCCGAAGGATCTCGAGCAGGTCTTCGAAAAATTCTTCCGCCGCGGCAAGGTGGATGGCCGCACGCCGGGGACGGGGCTGGGGCTTTCGATCGCCAAGGGCTTCGTCGAGGCCATGGGCGGCCAGATCAAGGCGGAAAGCCCGGCGCTGCGCCGCCGCGGCACGCGCATTTCCATGCGCTTCCCCGCCGCCAAGCCTGAAATCTCCGAAAAGGACCGTGCATGAGCGTGGAGCGTATCCTCGTCGTCGACGACGAACCCCAGATCCAGCGTTTCCTGAAACCCGCATTGAGCGCCGCCGGCTATGACATTCTGGAAGCGATGACTGGCGCCGAGGCGCTGAAGGCGGCGGCGACGAGCGCACCCGATGTCGTCATCCTCGATCTCGGCCTGCCGGACATGGACGGCAAGGAGGTCATCGCGAACTTGCGCGGCTGGTCGCAGGTGCCGATCATCATCCTCTCGGCACGCGACCGGGAGAGTGAAAAGATCGCCGCGCTCGATCTCGGCGCCGATGACTACATCGAAAAGCCCTTCGGCATCGGCGAATTGACCGCGCGCATCCGCGCGGCTCTCCGCCATCGGGTGCAAATGGACGGCGGCCAGACACAACTCTCCGCCGACGGCGTGTCGATCGACACGATCAAGCGCGTGGTGACGAAGGATGGCGAGCCAGTGCGCCTGACGCCGAAGGAATATGACCTGCTGGTCATGTTGGCGCACCATGCCGGCCGCGTCGTCACCCACAGGACGCTTCTAACGTCGGTCTGGGGCGTCGCGCACGGGGAGGACCTGCATTATCTGCGCGTCTTCATCGGCCAGTTGCGCGGCAAGATTGAGCGCGACGCGGCCGACCCGAAGATCATCCGCACCGAGCCGGGTGTCGGCTATCGCTTCGTCGGCGACGACGGTTAACAGCAGGCTGCCGGCAAGCGGCAGCCGCGACCATCACTTGATCTTTACCGGCGTCGGCATGTCGGTCGCGAGCGTTTCGCCGACGACTTTCTTCTTCTTGGGCGTCGGCTGCGGATTCTCGAGGATCGATACCGGGGCCGATACGGTGACTGCCGCGACATTGCCGACGTTTCTGGCCGTGCCGGCAACGACCGCTGCGATGCCGGTTCCGACGGAAATATCGGAATCGGTGAGTGTCTGCCCGGTTGCCAGCCGGGTACCGATGAGTTGGACGATCTGCGGGCTTTCCGCGAACTTTCCGTGGTGCAGGCCGTCCTCGGTCTTGACCTTGGTCAGGTCGATCGCGGTGATGCCGGCCCGTTCCAGTTGGGTGCGATAGGGCTCGGCAGACGGATCGATCGCGCCGAGGCGGGAAACGTCGCCGGAAATGAAGCTGGAGAGCGCCAGCGCGCGATCGTCCTGCGAAACGAAGATCGTGAATTTCGGTCGCTTCTGGCCCATCTCGACGAACTGCTTGGCGAAGACGTCGAGATCGATGTCGGGCGAAGCGAGGATGACGTTTTCGATCTTGGAGGGCACATTGCCGTCGCGGATGCCCATTTGCCTGAGCGTTTCCATGGTCAGCCAGGTGCCCATCGAATGCGCGAGGATGGTGATGCCTTTGACTTTGGGCGCGTCGGCGAGCTTTTTCAGGATGTCTTCAAGGGCTGAGCGCGAATAGTTCGTGCTCTCCTTGTCGTAATTGTAATCGAACACATTGGCTCGCGACGGCCAGGTAAACAGCACCGGCGTCGCCTGGACGTCGGAGTCGTGGATGATCTGCGCAAGCCGGTAGACGGAATCCTCGTAGCGGTTGTTGAAGCCGTGCACGAAGACGAAGGCCTGTCCGCCGACATCGTGCTGCTGGAACCAGGACTTGGCTTCATCAAGCGACGTGAGTTCGCGAACGCGTGTGACCGTGAAATCCTTCTTGGGATCCGGCGGCAGCTTGCGTGGCCATTGCACCGTGCCGGCCTTGCGCGCCGTGTCCGGCGGGATCGACACCGCAACGTCGGTCAGGAAGGTGTTTGCGTCACGCTCGCCGGAAAACAGCGTTGCCGGATCGCCGGAGGGCTGGCGCGTGGTCGCGACGAGCATGTCGACGGTCGAGGTCCCGGGTACCGGCGCGGTCAGCGTCACCGGTGCCATCACGCCTTTGGCATGACCGCCGCAACCGGCAAGCAATGCCAAGGCCGCCACGACGAAGATCGCCCGTCCTCCCCGTGCACGCACGTGCTGCAGCGAACCTTGAAACCCCACCCACTCGAACATAGCATCCCCAATACGCCTGAACTTCGCTGCATCTGATCGCGCTTTTGCGAAACGCAGATGACAACACCCGGCGCTAATATGCAAGCGGGTGCGATTGAAGTTTCGCCGCTGGGTTGTTGATGAATGCAGGTACTCGTTGTTGCAAGTTGCCGCAACAAGGGGCTGCCTTTGATGGATGCTTCGCCGCCTATTCCGCCAGAGTGGCCACCGTCTTCAGAATCGCATGCACCGCCTTGATGCGCTCCGGATTCGGGAAGTTCCGGTTCGCCAGCATGACGACGCCGATCTTCTTTTCCGGCACGAAGGCGACATAACCGCCGAAGCCGTTGGTGGATCCGGTCTTGTTGTAAAGCGTCGCATCATCGGGACGCTTCGGAGGAACCAACGCCGTCACCGGCTTGGCATCCAGGGCCATGGTTCGGGAGTTGCCGTCGAGCAGCCGCTCGAGCGAAACCGGGTAGGGATACTGTTCCCAGCCGAGGCCTTGAATCATCTTGCCGGTATCGAAGTAGCCGATATGCGTTCCCTCTATCGCCTGGCGAACGGGTCCGTCGAATTTCTCCGGCCGGATATTGGCGTCGACAAAGCGGATCATGTCTGCCGCGGACGATTTCACGCCGTAGGCTTCGGCGTCGAACATGCCCGGGCTGACCCGGATCGGCTTGTCGGCCTTGCCGTAGCCCCAGGCGTAGCTGCCCATCGCGCTGGCCGGCACGGTGACATAGCTGTGCTTGAGGTCGAGTTTGGGAAATAGCTCTGTCTCCAAAGCGTTGGCGAAGCTGCCGCCCATCGCCAGGCCGGTGGCATGGCCGAAGAGGCCGATGCTCGGGTTGGAGTAGCGACGCTTCTTCCCTGGCTCGGCGTCTGGTTTCCAGTTGCTGAAGTAAGTCAGCATGTCGCCGTCGCCCTTGACCTGATCGGGGAACTGCAAGGGCAGGCCGCCGGCCGTATAGGTGGCGAGATTGAGGAGGGTCGCCTTGTCGATGGCGCTGCCGCGGAGCTCGGGCATGTACTGGCCGGGATGGTCTTCGAAGGACAGCTTGCCGAGCGCCTGCGCATAGGAGGCGAGCGTGCCGGCAAAGGTCTTGCTGATCGAGCCGAGCTCGAACAGCGTGTCCTCCGTAACCGGCGCCTTCGTTTCCTTGGACGCGACGCCGTAGTTGACGAAGGTGTGCTGGCCGTCAACGGTCACTGCAATCGCCATGCCCGGCACATTGTATTCGCGCATGATCGGTCGGATCGCCTTGTCCACGGCGGCGGCAATCCGGGCCTGCTCGCCGTTCCCGGCGAAGGCGGTCGCGGCGAACGAAAAGAGGATTGTAGTAGTAAGCCCTAATTTGATTGTCGTCATTCTATCCATTGCGTGTACTCTCTCTTGCGAGGCAGGGATGCCCATGCTTGGCCCGGCCCAGGTCCATCGGGCGAAAGTCCATCGAGCCAGCCTGCTGATTGGGCCTTCGACCAAAGCTCGTCCGGAGATATGCGGGTGAAAGCACTGAACCTCAGCCAGGGGCAAGCCAGACCTAGACCGCGCATCGCCACGCCACAAACGACGATATCTCGCAGGAGATATAAATAAATCTAGGGCTAAGGGGCATTCCTTTGTTGAGTGCAGTGCCCCGATCGCGTCAGGGGTTATTTGCGACACAAAGCTAATACCACGCGCAACATTGTCATTGCTGGCCGCTCGGGGTAGTATTCGCCCGCCGTTTGGAGGTCTTCGTCTCCGGACCGTGTGTTTTATTCGTGAGCTGCTTCTGATTGAACAGAAGAGTCTCTCCCATCCGGGGAGCATACTCGGAAGCTATTTGCATTCGACGCCACTCAATGGCGCCTCCGCCCGATCTCTATTCCAGAAAGACGGCCATATTGGAGGATAAAATGAGCAAGCAGACCGTAACCATCATTCTCGCCGGCGCTCTAGCCTTGTCGGGGTGCCAATCTGCCTACGTGTCGAAGAGCGGTTCGACTGGCAACGAATTCGGCTGCATTGCCGGAACGGTCGGCGGCGCAATCGTCGGCGGCCTGATCGGCTCGACGATCGGTTCAGGTACTGGCCAGCTCTGGGCTGTTGGCGGCGGTGCTACGTTGGGCGCTGCGGCCGGCAATGCTCTGACGTGCCGCTACTATTGATCGCGGAAGGGTGAGGGATGAGAAAACTCGTTCTTTTGGGTGTGCTTGTGGTCTGTCCGGCTGGTCTCGCTGTGGCGCAGCAAGCTGCAACAATGAGCCAGGGGCAGATGGATGCGCTCGATCGCAACAAGGACGGTGCGGTCGACCGGTCCGAATACGAGGCCTTCATGACGACGGCCTTCGTCAATCTGGACAGGAACAAGGACGGCAACCTCACCTCCGACGAGACGAAGCAGGCGCTGAATGCCCAGCAGTTTGCCGCCACCGACGCAAGCGGCGACGGCAAGATCACCCGCAACGAATTTCTGGACCGGGTGATGGCGGACTTCAAGACGGCGGATCGAAGCGGCGACGGCAATCTGAAGTAGCGCTTCTCGACTGGCGCCGCGACGCGCAAAGGGTGCCTGCGCGTTCGGACGAGCGGCCGGCTGCCGGTTGCCCGGCGGCGGAGCTCGTCCAGAACCGGGAGATCGGATCGCGGTGATCAGCCGAGCGGGATCGCCTCGATCACGAACACCCAGATCGGGCCGCCGCCCTTTTGATGGGCCGGCCTGATCACCTTCGTCACGGCATACTTGCCCTCACCGAACTCCAGGACGGCGTAAGGAAGAACCTTGGGGTCGATGCCGAAGGGATCCAGCGTGCTGACGCTTGCCGGTGCGTGTCCGAGCGTGTGCTCGACGAGGAGCTTCCCTCCATCCGCCAGTTGGCCCACCCAGGTCGTGAAAGCCTTTTGCGGGTCGTGGGCGTGATCGTGGGAATTCGTGTAGACGAAGTCGAAGGCTTTCTTCCAATCCGGATTTTCGTCATGGAAATCCCACTGGGTGAGCCCGAACCGGGACGCCGTGTCCGAGATATCCGTGCCGATGACGTCGATTCCGAGGCGATCCGCGAACCATTTGACCTCGGTGCCATTCCTGGAACCGTGGCAGAGGCCCCGCTTCGCATTTGGGATGGCCTTGCGAACATAGTCACAGATCACGTCGATCGTCGCCTCGTCGGCCCAGACCTGGTCGATCTTGCGCTTGTTTCCCTCCGTTTGAACCGAGACATACTGCTCGTAGCTTGAATACTGCATCAGGCGGTAGTCGCCTCGATAGTCCTCGCCACCACCGTGCGAGACGGAGTAGCCCCGCTTGCGCAGGAAGTTCCGAGCGAGCTGCTCAACAAAGTTCATGTCGGTTCGTCGCCTCTCCGTTGAGGATGGATGAACCCCGACTAATTCAACTTTCGCTCAGATTCAATCGGTGCGGATACAGGAACGGCGTTGGGCTGGTTTCGCGACATGCTGGAACTAGATGAAGAGTCAGACGCCTGTCCAACCCACCCAGGTGAAACGCTGGGTGCCCAATACTTCATATTGCTTTGTTTGTTCAGCAGCGTGCACGTTCATGCTTCCCCCATGCTGCACAACCATGAGGGGGATGCTCTCACAGCGCAAGTTGTCGTCAAGCCTTATTTAGTCTTCTCTAAATTTTAACGTGTGTTATCGTCTGGCGCAGATCTGCAGTTTTGGTTTGAGGGGACCAGATATGCGCGAGCCATACCGGTTAAGTCGCCGAGCTTTGGTGCTCGGCCCACTTCTGCTTTTACTTCCAAATGATGCCGAGGCGCGCCGTCGTGGCAGGCTATGGGGAGGTGGTGGAAGTAGCTCGCCCTTCTCGCTGCTGATAAGTGGCGTGATAGTTTGCGCGATAGTTGTCGCCAAATCCATCTTTCGCAAAGATCTGCCTTCAAAAGGGACAGGCACGCCGCGGGCGTCGCATGAGGCCGTGGGGACGTCCGCCAAATTCAATCCGACCAAGCGCACGGCGTCGCCGAGAAGGGGTTTATCGCCATGGGTGCTTGTATTGCCTCTCGCTGGCATCGTGATAGGTGGAGCCTACGGCTGGGCGACCGTGCCGCCGGAAGACACCATTTCCGCATCCTTCCCCCTGTGCGCATCGGGCGCGCGGACAACGTGCGTCGTGAATGGTGATACGTTCTGGCTCGACGGTATAAAGTACCGGATCTCTGACATAGACACGCCTGAGATTAGCGAGCCACGTTGCGCCGAAGAGAAGGCGCTGGGTGAGCAGGCCACGATCCGTCTACAAGCGCTTCTCAATGCCGGCGCATTCGGTCTCAAAGCGGGGATGCGTGACGAGGATAAATACGGCCAGAAACTGCGCGAAGTCTACCGCGGCGGTCAATCGCTCGGCGCCCAGCTCGTCGACGAGGGGCTTGCGCACCGTTGGATTGGGTTCAAGCAGTCGTGGTGCGGCTGAAACGGAGACTGGGAGATCCTGGAGGAAACCGAAGGAGGGGCAGATGTCGAAATACGAGGGGCTTACGTTGCAGCTTGCCAGAGAACGGCTGAGAGAGATTATTCTCTCCTTCGGAGAGATCGAAGTGGCCATAGGCGATCAGCTGCCGAAGAGCGCCCGTCTCCCACAATTTTGGGAGAACCCAAAGAACCCTAAGCACATCCAAGGCGTGAAAAAAGCCGTAAGGGAAGCGGCTTTCAAAAGCTTCCTGTTGGCCGGCCAGGACAAGGTGCGTTTCGTTCGCGATTGACCGCGGGCGATTCAGGAAAAACACCCGGGTGGCGTCATCGCCTCAACGGACGCGATCTCCTGATCCGTCAGCGGTTGGCCGTTCTCCCAGACGAACCTCATGGCGCCCAGGTAATACGACGCCTCCAGCGTATCGCCGACCCGCTTGATCGGGCGACCCGGATAGAGTTCGTTCTAACGCCGACGAGCGGCTTCGAGTTCGGCTTCACCTTTAGACATGCCCCTTATGTGGGGCGACCGCAGGCAACAAAAAAGGCCGGATGAATCCGACCTTCCAACAACCGGTAGCGGGTGGTTTCTCCGATGGGCCTTTTTCAAACCCATTAGGGCGCATCAAGCTTTGTCATCACTTGACGCGGGCCAGACGCTACCGGCAAAAAGTATTATACGCCTCCCATCTCTCATTGCCAAACTCTTTCAACTCGAAAGCCTCCCTACAGCGGGAAAACGCTCGGGCAACGCCATGCCTATCGACGAGAATTGGCTGCAGGAGGCTTTGGACTATAGGCTGCGCGAACTCGCTGCGAATATCATCCGCGTTGTTCGAGGTGCCGGACGTCCAGACGATATAATCGACCAGTGCAACGAAGTCCTGAAGGCCGCAATCGAGTATCACGATAAGACCCAGCGATTCGTCTCGGATCAGTCGGTGGCAATGGCTCTACACCTGAAGCCCGAACAAATACGCGACTACGAGTCTTTCGAGGGGCAGCGCCAGCTCGCGCTGCGTAAGATGGTCAAGGGACCGCTGCAGGTGACCGCCTCGCGTCTTCTTGATCAACGAACCCAGGAAAACCGGGGAGAATCCGAGATATTCGAGGCTTATCGGGATCTCGAACACCTCTATCAAGTGCTACGAAAGCAGCGGGAAGCCGAATTGAGGGCAGCACGAGCAAAGCCGGCGCCCAGACGCAAGCCGGCAAAGAGAAAGACCGCGAGGGTAAAACGACGTGACGAGGAAGGCTGGCAGCGAAAAGAGAAAGGTGGCTAAAAAGGTGGATTGAGAAAACTGGTAATGGTCTAACGATTTGAAATCGTTGTGTTTTCCAGAAGAAGAATGGTGCCGCTTACGTGACTCGAACACGTGACCCCATCATTACGAATGATGTGCTCTACCGACTGAGCTAAAGCGGCCCGGAGGCGGTTCCGCAGCAGACCGCGGAACGAATGTGAGGCGCTGATAAACGCAAAGCGTCAAGATTTCAAGCCATCAGTTTCGAGAACTTGAAAATTCCTTGTTGGTGGCTGCGACAGGCATGGCGTTCAGGCCAAGGCGGGTGCGTGCCGCGTCGTATTCGCGCTCGAGCCGATCAACGAGACGGGCGACGGAGGTCACTTCCTTGACTGCGCCGATGCCCTGGCCGCAGCCCCAGATGTCCTTCCAGGCCTTGGCCCCTTCGGTCGCGGCGCCGAAGTCCATCTTCGACGGGTCCGCCTCCGGCAGATTGTCCGGATCCATGCCGGCAGCGGCGATCGACGGCTTGAGGTAGTTGCCGTGAATGCCTGTGAAGTAATTGGAATAGACGATGTCGGTGGCGTTGCTGTCGACGATCATCTGCTTGTAGGCGTCGGTGGCGCGCGCCTCTTCCGTCGCGATGAACGGCGAGCCGATATAGGCCATGTCGGCACCCATCGCCTGCGCCGCCAGGATGGCGCCGCCGGTGGCGATTGCGCCCGAGAGGAGCAGCGGCCCGTCGAACCACGAGCGGATCTCCTGGACGAGCGCAAACGGGGAAAGCGTGCCGGCATGCCCGCCGGCACCGGCGGCAACCGCGATCAGGCCGTCGGCGCCCTTGCGGATCGCCGAATTGGCGTGGCGGTTGTTGATGACGTCATGCAGCACGATGCCGCCATAGGAATGGATAGCGGCGTTGACCTCGGGCACGGCGCCGAGCGAGGAGATCACGACGGGAACCTTGTACTTGATGCAGAGCATCAGGTCCTGCTCGAGCCGCGCATTGGACTTGTGCACGATCTGGTTGACGGCGAAGGGTGCTGCGCGCCGCGTCGGGTTCCTGGCGTCGTGATCGGCGAGCGTCTCGGTGATCTCGGCGAGCCATTCGTCGAGTTGCGATTGCGGGCGCGCGTTGAGCGCCGGGAAGGCGCCGATCACGCCGGCCTTGCATTGCGCAATCGTCAACTGCGGATTCGAGATGATGAACAGAGGGGCGCCAACGACAGGCAGTCTCGTCGTTCCGGAAAGAATTGGCGGAAGCGGCATCGGTTTCTCCATCCCTCGATTGGCGCATCAAATTTTTGACGTTTGCGTAAACGTCAAAATAGATAGCAGCAAGTTCGTCGCTTGCAAAGAGGTGGTTTTCGCGCTGGCGGCGCGGGCCTATCCTTGCGAACGCCCGCGAAGTTGTCGCGTTTTCCCCGGGCTTGGTCGGTCGACTTGGCCGCCGGACTTGCGGATTCCGAAAGCAGCGGTTACGCAATTGTTAACAAAACCAACGGCGTGCCTCCAGATTTAACCGTTGGGGCCCTTGGGGACAGTTCGAGGGGCCGATCGGCCGGAGTGCGCCGGCAGGCCCAAAGCCCTGCCTACACAGAGGACTTGATGTGAGCGGACTTGAGACTGCAATCAGAAACGCGCTGGAGCGCTCCGACCGCGCCAGCGCGGAAACACGTGCCCGCATCTACCAGTCGGCCCGTCAGGCGCTGGAAGCCGGATTGCAGAAGCAGGGAATTGACGACGTCAACGTCATCGCCCAGCAGCGCCATCGGCTGGAGGCGGTGATCCATGCGATCGAAACGGAGGAGCGGGCGGCCCTGCGGGCACGGCCGCCGGTGCCTCCCGCCGCCACTCCGCCCGTCACCAGCGTCGACGAAAATGTCCGCGCACGCGGACCGGAGCAGCCGCGTGTCGAGCCGCAATCCCGGCCTCAAACCCAACCACAGTCTCCTCAGGCGGATCGCCGCGAGCCTGGCTTTGCGGCCGATGCGCCCCGTTCCACGGCGGGAGACGGTGGTCTCGGTGGACTTCGCGCCGAACGTGACGGCCCGGTCGTTTCGACGCATGCGGCTGCAGATACAATGGCAAAGGGCGCGGAGGTCACCGCCGCCGCGCCGGAAGTTCGCGGCGATACCGATCGAAGGCGGCGCCGCAAGCGCAGCCGCTTCCTGTCGTTCACCATGGTCGTCGTCACCCTCGCCGCCGCCGCGGGTGCTGCCGCCTGGTGGGTGCAGACCAATGACCTCCTGAAATCCGCGGCCGAACGCGACACCAACGTCGCCAATCCGCCGGCGTCGGTGGCATCGGAAGATTTCGACGGGGCGGCGGGTCTGCAAACTCTCGGCGCTCAGCAGGGCTTCACCGGCGATTGGGTGGAGGTTTTCGCGCCGACAAACGCCGGCGCGGTCACAGCCGGCTCACGCGCCAAGGCCGAACCGGTGGATGACGATGGCGGCAAGCGTATCCAGCTCACCTCTTCTTCCGCCGAAACGGAAGGCGACATCACCATCGAGATCCCGGCGGCAGTCCTGGCGCAGCTTTCCGGTAAAACCTCGACTATGGCGCTGACAGTGCAGGCGCAGCCGGGCAAGACGACCGAGTTCGCCGTCGAGTGCAATTTCTCTTCGCTCGGCGAATGCGGCCGTCATCGCTTCACGGTGCATGACGAGCGGCTCGACATGCTGTTCAAGATCACCTTCGATCGCAGCCTTGCGCCGAATTCCGCCGGCCGGATCGTGATCAACAGCGATATCAGCGGCGAAGGCAAGAGCCTCAACCTTTACGCCATTCGCGTTCTTCCGGGCCAATAAGCTTCCCCGGTCGAGGGCCCTGGGGCGCCTACGAACCGCTGGGCGCCGGACGGGCGACCGTTTTCGCCGCCCATCCGGGCATGGCGTCCGGTCACCGACGTTTGAGCGCTACTTCAGAAAGCCCGGGCCGGATCCGACGATCTTGTCGTCGACCTCGCCGATCGCGCCCTTGTCCTTGCCGTCATAGTCGAGCGCGCAAAGGATATGGCGGATGAGATTGAGACGTGCGCGCCGCTTGTCGTTGCCGCGCACCACAGTCCAGGGTGCGTGGTCGGTGTGCGTTGCCTTCAGCATCTCGTCACGCTTTGCCGTGTAGTCGTCCCATTTGTTGAGGGCGGCGATGTCCATCGGTGAGAGCTTCCAGATCTTCAGCGGATCGTGGCGGCGATCGTGGAAGCGCTTGAGCTGCATCTCGCGGCCGATGTTGATCCAGAATTTGAAGAACTGGATATCCTCATGCACGATCATCTTCTCGAAGCGGGGCACCTGCTTCAGGAACTGCTTGTGCTGCTCGGGCGTGCAGAAGCCCATGACCGGCTCGACGCCGGCGCGGTTGTACCAGGAACGGTCGAACAGCACGAATTCGCCTGCCGTCGGCATGGTCGCGACATAGCGCTGGAAATACCATTGCCCGTGTTCGGTCTCCGTCGGCTTCGTCAGCGCTACGATACGGGCCCAGCGCGGGTTCAGGTTATCCATCGTCGCATGGATCGCGCCGCCCTTGCCGGCAGCGTCGCGGCCCTCGAACAGCGCCATGATGCGTTTTCCGGTCTTCTGCTGCCAGAGCTGAACCTTGACGAGTTCGATCTGGAGTTTCTCCAGCGTCGCCAGATATTCTTCCTCGTCGAGTTTCTTCTTGTAGGGATAGTCGTCGGAAGAGAAGGCCGCGTCGTCGATCCACTTCGGCAACTCGGGATTGTCGATGTCGAAGATGCGGCTCTTGCCGCCGATCTGCAACTCCACTGCGCGGCTTTCCGCCTTTTCCGTCTCCGCTAACGCCATCTGCTCGCCCCTTCGGCCTGGCGCACGGCTCCGAAAACCGGCTTCGATCATCGGCGGGATCATGCGCGTTTTCAAACTCTCGGAGCTCCGGACAGCGCCGAAAAGACGCGGTGCCCGGGGCTCGATTTCCTTGGAGGAGGCCACAATTGCATTGCGGATTCAAGCCGGTCGTGAAAATCATGTCATGAAGGATCGCTATTCCTCGGCCATTTTGGTCCGGGAGTAGAGAAAGTGATTCATGAGGATGTCGCGGTGGACGGTTCGAAAGCGTTCTGGCGGGACCTGGTTCCGCGGCTGAAAGCAGAGCGCTGGCTGCTGAGCCTTACTCTGCTGCTGGCAATCCTTGCGACCATCGCCGGCATCCACTTTCTCATCGTTTTGCCGTTTTGGATCGTTCTGGTTGCAGCTTTGCTGAATCGTAGCGCGCCGGCCTCGGTGATCTTGAGCCCCACCAAGGCTGTGGTTGCGGCTGGCCCGACCAGCGATCCGCTGGCGCCCGCGCTGAATGCGCTCGACATGCCGGTGCTGGTGGTGGCCGCCGACGAGACGGTGGTCTTCCAGAACATCGCTGCGGAAAAGGCCTTCGGCACCATACCGCCAAACACCTATCTGGCCGCAAAGGTGCGCTCGCCGGGCATTCTCGACATGGTTCGCGAGACGATGGCGACCGGAAAGGCCAACCAGATCGAACATACCGAACGCTTGCCGTCGGATGCGGTCTATATCGTGCGCGTTGCACCGGCCGAGGTTCCCGGCGACGGGGCGGGCAGGCGGATATTCCTGCTGACCTACCGCGATATCTCGCAGGCACGCCGCATAGACCGCATGCGTTCGGACTTCGTCGCCAATGCCAGCCACGAGTTGCGCACGCCGCTGGCATCGCTGCGCGGTTTCATCGAGACCCTCCAGGGCCCGGCGCGCAACGACCTGAAGGCGCAGGAGAAATTCTTCGGCATCATGCACGAGCAGGTCACGCGCATGAGCCGCCTCGTCGATGATCTCCTGTCGCTTTCGCGACTGGAACTGCGCTCGCATATCGCGCCCGACGATCCGGTGGACCTCGCGCCCTTGCTTGGCCATGTCCGCGACAGCCTGCTGCCGTTGGCGAAGGACCTCGATGTCACGGTCTCTCTCGTGGTGCCGGACAGGCCCGTCGTCGTGCAGGGTGACCGCGACGAACTCATCGAGGTCTTCGAGAACCTGATCGAAAACGCCTGCAAGTATGGCCAGGAGGGCAAGAAGGTCGACATAATCCTGCGCGGCGGCGAAGAGGACGCCCAGGCGGAAGTGATCGTGAAGGACTACGGGCCGGGCATTCCCGCCGAGCATGTACCGCGCATTACCGAGCGGTTTTACCGGGTCAATGTCGAGGCCAGTCGATCGAAAAAGGGCACCGGATTGGGCCTCGCCATTGTCAAGCACATCCTCACCCGCCACCGTGCTCGGCTGCTGATCCATTCAGAGATCGGCAAAGGTACGACTTTTACGGTCCGGTTCTGACATATTGGCGCGGGAAAGCCTGGGTACGTTCATTTTATCTTAGTGTTTTCAATGACATGAGCTGTCATAAATGTTTCGTCAAACTGACATAAAAGGTGTGGCTATCGGCGGCTAACTAGGGGCAGCCGATAAGACGGCGAAGAGCGCTGCAACGCTTGGCGCACACCAACACAAGCCCATTCTGGGAGAACTTTTATGAAAGCTCTTAAACTCACTGTCGCGGCGCTGGTAGCGTCTGCCGCATTTGCCGGCGCAGCCGCCGCCCGTGACCAGGTTCAGGTCGCTGGTTCCTCGACCGTTCTTCCCTACGCTAAGATCGTCGCCGAGACGTTCGGCGAGACCTTCCCCGATTTCAAGACCCCGGTCGTTGAATCCGGCGGCTCCTCCGCCGGCCTGAAGGAATTCTGCAAGGGCGTCGGCCCGGACACCATCGACATCGCCAACTCCTCGCGCAAGATCAAGGACAAGGAAGTCGAGGCCTGCAAGGCCGCCGGCGTGACCGAAATCCAGGAAGTCAAGATCGGTTATGACGGCATCGTCTTCGCAACCGACGCCGGCAATGCCGACCTCGCCCTGAAGCCGGTCGATCTCTACAAGGCGCTCGCTGCTGAAGTCGTCATCGACGGCAAGATCGTTGCCAACCCCTACAAGAAGTGGTCGGAAGTCAACTCCGCGCTTCCGGACGTTGATATCGCCGCTTTCATCCCGGGCGAAAAGCACGGCACCCGCGAAGTCTTCGAAGAGAAGATCCTGGCTGCCGGTTGCAAGGATGCTGGCGCCGTTGACGTCATCAAGGCTGCCGTTGCCGATGAAAAGCAGCAGCACAGCAAGTGCGTCGCAGTCCGTAAGGACGGCATGGCCGTCGACATCGACGGCGACTACACCGAAACGCTCGCCCGTATCGCTGCCAACAAGAACGGCATCGGCGTCTTCGGCCTGTCCTTCTACGAAAACAACGCCGACAAGCTGAAGGTCGCGACCGTCAACGGCATCGTACCCTCGACCGAAACGATCGCTTCCGGCGAGTATCCGGTTTCCCGCCCGCTGTTCTTCTACGTCAAGAAGGCTCACCTCGGCGTCATTCCGGGCCTCAAGGAATATGTTGAGTTCTTCATCGACGACCAGATGATCGGCCCGGACGGCCCGCTCGCCGAGTACGGCCTGGTTGCTGCTCCGGACGCCGAGCGCGAAGAAATTCGCAAGGGCTTCGAAGCCGGCAACATGCTCTGATAACGACAAGCCCCGGCGCGACCTTTTTCGCGCCGGGGCATGCCTTCATTCGATTTGCCGGCGGCTCATGGACGGGCGATGCCGGGGAGACGTGCCGATGAGTACTTCGCTCCTTCTTTTGCTAATTGTTGTTATTGGTTTCATTGCCTATTTTGCCGGTCGCGCACGGTCGCTGGCGCAGTCTGGCGGCAAGCTCTCCAACCTCCATTCCTTGCCGGGCTACCACGGTAGCTACGTCGCCATCTGGGCGATGCTGCCAGCGGCGCTCGTTCTCGGCACCTGGCTGATTGCGGCACCCATCTATATCGACGGAAGCACGCGCGCCGCCCTGCCGGACACCGTCCAGAGTCAGGGCGCGGCCGCGGTTCAGCTCGCGCTCGGCCAGGTCAAATCCGTTGCCGGCGGCCTGCTGCGCTTGAGCGGCGAGGAGCTTTCGGCGCTCGAAAACGGTAGCGCCAATCTTCGCTCGACGCTCGCATCCAAGGGCGTTGCCCTTGCCGGCGAAGGCGAGCCCTACATGGTCACCGTCGCCCAGCATTTCAACGCGATGACCGTTGCCAATCGCTGGCTCATGACGGCCGCCGTTCTGCTGGTCGCAATCGCCGGCGGCATCTACGCCATCCGCAACGTCGCCACCCGCTTCCGCGCGCGCAACCAGGTCGAACGGGTCATTCTCGGCTCGCTGATCGTCGCATCTTCGATCGCCATCCTGACGACGGTCGGTATCGTTGCCTCGATGCTGTCGGAAGCCGGTCGCTTCTTCACCATGGTCTCGCCGTTCGAGTTCTTCTTCGGCACCGTTTGGGATCCGCGCTTCGCCGCTGCCGGCAGCGGTGGCGCCTCCGGCCAGTTCGGCCTTCTCCCGCTTCTCGCAGGCACGCTCTACATCGCCTTCGTCGCCATGCTGTTTGCGGTGCCGATCGGCCTTTTCGCGGCCATCTACATGGCGGAATATGCGAACCCGCGCTTGCGTTCGACCGCAAAGCCGCTGCTCGAAGTGCTCGCCGGCATCCCGACCATCGTCTACGGTTTCTTCGCGCTGGTGACCGTCGGTCCGTTCCTGCGTGACATCTCGGCGCAGCTGAACGGTCTTGCCACCGGCAACTACCAGAACTTCATCCAGGCGCAGAGCGTGGTCACCGCCGGCATCGTCATGGGCATCATGCTGATCCCGTTCGTGTCGTCGCTCTCCGACGACATCATCACCCAGGTGCCGCGCGCACTGCGTGACGGGTCGCTGGGTCTCGGCGCCACCCGCTCGGAAACGGTGAAGAAGGTCATCCTTCCGGCAGCCCTTCCGGGCATTGTCGGCGCGCTGCTTCTGACCGCGTCTCGCGCCGTCGGCGAAACGATGATCGTGGTGCTGGCGGCCGGTGTCGCCGCCCGCATGCAGATCAACCCCTTCGAGCCGATGACGACCGTGACCGTGAAGATCGTCAACCAGTTGACGGGCGACCTCGAGTTCACCTCGCCGCAGACGCTGGTCGCCTTCGCATTGGGCATCACGCTCTTCGTCATCACGCTCGGCCTCAACATTTACGCGCTCTACATCGTGCGCAAATACCGGGAACAGTACGAATGACCGACATCGCTTCCCCGACCGTCCGGATCTCCGCCCGTCCCGCATCCGCAAAGCGCGATATCGGCATCAAGCGCCGTTATGCCGCCGAGCGCCGGTTCCGCGCCTACGGCATTGTCGCCATCAGCATTGGTCTCTTCTTCCTGGCGCTGCTGCTGTGGACCGTCATTTCCAACGGCTACACCGCGTTCCAGCAGACGACGATCACGCTGCCGATCGAATTCACCGAAAAGGTCATCGACCCCAAAGGCGAACGCTCGACCGACGGCAAGGTGCTGATGACCGCCAACTATCCGCTGCTGGTGCGCGAGGCGCTCGTCAAGCAGCTCGGCATCGATGCGAGCAAGCGGCCGCTGGTCAAGCAGGCGACCGACATGGTCTCTGCAAGCTCCCGTACACTGCTGCGCGACCTGGTCGTGGCGGATCCGTCCATCATCGGCAAGACCGTTCCGGTGACCCTGCTGGCGGAAGCCAACATCGACTCCGCCTACAAGGGGCAGATCGACCTCAGGGTCGAAGAGAGCAAGCGCAAGGTCAAGGACCAGCAGGTCACCTGGATGAACCAGCTTGCCGAGGCCGGCATCCTGAAAAAGAGCTTCAACACCGGCATCTTCACCTTCGGCGCATCCAGCCGTCCTGAAGCGGCGGGCGTCGGCGTTGCCGCCCTCGGCTCGTTCTACATGATGCTGATCGTGCTCGTGCTGTCGCTGCCGATCGGCGTTGCCGCCTCGATCTATCTCGAAGAGTTCGCGCCGAAGAACCGGCTCACCGACCTGATCGAGGTCAACATCAACAACCTCGCGGCCGTTCCGTCGATCGTCTACGGTCTGTTGGGCCTCGCCGTATTCATCAACTTTGCCGGCATGCCGCGTTCGGCGGCCGTCGTCGGCGGCTTCGTGCTGACAC